>JAUWIL010000001.1 GCA_030605385.1 Methanobacteriota archaeon
AAGAGACTAGATCCAGAGGATACCGAAATCAGGTCAAAGAAATCAAGATAAAATTCATCATCCACAACATAGACAGATATATAAAACAAAATATTCAATTTATTCTGGGAGGATTTCTACGGAGCCACTGTAGTTGTTCCTTTTAAACACTCATCTATCTGTCCATCGCAGTCATCATCTATGCTGTTGTCACATACCTCTGTAGTCGGTTTAACTTCGCCAACGCAACTTCCCCATGATCCTGCAGAACAAGTTTGCGTTCCAGATGCACAGGCACCAACATCACTGCCACAGGATTGTGTCAGACCCTCATCTGTGCTGCCATCGCAATCATCATCTATACCGTTGCATGTTTCAGTGGTTGATCCTACTTCACCAGCACAGCTACTCCATACCCCACTTGAGCATGTTTTAGTTCCTGCTACACAGGCACCAACATCGCTGCCGCAGGATTGCGTCAGGCCCTCATCTGTGCTTCCATCGCAATCATCATCCTTGTTGTTGCAGGTTTCTGTTGCACCGGGATGAATGCTTGCATCGGCATCATTGCAATCATCTCCCCCAGACGACAGAGCATAGTATCCGTCTAAATCGGCATCCTGAGCCCCCAGAGGAAAACCAACAAATGTTCCATTTTGCTTTATGAGTGAGTGGGATACGCTTGCTTCAAGCTGAACCTTAGACCAAACATACAAAGCATCAAACTCATAATCCGTGCTGACTGAGAATACTTCACCTGCACTTGCAGTGAATGCGTGACCTGTGTCGGGACTGCTTGGACCTCTTGTGTTAAAGGTTCTGCCGTGCGGACCTGAAACAACTACTGCATAGCCGCATCCACTTTTATCTACACCTGGCTCTATTTGAACCATAATATCACCCGACTCTAGGGCAGTAAACGTTCGTGTCACAGTGCACTCGGCACCAGTATACATATACATATACTTGACCCAATCTGGATAGCTAGAGCACACCCAGTCCGTCCCGTCCCATACAACTTTCTGGTATCCAACATATGTTTCAGGACAGGTTGAAGGCGGAGATTTATATGTTTGCGTGCAAGTACTCTGGCAGCACCTATCAGAATCAGAAGCCGCTATAAATGCCCCACTACAATACTCAGTATTAGGGCACACATCCCCTCCCTGACTGGAACAGGTAGGATTCGGAGATGGTAACGTTGCGCTTAGTATCCTGTAATAGCCTCCATCATAGCCTGAATAGTACATTCTCTTAGAGCCATCGTCCAATGTTATTGTATTTGATGCATATGCAGTACTGTCGTATGTTCCGCCTTTGCTTATTCTTGTTCCGCTCTCCTTGGTCAATGTCAGCCCATCTGAGGATGTAGCACTTAGTATGTTCCCACCAGATTTTGAGTAGTACATCCTGTAAGATCCATCTGATAGTCTTATGACATCAGGATAGCATACTTGATCCGATGTGCTATCACGCTCTATACGAACGCCGCTCTCCTTGGTCCACGTGAGACCATCAGAAGATGTGGCACTGAGGATTCGGTATGCACTGCTACCCGATTCCGAGCCGAAATAGTACATTCGATACGTGCCATCATCAAGTTTTATTACCTCGGGATTGTGCACTTGCCCGCTGTCATAGGTTCCCCCAGTTGTTAACCTGTATCCACTCTCTTTCGTCCATGTTAATCCATCAGAAGAAGTTGCACTGAGGATGTAGTGGTTGGGTGCACCTCCAGCAACCCCCATATAATACATCCTATAGGATCCACTATCGAGCTTTATAACGTCTGGAGAGGCTATAGCGTCAACATTAAACTCCCCACCAGGGCTAAGCCTCACACCACTATCCTTAGTCCATGAAACACCATCTGAGGAAGTTGCACTCAATATACGCAGTGTTGAGCCGTCATAGCCTGTGTAGTACATCCTGTACCCGCCGGATATCTTCACAACATCTGAGATGTATGCATAGTTGCTGTCGTATGTTCCGCCTACATCTATCCGGATTCCACTTTCCTTCGTCCATTCTTCGCTGGCTGATGCAGGATATGCTGATATCGCCAGCATTAGCAGCAGCATCAATACCATTCCAAGTTTTATCAAACCGTACTTTTTATTCATTCTTTTGCCCCCCCATTCCAAAGGTTTTGCTCCATATTTCATTTTCATCAGAGTTTGCTTTGATTGGCTGGACATCTTGAGTTTCTTCACCGTAGGATTTTGTTCATGCGGCATGGTATATTCACCGACATGCTCTCAGCGCCGACAGCTACGCTAAAACAGCCAAGAATTAGAATTATGATGAGTGCTGTAAGTGCTATCTTTCTGTGTGCTTTATCTGCCATATGTAACCTATCCATTTGGAAATAGTGAACATAATATATTTTAGTTTGATGATGTATATGTGATTAGTAGCTTATGGAGCTTTATCCTACATAGTTGTTTAGGTGCTTCCACATTAACTTGCAGATCCGTCTTTGCCCGCTCACATTGTAATTATGGTACAATCGGATAAAAATGTTACCCATAAATTAAGTGTGCCTCATTAAGCTTTTTTCTGTAAGGCATGAGTAAGCTACTATGTCAAAAAAAAGATACAGGACAGTCTCACTGCCAGAGGAACTTTTTGAAAAAATAGAAGCTGTAATCGAAAGCAAAGAATATGGGTACAGTAGTGTTACTGAGTTCATTAAGGAATTAGTAAGGGAGCGGTTGAGGGAGTTGGGGTATAAGGTTTAGGGGTGTAAAACTCTTTCTCCAACCTTCTATTTCTCCACTTCAAACCGGAAAATAGGCACGTTATGTTTATGTGTGAGTGGTGGTATAAAATAAGGGGGAGGTGAGTCATCCATGCCATACACAGTTTTTCTAAGCCATTGCACGAGTCCCGAGGATATGAAATATGTGAATTGGTTCGATTCTACACTTAGAAATCAATGTATTGGGTGCTATGTTGCTGAATGGTATCGAGAGCCAAACAACCTTATAACAGACAAAATAAAAAACGCAATTAATGATAGCCAATGCGCTCTAGTATTATGGACGAAAAAAGGAAGAGGATCCCAATTCGTCAATCAAGAAGTAGGTTATGCTGAAGATAAAAAACTAATAATACCTCTTGTAGAAAAGGGAGTTCCATTAGGAGGGTTCCTTTATGGAAGGGATTGTATTGAATTTGAAAGAAACAATCCAACAGGAGCATTAAATAGTACCGTTGAATATATCAATCAACTTAAGCTTGCCAAAGAGCAACAGGATATGGCAACGGGCATGGTTACTCTTCTCATTAGCCTTTTTACACTCGGAGGTCTACTTGCTGCAGCATCAAGGTAAGAAACCTTCTTCCTAATACTTATTTTTACAGTATTGCTCTATTTGGTTCAACATCCCCTCGCTACCCGCAACGACCTTAATGTCTCGCAAGTCCTCCACTATCTTTTCAAAGACCTTGCATTTTCCTTTGAGGTGGGCGAGAGGGTGAAGATAAAAATCGACCCGGAGGGAGAAAGACTGATCGTTGAGAAACGGTACTCGTTTTGTCTCTCTTTTGTCTCTCTGCACTCTATTAAAGATTGTCAGAGGGTGCGACTCAGATAAAGTTAACTTTGTCATCTTTTACCGCCTCTAGTTTATCCTCCCATATGTTATACTGGGTCATGTATTTCTCCCTCCTCTCGGCTAATCTTGTATCTAATTGAGTGGATTGTACGAACTCCTCTATTTCGTTTGCCATCCTTCTTATCGTATCTATATCGCTTTTTATTTCCTCGCATTCCCTTATTTCCAATAGTTCTTTCTCGAATCTAGGAAAGATATCTTTAATGTAAATATGGCTATGTTTTTCCCCCAATATTGATCTTGTTAGTTTTGGGACGCCATCTCTTTTTAACCATTGTTTGCCATCTTTCATTCCAAATTCCGCTTCAAATTTGGGGATGTATCGTTCAAGTTCCTCGGAAGTCTCTATCCACCCTTCAACTTTTTCTTTGATATCCTTTTCTACTTCTCCTAGGTTAGAGTTATATTCTCCAACCTGTTTTCGGTATTCTGCTACGTCCTCAACCAGCTCCTTATGTCTTTTAATAAAATCTTTTTCAGCACCCGTATCGCCTTTTAAACTCGGCCCCCAATATCTTAAAGAATCTATATTCCCACTCTTTATTTCAGATATAGTTTCCCCATTCATATATAGAGTTCTCATGATGGGGTCTATTATCTTGGCTATCGCGATTACTACACTGTCTCTTTCTCTGTCTTTACGTAGTTCATCTACCTGCTCACTTACCTTTTTGACACACACCCAAGTTATTATTGCTAAGAGTGCTGTTGCAACTGCAGTGACTGCTGCTGCGAGATTATTTGTTATTCCCTCTACCGCCATCACTACTATTTCTTCTGCTACCATTACCACTGTTTGCAACCCTCCTATCTATAACAGGAACAGTTGTCAGCCAAATGAAAGGGCTGAACGTCTAAACTCCTAGTTCCTCCCTCTCTCTTTTGCAATAGCTTCTTGTATCATTCTTTTAACCCTATCTTCATCCTGATTAATATCATCTTCATTGAACCACAGAACCTTCCACCCCCTCTCATTTAGTGCGTTCTCCTTCCCCGCATCTCTTTCTTTTGCATGCCAGTAGTCAGCGCCAGGCTCTATAGCAACTTTTTCGTTTACAAATGCGAAGTCGATCCAATATCTTGAAACATTGTACTGCTTTTCGTAATCCTCATGTTCTTTGAAGCACAGTTCGTTTAGATATTGCTCAGTCCTTTTTTCCAAGTCTGTGTCTTTTTTTGATGGCGGCACTACTTCTCGTTCAAAACGAACTTCATCTACTACAAAATTTAGTTCACAGTCTTGACAAGTTACTATGAAAGGAGGCTTCTGCTTAAGATAAAGGTTAAAGATGTTATAATATCTCATACATTTTGGACATTTTGTCCACAGGTTCGTCCCACCGCCTATGTACGCAATACTTTTCATCATCTCTACCATATTACCGCAGCTCCAACAATTCTATCCCATATTTTTCCAATGTGGACAGCAACTCTGGATCTCTCTGCTTGCAGATTATCAGCTTCTGTATCTCGTTGACAGGATAGTTTTCTTTAACAAGAACTTCGTAACTCAGCACTTGCCCGATTGCTTCGAAATTCAGTTTATCTTTGATTTCCGCTAAAACAATATTCTTATCCTTTATCATGTTAAGGAATCCTCTTTCAATATCTTCATCAGGAGACTTAGATCTCTTCCTGAATTTCACTATTCTTACATTATAAGAATCAGGAGTTTGAGCGCCAGTTTTTCCTTCAGGAATAAATATAGCATCAACTCTTTTTATTTCAGTTGACACGGTCTCACTCTCAAACACAGGTTTAACATGTACTTCTGCATAAATAGTTCCCCTAATTTCAGGATCTTCTAACATCTTTTTATAATATTTATGCAACAATATGTCTTCTTTCCCCTTTGTCTTATTAGGTGGCCAAGGATCAGTATATGTTCCCATCACCAGGCCTACTGCTGACTTTTTAGCCATGTTCTTATCACCTTGCCATACTAACTTAACTATCAGGTGCAACCAACTTAAATGTACTTCTAGACATTTCTATACGCTTTCATGCTCCCATCAGAATAACAGCTCACGTTATGTTTATGTGTGAGTGATAGCATAAGAATAATGATAGCTTTGATCTCAGGAAGATTGAAGTTCAAGCATGAAGGTGTGTAAGCAAAATAGATTTCGTATGTCGTACCAAGATGATAGAATATATGGCATTAATGTCTGGTATGCCTAAGTTAGGCGACACACATATATGTGAAGTAAACACGTAGGGATTATGATGAAACGGAAGTTTAGAGTATACATAGACACGTCGGTCATCGGGGGATATTTAGACGAGGAGTTTAAAGATGCTTCAACGATGCTTGTTGGAAGATTTAAGAGAGGGGAGCTTGGAGCAGTAATCTCAGAGATCACCAAACTTGAATTGAAAAAAGCACCCAGCGATGTGCAGGGTGTGCTTAAAGAAATACCAGAAGAAAATATAGAGTATGTTGAACTAACCGATGAAGCAACAACCTTGGCTAAGGGATACGTATCTGACGGTGTATTGGATGAAAACAAAATTGCAGATGCACAGCATATAGCCATCGCTACAGTTCATAATGTAGATCTGATTGTGAGTTGGAATTTTAAACACATAGTCAACATTAATAAAATCAGAGGCTTCAATGCGGTAAACTTGAAAATGGGCTATCCACTAATAGATATAAGAAGCCCTCAGGAGGTGATATCCTATGAAGAATAAAAAATTTGATGCAGTGAAAATGATGAGGGAGATAAGGGACGAATTAAGTAAAAAATTTATACACATGACTTTTGAAGAGCAGAAAAAGTTCATCAAGAAAAGTCTAGAGCAGACAGCATAGGGGGCATACACGTCGCATGAAAGGCACCGGTAGCATATATGGGCATGTGAAGGGCAGGATAATGATTTATGTCACAAAAAGGTTGGTATTATAATCCCCCCAAGCCAAAGGTTCCTGAGGTAGAAAAAAACAGGATTAAGAGCATTTGTGGTGAGTATATTAGGACTGTTTTAAAACCTAAACATATAATCCCCAGCCCCTCACATAAAGAGTATTATCATATTGAAGATATGTTTACAAAATGGTGGCGGAATTACTTTTATTTTTATGCCAAATACCATTATACAGATCCAAATGCAATTAAGGAGTTTTTAGATCATGGCTTTGCCAGATTGGAATATGTTAATGAACACAGGTTCAATTTATCGTATATGAGACATACAGGACAATGGTGGGAGGTTTTTTCAGAATTATCATTGGAAGAATGCTTAGACACCATCGAAGAAATGCCACATTTTAATCCATAGAAAAGGCTAAATAAAGCATACTATTTACATGAAAGCTAACGGACTCGCATAACAGGTGGGCATGCGGTTCGCTGCATTCACCAAAATGCTCGGCTTGATCACATAATGCTCTCCTCTTCGTATTGAATATTACCGATGTTACAGGCTGTTGTAATAAGTGTAATGTTGGTGAACTATAACGGTTAACCCGTTTAAGCCGGGATCTGGTTTGTATCCGCCTTATTTTGCTGGTCGTGTGAGGGAGATTGAAGTCTGGGCAGGTGGATGTATTACGCAATTGGCTTCATGGCACTTCTTTGAAAATGATGATTGTACTTAAACTCATGTTGTTCAATTGGGTTTAATCGAGAAACATTTAAACACAATTATATTCATTATTATAACTGAGGTGATAAAATGGAAAAAAGACAAGTATGTTTTACCATTGAGGAGGATATAGTGAAAAACATGGAAGAACTAAGGGACAAAACCGGCGTGCCAGTGAGCAAGCAAATTGAGTTAGCTCTGAAAGGATACAAAATCGAAAAAGTAGAGCAATAGTAAATTTCGGAGCATTTTAATGACGTATATTGAATTGAGTTTGGGTATCGTTATTGGTATTATTTTATCTTTAGTAGTGGATGTCGCCACAATACGCCTATATCTTAACCGATATCGTATCTTGATCTTCAAGAAAAACCTCTGCCACTGAATGGTTCGCCAGATCCAGTGCGTCTGCAATTGCTTTTGGTATGGTTATCATGTATGAGTTGCCTCTTTTCGAGATTTTCACTTTCTCGTGTTTCTTAGCTTGCAGGAACAGGTAGGCTTTTTCCAGCGCTCCTGGGCTGAGCAGCTCATACTTGCACTTGGCGCATTTCCAACCACGTACTTTCAATCCTTCCACATCGATCTCGGTGCGCTCACACAGGTTGTTGCACTGAGGGCACTTTAATCCCCCCTCTTCAAGATTCTTTAGTTCATCTATTTTTGATTCCGACATGTTTTATTAACCACACTTCCTCGTCCAGAGAGTATGAGTAGCTGGGCACGAGCTTGGTGAAGACGATCTGATTCTTCCGATCGATTGCCCGGCCAACCTCTCCCTTCGTCATTCTTGCATCCTCGTAGTCGTATCCATCCTCAATTATCTCCTGTAGTTTCCAGGGCGAGATGTCATGCCTCACCATATCTTTCAGCGCGTCTTTGCTGGGAATGCATAGTTTGCTTCTGAAGCGAACATCAAACATGTCTGAAAACCTTTGGTTTTCATACTGTTGCGGAACTGCGTTCCGCAAACATCTCTGGCTCCTGTATAAACAGTATGTTTAAACACCCTATTAAAACTTTTTGTTACCAACGTTGTTTTTATCTTCCTTATACTTCAACCGCTATGTTATTCTTTCTCAAGCAACCTTGCTGTATTATAAAGTACAACTTTGTAATACAGAGAAAAATCATTTGATTTTTCTCGCTGTTTCCTCGCTTATCTCTTGCTGCTCGCTGGTTGCGCCGGTCTCTATTCTGCGCTCCCTGGCCATCCTGATCACGTCATACACGCTCTTGTTCAGCATGACTGCAGCATGTCTAAAACACTGCGTGTTTTATACGGTTGAAAAACTACGTTTTTCAAACACTGCTGAGAGATATCCTGCCGCGCGCGTATAAGTCCATCACGTACTCTGCAGCCCCCATGTAAAAAAGCTGTCTCATTGTAGTGCTTTTGTCCACGTACATCTCCCCGGTGCGCAGCTCCACCAGTGGAAGAATGTCCTCCGGTATTCGTAGTGGATATGATACCATGCCCATTTACATCACCTCCATCAGTTTATTTTTTGCTTTTAGATAACTTGACCTGTTTACGTACACCCTGACGTTTTCCAGCGCCGCATACAAAGTATGTGAAGCGCGCAAAGAACGAAACGCCACTTCCATCCAGCTATATCTTATCTATCTCGCGCATCTCGTTATAGTTAATGGCGGCGCCCATGGCGTATATCTCCGCAGATGAATTATCCTCCAGGACTGCGGCAATCATGTTAATTCCAGTGCACATGGTTATGCCGGCATGCCGTCCACTCACACGTATTCCAAGGTTTTCTTCCTCGCTGATCTTTATGGTGCCGTCGATACCTATACCTGCCATGTTTTCGATTATGCGCTTTGCATCATCGACTGCTGCGGAAGGTATTTCTCTGTAGTTGGCGAGAATCTTGCCGCTGCCCGTTCTGGCTGCACTTAGTATTGACGTCATGCCCCTGCTTATGAATATCTCGGTTGGATTCATTGATGTGCCGCTGTATCCTATCAGATCTGTGAATGCGGTTGGGCTGCTGCCAAGTATCTGTAGCGTGCCCGAGTATTTCATATCTACTGGTATTCCGCTTCTGATCAGCGCGCCGTCCACCGTCATGCTGCATATTGTTGCTATGCCAACCCTCCCGAAAGGTATGACAATACTGCCCCCAGCTCCTTCTTCCAGTATTTTCACCCGATTGCTCACAGCGTACCCTGCCTGTATAACCTCCTTTATTATGCCAACGGCACGGTCAAACAGGCCTTTATCTACTATAAGTACGTCGCCGATCACCATGCCGCCGCCCTCTTCCAGATTGAATACCGTGTTGTAGATGAGTTCCTCTATCCTTGTTATCGTGAAGCCGAGACGGTCTTCCACAAGAGCGTCCTCAAGTTCTTTCAATCCGAAACTGGTTATGCTTCTGCCGTAGTTCCCGTGTTTGACGGTAAGCGTAGCACTGTCGAGTGAGGCAAGGTGGTACCTCACAGCGCGTTCGGTCACATCATACCCCCTCTTCATCAGTTCTTCTGCGATAGCCCTGGCTCCAAGCGGATCAGTGCTGTTACTGAGTATCCGCAGTATCTCTATCAGCATCCGCTCTGTCTTTTTTCTTGCCATAGCACCAATACTCCAACTGGGGTGTCATTCTGTATCTATTTTTCTGCACGTATTTGCACACTGCTTGCGGAGCAAAGCTCCGCAACCGTATAAAACACGCAGTGTTTTATACATGTATCTGGCAAACGTGAGATATTTCACCCACATATCGAATAGTTCAGCCCACGCAGTATATGATATTTGATATTTCTGCCAGCTTATCGGCGGGTATCTGTTCTGCACGCAGTTTAAGATAGTCCTCAGGTATATCATCAAGCGCTTTTGTTATATCTAACTGGGGCAGCATATGACCCGTCTTAAGAAGCGCCTTTCGCAGGGTCTTGCGGCGCTGTGTGAATATCGCAGTTATAAAATCCATGAAAAAATCCTCATTCCTGACGCTGTACGGCGGCTTGCGCGGTTTTAGTTCAACCACGGCAGACGTTACCTCTGGCATCGGATAAAAAGCGCTCCGCGGCACTACCTCAAGTATTCTTGGCGTCGTATAGTAGTTCACGGCTATTGACAATCTGCCGTAGTTCTTTGAGCCAAATTCTGCGGTCATGCGCCTGGCAAACTCGTACTGGTACATCAGAACTGCCAGCCTGAAGCCCAGCCCGATTAGCCTGAATGTAATCCTGGACGATATGGAATACGGCAGGTTTGAAACTGCTTTATCCACCTCAGGCAGATCTATTTTCATCGCGTCGGCATGTATTAACTCAATATTATCTCTACCACGGTACTTGTTTTCCAGTTCTCCGAACAAATCCTTATCCACTTCTATCGCTATGACTCTTCCAGCCTTCTCAACCAGCTTATCTGTCAGGTTTCCATAACCTGGTCCTATTTCGAGTATGGTCTCTTCACTGCCTATACCAGCATACTCCACGATGCGCTCTATTACCCGCTCGTCTCTGAGAAAATGCTGACCTCTACTGCGCCTGCGCATGATACCACTGCCACCGGTCATATTTTTTATTTGCCTGTCGAACTTTCAGTTCGACTGTCTTGCGAAAGATCTGATTTCGCAAAGTCTTGCAAAACATAGTTTTGCGGGATATCTGAAGGCTCTGCCTTCAGAGATATCTTGCAGAACGAAGTTTCGCGGGACATCGTCATCCGCCCGGAATCCAGATGTTTCAGATAAAATGATATTATGAGAAAAGCTGTAGTTATTATCTTTGGTGAATGGTTTGGGAGCTTTTCAGGGGCTGCCTGTCCTCGGCGTGAATATACGGTATTTGCAGTTCTCGTCCTGCAGCTCCTCCTCTATTCGGTTCGCCACTATCTTGTCTGGATTGTGTATTGTCTTGACTCTCTCTGAGAGTTCTTCGAAGCTCTTGAATGGACCCTTCTTCCGTTCATCAAGTATCTCCCGCAGCGTTTTTTTACCTATGCCTGGCAGAAGGCTCAGCATGTGAAGGCGCGTTGTTATTGGATACGATTCGTTGTATACTTTGATGAATCGTTCCCCGTTTTTGTCAACAATTGTCTTGAGTATGAATGGGAGTTCTATCTGGGCATTGTGCGTAAGTTCATCATACCTGAGCCTGCGCTTGACGTGGTCTATCACATCGCGCTCTCCGTCTCCTATATACGCCCGGTCGTACTGCTGGGGTACCGTATCCTCTTTGGGAGCGAGTTCCATTAGAATGAAGTTTTCTTCTCCAACCGCCTGCAACAGCGGGTGCTTCTGGTAGAGCGGTCTGGTGTCATCCGGATGCCCGTGCGGCAGGTAATCAAGAATCCATACGTAGAGTTCTCTCGCTCTTCTGGCATTACTGTACGGCATCAGCAGATCCCCAAAACTCACTTTATGTATTTGCCTACAATATCAAGTATTTCTTCAAGTTCTTTATTATTCAGCGTGAACCGTTCCTTGGCGTATATTGATCTAACCTCATCATTCGATTGGGGCATTATATCGGCTATCCTTACGGCTATGTCAGGGCGCACCTTATCCAGCTTGCTTAGTTCTCCAACGAGCTTCCTGGCGGATTTGGCATCGATCTTTGCGAATGTCTCGACGTGCTCTATCACCCTTCGCATGCCGTAGGGCAGCTCCCCCTCATCCTTGCTTCGTCCCTTCTTAACTTTGCTCAATATGTTCTTGACTTCAGCATATGTGAGCATATCTTCGGCAAGAACTTCTCTGACTATCATAGCGTATTCACCTCTGGGGTATCAGGTGTACCGGTCGTGATATTACTTCCTTCCTGGCATTGCCGTCGGTTACCTCAACTATATATGCCCTGCCTCTCTTTCCAACAATCTTGCCGGTCTTACCGTGGAACCTGGGGTTGGGCATGCCCTTATGAATGCTTGGTTCTATATTTATGTGCACACTTTGACCCATATCAAATTCCCTCACGTGGCGGGTTATCGGTAAGAGTCCCCTCTCACGTATGCTCTTTTTCAGTTTGTATCGCGTTTTCCGGCGTTCGCCTCTAGACCTTGCCATTGCCGTTCACCTGTTAGATCCATACTTACTTCGATTACGTCCAATTCCTTGACTGCCGCATCGATTCCAAGCAAGCTACTGATGCTAGGCTCCGTACGACCCATATCGCCATTGACGAACTCTTTTACGTAGAGTCCTCCTTCACACCGCAACTGTATGACTGCCTGAGTGCCGGTGATATCGTCAAATGATATTAATGCAGCCTCATGTATCTTTCTGTTGCGCTGCAGGTCGGCACGTCTGTGCATTACCCTTGTTGGGGTCTGCTGTCTGATGATAATCCCTGATAATGCTCTCAAGGTCGATTTAAGTTTTTCTTTGTTTACTTTAGACTTAAATGTGGCTGAAATGTTATAAACCTTATCCGATTCGGTGCTCTTTATGTGCCTGACGACCTCTTTGTCAGCGTATCTGGCGTCCAAAACTTCCACACGACCTTTATTATCTTCATTTATTCTGGACACTACTTCTACAAGGTCTGCGTGACGTATCAGCGGCGATATAATCTCCATTACAAATGGGCGCCCGCTCCCGAGCATTCGCGCATCTATATCTTCACGCCCCGCGCCGTGCAGTATCATATCTTCTCCTTTGAAAAAATCCAGGACTGATGACCTTATGAGTTCCTCGACAGATTCACTATACTGTTTGCCAGTGTAATTGCATTTCTCGCATCCCTTGCCTCTGCACTCCCTGCACGGCCAGCGCGTCTGCGGAATCCCCCGTTCAAGCTTTCTGTACCTGCCGTATATGAACAATGAGTTTATGTCCAGCCTGACCTGCTCCCGTTCTATGTCCATGATAACGACTACATCGGGGCGCTTGAATTCGACTTCCTTTTTGGTGATGCTGCATATCCGCTTGCCAACCTCGCGATTGAGTTCTGACTTTAGCAACTCGGCAAACGTCGTTCCCGACAGAGTCCACAACACCTCCTCGTTCTCAGCCAGCAAACCGGTTATCATTGTGCCTACCAGAAACGTATCGAAGTCCACGCTCTCAAGCTCTTGAACCGCACGCTCTGCCCACACATCGAGTTCCGTGAACAGCCCGTTGCAGACCCAGCAGTCTTTACCATGGTCTAACGCCAGCGCTTCATTCCGCTGCATCGACAGCATGATTCTTACTGCGCGCCCCCGCTCATCGTTGCTCATACCAGTGGAAAGGTTTGCGAACTGGCGCCCAAGGCAGTGGTCACATATAGGGCCCTCGCTGACTGTTTTCCGTGCTATCTCCAGTATTCCGTCCTCATCAGCCATTTTCTGCGCCATCAGTTCCAATACCTCTAACGTATTATCCTTCTTTCTCTCACGTATTACCCTTCATTAATACTTCTCGCATCATGATACCTTATGTCCTGCATCGTTAACCTGTTTTTCAGTATCCGATTGAAGATGGTATGTATCCGATTGAAGATAGTGTCACTCATTTATGTACCACCTTTACCAATCCAGCATCGCTTATTACTCCACCCTTATGTTGCATTCAAATCTCCACCTTCAGATCCTGCGAAACGGAGTTTCGCGGGACAGGCGAAAGCTTTGCTTTCGACAAGGTCCTGCGAATGTCAAGCTCGTTATGTACTACTATCATGCAGTGGTCCACATGCAGTGATTTTTGTCCGACGCTTACATTTCTTGCACAGGCATCTGCAAGGAGCCGCTCATATTCTTCACCAAGTCCCATATGGTCGCCAAGCACGAAAATCAGTTTATCACCCATCTCAATTTCTCTTATCCACTCGCCTGTTTCAACAAGATATATTATATCTGTGCCGTCACCGCACCCTTCCAGCACATCCTTCATGTCCCCTTTACGTATGTATACGCCAGGAGTTGACAATATTTCATGCTCGGTGATGTTCTGCCTTCCAAGCGCCTTGCTTATCAGCGAGGCTGCGCTTCTTTCATCCGGGCTGAGATATCTCAGCTCACTGCCTTCAAAGCGTATCAGGATCGGGGGATTTGGCTCTCCGAGCAGCAGAAGCCAGAGTCTTGTATCTCTCCGTATATCGTGCGACAGAAAGAACGCTGAATTGACGCACCTGCATACTATATCCATCCTGCCGGCTGAACCTGGGAGGTCTTTCAGGCTGAAACCGCCGGTCGTAGTAGCTGTGCTGCTAACCACCAGAAATTCCCTTCTAACGCCCTCTCCCCTAACACCCATGTTGATCTCACTCACTTAAACCGCTTAAATCCACCGCACTGCACAGCTCGTATGCAATATGTGCAATATCACAGTATTATTATGTGTGGCTGACCTCTTTTTAACCCACAACAAGTATATAGGTTATCATATAGCCCATAGATTGGCACATAGACTAACATATAAACGGTATTTTGTTAAGATTTTGATACACCCCTGAACATTTAGTATTCGGATGAGCGCTTGATGTTAGGATGATTATGATGGAATTTGAAGAGAATGCTACCATTCCATGGCAGGATGTTATCGCATCAAATGTCATGAAGCGCCATAAGAAGAATGTGGTAGCCACGGGCATAACACCTTCGGGTCATATACACATCGGCAACCTGCGAGAGGTGATAACAGCCGAAGCGGTGCATAAGTCCCTTCTGAAGCTGGGGGCAGAGTCCAGACTGATATATGTGGCAGATACATACGATCCGTTGCGCAGGGTGTATGATTTCCTTCCGGGTTCATTCGAGAAGTATGTCGGGTGCCCTATCTCGGAAATACCCGACCCGTTCGGATGCTGCAGCAGCTATACGGAGCATTTCCTGCACCCCTTCCTGAAATCACTTGAAAAAGCTAAAATCAATATCGAGCCCTACAAGGCTGACGAGCTTTACAAGAGCGGTGCCTTCGATGGTGCAATAAAAACGGCGCTCTCCGCGAGGGACAAAATTGCAAATATAATCGATAGTGTTTCCGGCAAGACTACGCCTGCTGACTGGTATCCCTTCAATCCTATATGCGAAAACTGCGGGAGACTTACAACCACCAGAGTCACTGGATTCGACACTGAGAGTGAGATTGTAGAGTATGCCTGCGAATGCGGGCAGAGTGGAACAGTACCCATACAGGGAGGCGGCAAGCTTACGTGGCGTGTTGACTGGGCTGCGCGCTGGGGCATACTTGGCGTTACGGTGGAGCCTTTCGGTAAGGATCATGCAGCAGCAGGAAGCTCGTATGACAGCGGCAAGCGCCTTGCCAGAGAGATCTTCGGATACGAGGCGCCCTACCCGATACCTTTCGAGCATATACTGCTGAAGGGTAAGGGCAAGATGAGCAGTTCAAGGGGTGTGACGATATCAGTTGAGGACATGGTGGAGGTGCTCTCGCCCGGTGCCCTGAGATACTTAATAACCCGCGTGAAACCCGAGAAGCACATCGAGTTTGATCCTGGACTTGCGATGCTGAAGTTCGTTGATGAACACGACGAACTGCACACCGGCGAAAGGGGCTTCGTGCCCTTCAGGCACATGGTCAATGCCGTTCAGATTGCAAGGGGAGATTTCAAGCAGTTGAAAGGGGTTCTCCAGAGAAGCGGATATGATACCAGTGATGAGGAGGATATCATGAGAAGAGCTGGTAACGCAGAGGAGTGGTTAAAGAAGTTCGCGCCAGACATTGTAAAATTCAGCGTGCAGGAAAAGATGCCCCCCTCTGCAAAGTCGCTGACAGACAAACAGAAGACTGCTCTTGGAGAACTGGCAGAGAGTCTGGAGAAGGAGTGGACCGCCGAAGACCTGCATGATGAGATATACAGAATAGCAGAATCCACTGGTATGGATGCAAAAAACCTGTTCAGGGCAATATACATATCTCTGCTCGGATCTAAATCAGGACCCAGAGCCGGCTGGTTCCTGGTATCGCTGGACATGGATTTCCTCATAAAGCGTTTTAATGAAGTATCACGGTAATTGCAGCATCGATTTTATTTTGGGTGGAGTGTGGAAAGCACGAACTCGCCAAAAATATCAGAGGACTTCCTGAAGTACTTCCCAAAGGAGGAGTTCTATCCCAATCAGCTCGAAGCGATGCAGAGAATACATTCTGCGCTCATTGAAAGAAAAGTGGTTCTGTTTGAGGGTGCCTGTGGTACCGGAAAGACTCTGAGTTCTCTGGCTCCGGCGCTTGATGTAGGTAAAAAACTCAACAAACTGGTAGTTATAGCCACAAATGTGCATCAGCAAATGCTTCAATTCATAGAGGAGGCGCGTGAGATAAGGGCTGCAGTGCCCGTAAAGGTAATTGTTCTGAAGGGTAAACTGCACATGTGCCCGGAGAACAAGGGCTACGACGAGTGCGACGTGCTCAGAGAGAATACTTACGAGGCAGTGCAGCTTCAAAATGATATCGAGCGAAACAACGCGCAGATAGGGCGGTTAGAGAGGGAATACCGCGAGACGTCGGATGAGAGTAAACTCGGGCTGCGCGACGGACTCAGCGCAGAAACAGAGATGATGCAGCGCAAACTCTCTCAGACTGAGAGGCGAGAATGTAAAAGCCTCCGGGCAGTTCTCAGCGCAGACGAGAAGTTTATGAGTGAGTTTAGAAGATGGCTTTTCGCTGATGTACGGACCGCAGAAGAGGTCAGCGCAAAGGCGGAAGAACATGGAATGTGCGGGTACGAACTGCTAAAAAGGGAGATGCGCAGCGCAGATCTCCTGATATGCAATTACCATCACGTGCTGAACTTTGAGATACTGCAGTTCATACTGAACTGGGCTGACAAGAGTATCGAAGATGTCATACTCATATTCGATGAAGCTCACAACGTGGAATCTTCGGCAAGATCGCATGCATCCAGAACTATATCTGAGAAGGTAATTGAAGGCGCTCTCAATGAGCTTGAAAGCATGCGGTCTGAGATGCCAAATGCGATTGATGTAGATGATGTCAGGAGATTCGTAGAGGCTTTGAGAAATGCCCTGCACGACGCGTACATATCGCATCTGGAGTTTGGTGAACTGGAGCGCGTGGGCAGTGACTGGCATGACATCATAATACGGGACCCGAAAGATACCGAGGATATGGTAAGCAAGAGTCTATACGGGCAGATCGATTCCAGTGAGGCAAGGGAATTTCTCAAGAAGACGTACATCATTGGAACAAAGATCGAGGCAATCTTCAGGGATCGATTCAAGAAAGGGGAGACCGAGACAAGGCGCACCTCCTCCACACTGGCTGTAGCAAACTTTATGCTGGAATTCATTAAATTCGCAGGCACAAAAGCATATTATCCTGTCATAAATGTGAGGAGGGAGCCGGGCGGAGACATAACAGCAAGACTGGAATTGTTCATGTGCATACCCAAGAATGTTACCTATCCGCTGATAGAGAGCGTGCACAGCGCAGTTCTGATGTCTGCAACCCTGCAGCCGTTCGATGTAATGAGGAGTACGCTGGGAATAACGAGAGGCGCGACAGAATTCAGCTATGGTCCCAGCTTTCCCGAGAATCGCAGACTCACCTTGACCGTGCCCACACCCCCTCTTTTCGCAAAGAACCGTGAGGATTCCGATATCATACGCATCACATGTAATGTACTCGGAGAGATTGTAGACAAGTCACACGGAAACGTGCTCATAATATTCCCAAGCAACGCTGAGGCTGCACGGTATCATGAGATATTTTTCAAATCCGATGAGTATAGGGGAATTAAGATTTTCCTGGACGAAGCAGGGAAAAGAGCAGAGGAGATACGAGATCAGTTTTTCCAGATCGGTGAGGAAGGGGGCAAATCAGTGATGTTTACATACCTCTGGGGAACGCTGTCCGAAGGCCTCGATTACAGAGACGGGCGCGCCAGAGTTGTAGCTGTAGTTGGGGTTGGATATCCTGCACTGAATGAGAGAATGCGCGCCATCCAGGTAGCATACGACCATGAATTTAACGGCAATGGGTGGGAATATGCAATAGAGATACCAACCATACGCAAAGTGAGGCAGGCATTGGGGCGAATAGTGCGCAGCCCCACCGATTATGGTGTGCGCATCCTTGTAGATGCGAGATATACGGGCCCTGCTGAGCAAATACTCGGCAAGTACTCGGTGGCAGGATTGTTTCCGTACGAAGAGCGTCACGAATTTATCGATGTTGAGCCGGAACGTATTGGATATTCGCTGATGAACTTCTTCAATGACACCGAACGAGCAGATGAATCAATGTAAAGCTTCCTCACACTTCTGTTTGACTGCATAGGTCGATCAGGTTATATCAACTGCCCCCTCCGTCAATTCTGTTTACCGCCAGCCCGGACTTATCGAAATTGCGGTATGCATTGAACAGCGCATCGGTGGGGCATGCTGTCATGCAGAACTGGCATCTACGGGTGCTTGGACATGCGCTCCATGTTTCGTCAGTCAGCGCAGGCATCATCATGCTATTATATCTTATGGCGTCGAACGGGCAGGCGCTGACGCAGACGCCGCAGCGCGAGCATGATGCAAGAAAAGCATCAAGGTCTATGTTGGCTATGTCAGAGGCCCGCATGTTCCCGCAGCCTGGAACGTTCATATTTGTGAAGCCACCGCTGAAAATCTTCTGCAGACCGAGCGGGAGAATGCTGAACAGCGCGGTGAATCCGATGAACTTCAACACTTCCCTGCGAGTCAGATCCATAGTATGATGCCCCTACCGATATGCTTCAACTAGTTGTTCTATATCCCTTGTCCCTCAACCATGCCTTAACAAGGCTCTTGAAAACGGCAGGACTGCTCCTGTGCATAAGCAGCTTCCTTATCAGTATGGATGGATGGTCCATATCTCCATATTCAACTATCAGCCTCATCAGACTCTCGTCGCCGAGCGCTTCGATTGCCTTATCGAGTTCCCTGTCACTTAAATTCCTGAATATGTCGTGGAGCTTCAGACCGATAGAAAGTTCACGTCCAACGGCATTACGCCAGCCCTGCTCATAGCCTGCCAGAGCCTTCGCACTGCTGTCACCTTTCCCGACAGCGTCAGCGGCAACCTCTCCCGCAATCTTTGCACATGTTGCGCCCATGTAAACACCGCCGCCTGAAGTCGGCTTTACATGCCCTGCCGCATCGCCGACAATCATAATTCCATCTCCCACCGTCTTTCCCGGCGGCTCAAGCGGTACGCCCCCCATATTCAAACCAAGTACTGAGTCCCTGCAGCGCCCTGAAACTACAGGGTGCGTTTCGATGAGATTCCTCAGATTTTTAACCGCCTCACCCTGAGTGGTGCTGTAGCAGCAAATGCCAACGCGTGCTATGCTGTCCGTGAGCGGTACACTCCATGCAAAGAACCCTGGAGCGAATTCGCTGCCCAGAAAAACTTCCACAAAATTCTCATCACGCACATCATAAGCGACCTCGAACTGTACGCCCGAGAGCATGCGCCCGGGAGCATCAAGACCTGCAAGTCTGCCAACCGTGGACTGCGCCCCGTCCGCCCCGATGACGACCTTACTGCGAACGTACTGGATTTCTCCTCCGTTGTTGAATTTGACTACGCGGGCACCGCCGTCATACTCACCGACACCTGTGACGTGTGATTTTAGTATAATTTCTGCGCCGGAATCAAGGGCGCGGTCTGCCATCAGCCTGTCGAGCAGGCACCTTTCTACGACATATGCGATGTCGCGGTGGCTGTCAATGCAAAGTTCCCTTCCGCCGGGAGAATATATGAATGCACCTCTTATGGGGTGCACAATGCACCTTTCACTCTGCTCTATGTCACATGCCTTCAGCGCGTTCTCGCTGAACAAGCCGGCACACTGCACGGGCTCACCAACCTCTGCATGCTCCTCATGGAGAAGAACGCGTGCACCTCGCACTGCCGCATATCTTGCAGCAGTGCTCCCGCTGGGTCCTGCACCCACAACAACCACATCGCATTCCTGCATGACATCAATACCGCTAATTTCTTATGAATACCACAACATATTTGGAGTATAGCTAGATAAGACATATGAAATAACTGGTTATAAAGAGTGTGGGAGTGATTTGGTGATGGGCATACTGGGCGGCGGTGAGGAGTACAAACAGTGCATAGTCGTCAGAGATGATATAAAACTCTCTCGCGGCAAAACAGCGGTTCAGGCAGCTCATGCGGCAATACTCGCATACAACAACGCGGGCAGAACTGAACGTTCGAGGTGGATGAACAGCGGTCAGAAGAAGGTCGCACTTAAAGTAGGCACGCTGGAAGAGCTGAGGGGGCTTGAGAGGAAAGCAAGAAAGGTGAAAATCCCTTGTGCAATTGTTGTGGATGCAGGTCTTACCGAGGTGCCCCCTGGCACGGTGACGGCTCTGGGCATTGGACCTGCGAAATCATCGCAGCTTGATGCCGTGGTTGGGCACCTTAAACTTCTGTAGATTTCTGTGTTGCTGTGGTGCCCCACAAAGAGGAGGAACTTGGGCAGAGTATAAATGCTATTACAGCAAGAGATATATTTCGCCACCATAATAGAGGGGGCATAATAAATAGAGGTACAACTAGGATAAATAGGAGTGTGAGATAAAGTTATGAACGATAAGCAGGATGATGCACAGCAAGGTCCCATAAGCACCATACTTAAAGGCGTCGACGAGATAGGTACGAGGCTCGACAGTCTGACCGAAAAAGTCGTGGATCCCATAAAGGAAACTGTTGACCTCGCGATTAAAGATGTTAATGAAATGCTAAAAGAAGTGATCGCTAGAGTGCCTAGTCTGTCCGATCTTGTCAGTGAGATTGCAGACAAAGAGATGGAGGCTGAACTCAGCTTCAATGACCTGACGTTATCAGGGAGCGTATCATTCAGGGCGGCCCCACTGAAAAAGATGAAATAAATGGATATGGATCCAATACGATTTCTGGATAATATAAGCAGTGGCTCCGTAAGTCTGACGCTCAAGGAGGATGGAGGCAGCCTTGGCTCTATAACCATATCTAGAAACGATATATCCATTGATATACGGAGTGCACGCAGGCTTTACAGGTATGCAAAGATTTTCGGCGGCGCGCCGCAGCTCCACCATGATGGAGAGAGTGGTGATGAGGAGGGACGGCAGGCAATCAAAGAAATATCAGCGCTAATGGAAATACACGGCAAAACGCTGCGTCTGAAATACCGGGGATACGAGGTCCTGGAGCTTGGAAAGGAGTCAAAGCCCGGTCTGGTTGGAAAAGTTATGAAAAAGGTTGTGGTTGACGCGCCTCCCGAGCTGGACAGAGTTATCAACATCATACTGTCAAAGTTCAAAGTATAGCAGAGCACAGAGCTCGGGATAAATGCAAAAATCATGATGCCGTATGATTCATTCATAGAAGCGTCAATAACTAATTATGCTTGTAGCGGCTGCCAATAGCCAATCGTACTGTGGGCATTGCCAATAGCCATGTCCAATAACCGATTCTAATATGATATCCTAAAGCAATAACTTAAAATAGCGTTGGCAACAACACGGAACGAAGAATAAATGCCACCATATACAGCGCTCCGGTAGTGTAGGCCGGCCAATCATGCAGGACTCTCAAAAACTTTGAAGTTACGGGTTTTATCATAAAAAGGAGGTAATGCTCGGGTTTGGGGCACTCCTGCGACTGGGGTTCAAATCCCCGCCGGAGCATACTTATTTTTATGCCCTGCCTCACCAAATTACGGAGTGCCCTATTTTCCCAGCCTCCCTATTTTCCCAGCCTGTTGGTATATATACAAATAACCTGATTGCGGTCCTCCATGTTAAGTGCCTGCTCCAGTCCAGCTGCATCAAGATTCTGATTTATCGCTTCCTTGGTCAGCCTCAACCCTATTGGATTCTTTGATACCATTATTTTGGCAATCTCTTTCGCAGTTTCCATGAGTTTGTCCCGCGGCACGATCCTGCTCACAAATCCGAGATTGCATGCATCATCTGCGCTCATGAATTCGCCGGTAAGAAGAAACTCGTATGCTCTGCCCGCTCCGATCAGGCGCGGTAGAAGGTAGCTGCTTCCCATGTCCGCGCCGCCGAGCCCAATGTTCAGGTATGCCGCGTTGAATCTTGCGTCAGGAGTTATGATGCGCACATCTGATGCCATGGCAAAGCTGAATCCTGCGCCTGCTGCAGATCCGTGAACGGCGCATATAATCGGCTGGGGCACCTGCCGCATGGCAAGTATCAGTCTCGAGAACTTCATCTGAAACCTGTACACCTCACCTGGGCTGAGACCAAATGTGGCAGGCCCGGTCTCCTTCATGTCGAGTCCCCCGCAAAATCCTTTCTCACCTGCACCGCTGAGTATTATCACTCTTGCCCTCAAATCATATTTCCGTTCATACCAGAATGCCTCGAGTTCCTCTATCATCCTATCGTTAACTGCGTTCAGGCAGTGCGGTC
This sequence comes from Methanobacteriota archaeon, assembly GCA_030605385.1. Taxonomy (GTDB): domain Archaea; phylum Halobacteriota; class Syntropharchaeia; order JAUWIL01; family JAUWIL01; genus JAUWIL01. The sequence goes on from JAUWIL010000001.1 coordinate 22,525, forward strand.
TGTTCAGTGTCAAATACCCAATCTTGTTTTTGGTCTCGTAGAGTATTGTTTCATATTGCATGTGAAGGGTCCCCCTAATGCGCTCTAAAATTGTGTGCAAGCAGTAATATAATGCTTGCCATTTCTTGTCTGCCAATAGCTCCTAATCAGCCGCCATCAAGCCTGATCCGCCATCAAGCCTGATCTCCCGGCCCCTTTTATCGCACCTATGTGCGGAGAATGTCTTATCTGCGTGTCATCTGACAGCGCGGATGAATATGATGCAAGTCTCCGTATATTCCTACTCACCTTGGACAGTATTATCGCCATCTGGGCATCATTCACATCACGGAATATGGCTTTATCAACTTCCCTCTGCATGGCCCTCATATCCTCCATATGACTTATGACGTTGTCAGCAAGCGAGAAGTTATCATTGAAGAATGCCCGAAGAGCATCTTCCTGCAGCTCCTTCGCAAGCCTGGACATGTTCAGCAGCCCCTCCTTTATCTCGCGGCTGAACTCCCTGTTGTTTAATTCCAATGTTTGTATGGCGATATCTCCGGAGTAGTATGCCATCCGCGCGATGTCCCTTGATGCGAGTACTACTATGACGCAGTCCCTCAGGTTGCGTGATGAGCATATGTCCATGGCCACATCCCTATTGATTGTGGTGATGGTCAGCTGCCTTATAGTAAGCCTGTACAGCTTGTTCACGTCATTTGATCTGTTGATTACGTCCTGCGCAAGCGCCATGTTGCCGCCAAGCAGCGCATCTATGGCGTCCTGATGCATTGTCACCGCCAATGTATGCATCCTGCGCAGTATTGTCTTCATCGGGAACTTGCTGGGGTCCACGAGCGTTCTTATCGTCACTCTGTTGGAGAACTCCTCCAATATTTCAGTGCCAATCAAGTCAACTATGGAGTTTTTGATCTGCCCCTTCCATTCTGGTTGGATGACCTTCTTTGATACCACATTGATTATGTCGCATCCCTGCATATAGCAGCTCTTTATAGCCCTATCTATCAAGGTGGGGCTGAAGTATTCCTCTAATAAAAGCACACATTCCCGTCTGGCTTCCTCTTTCTTATATGTCGGTGGGTATATCTTGACTGTCCCGTCATTTTCGATTGATAGGCTGACAGTATCCCCATTATCAAGTCCCTCCCGGTTGACCCATTGCTTTGGCAGTGTAATCATATAACTTCCGCTTGCGCTTTTCTGTATTTTTCGTGAATCCATATATAAACACCACCTCAAAAATCATAGTTTACATACTTCTACGGTTGAATGTATATTAAACTTACTATATGTATGTCCTACTTACTATATATATGTTCAACCTACACTACATACGTACTTGGTAATCAATATACGTAAACTATATATTTCCTGTTGTTAAGTATGTAGTTGGAGGTATAAAATATGGAAGTCCTAGAAATAGAACCTCTTAAAGACAAAAAGCTGCAGGTGGTGCTTGTAGCCAGGGAATATGATGAGAAATGGATGTTTCATCCAACCAAGAAGTCACCTTTCAAGAGCTTCTCTAGGGAGTACTGTGACTTTGTCAGCGGTGTTGTGGCAAAATATGAACCCAGCGTGGTTACGGAAGAGCTAGGAAACCGCAGCATGAAGGAATTCATGAAGAGCGATCGGCTTGTAAAGTACATGAAGAAAAACAAGATAATGGTTTTGCCTGTGGATATACCTGATGCTGCCAGAGCGTATATCGAGTCCACGATAACTCCAAAACTGGAGGTGCTCGATACGATTACCAAAGAGGTCAACAGTATCCTCACCAAAAACCCGGAGAGGGCAGACGAACAGGACGTTCAGAACATGATTGCTTGGGGGCAGTACCTGGAGGATGAGATATGCAGGGAGGAGAAATACGTCGGAACAACCGTCCGAGAAGGATGGATGGTTAGCGGAATACTCGATAACGCCAGAAAGCACAATGGTAAAAAAGTGACTTGCGTCCACATATGCGATCTGCAGCACTTCGAGGGATTGACGAAGTTATTCAAAGAAGTCGGCGCTGATGTTGAAGCAATAGCAATTGAGAAGAAAGTTGCACAACCAGCGGATGCCAACTATATGGCAGATGTTCTTAAGCCGCTCAACATCACGATAAAGCCCATCAAGGGAGGTAAAGGTGGAAGCGAGAAAGAGTATGTCCTGTACATGCTCGACACAGACGAGCAGGCAAGCCCTTTTGATATCAACATGGCCATAGATGCCGGGTTTGACCACATCATACCTTATGCCAGCATGACACCAGATAAAGTAACCAGGCTGGTGCAGGATATGATATTCTCCAGAGGGCACAACGGCGTGAAATATACCAGCATCTTCGTAGGCGGGCAGGATATGGCCATGGCAGATGCCATAGTTGACAAGATAAAGGAAACCATGTTCCCGCCATTCCAGGCGTCGGTAGTGGTTGATCCAAGGGGAGCCAACACAACGGCAGCCGCATTGGTGGCGAAAGTTATAGATGCCATGAGATCGGTTGAAATTGGCGATGTGATTGGTAGAAAAGTAGTAGTACTCGGCGGCACAGGACCCGTAGGGAGCACTGCAGCAGTGATACTTGCAAAGGAAGGGTGCGATGTAGTCGCCGTTGAAACCGATTCATCCAGCGATCAGGAGATGACAGAGATCAATGTGGGTAGAATTGCAAACGCCAATGGTGTTACATTACAAGCAAGACACCTCGGAAAAACTACGGACGTAAAAGATCTGATTGCAGATGCTGATGTTGTATTGTCGACCGCAAAACCTGGAGTGCAGATAGTTCCCAAATCGATCGTGAATACGCTCGCGCCGATCAAGATAATGGCAGACATAAACGCGGTACCGCCAGCCGGCATCGAAGGGGTGGAAGCGCGGCACGACAAGGTCGAGATTGCACCCGGAATATATGGCATCGGATCACTTGCCATAGGAGCCCTCAAATACAATGTTGAGATGAAACTGCTCCGCAACGCGAGAAGGGTTGGCGACACTGGCATATACGACTCAATGGCTGCCATAGAGGTTGCCAAAGAACTGCTGGGGCCTGCCAAGAAGGTGACCATAACATCAAACGGAGCGATACCTGCCTGATGGTGTTTGAGGATTTGAGGACGATATCCTCAACAATTAGAATTGATTAACAACATCCGTACCTGCCACCCGTCCATACGGCGGGTGGCAGCCTACACTAATTTTAAAGACTCGTTCTAAAAACAATACTTATTTTCCCGCAGGATGGAATTTGCTGCTGAACCACTACATCAATCTGAAAAAATCCCCTTGAAAATGTTAGAACCGCTGACTATTCAACAAAGATGCTACATTACTTCAATGGTATTACTGCTGCACTGCGTTTGCACTGCACCATCTGGTTGTAATCTGGTTATACCGGTTACCTTCTGCGCCACTATTTTATAAGAAAATGAGATGTACCTGAATGGTTCGACTTTATTCATAAAAGCCATTCATCACGCGTACTCCCTGTGATCTCGCCGGCTATGTTGGTGCGCATCACGCGTGCTATCTCATCCCCATCCTGCGTCTGCGCCAGCGTCCACATCAGCTTGACAAGCGCAGTCTCGGGCAGCATGTCTTCTCCCTCTATTACACCAATCCTCAACATATCCCTTCCCGTGTCGTAGACGCGGTCGCACACCCTCCCATACAGGCACTGTGAGGTTGTCACAACCGTCACATCATTCTTTACGGCATCCTCTATGCTGCAGAGCCATTCAGTTGACACGTGTCCCAGTCCCGTACCCTCAATAACTATTCCCGGGTAGCCCTTTGATACATAGAAATCGATAATATCCGGTGATGCACTCGGGTAGAATTTTATCAATGCGCATCTTGATTCCAGCTTGTCATGTAATCCCAGTTCTCTTTCTCCCCTCTTGACATGGTTTTCCGCTAGTGTTATCCTGCGCGTTTTATAATCTACTTCACCTATTGGCGGTACGTTTATTGATTTAAATGCATCCCTCCTGGACGTGTGCATCTTCCTTACTTTTGTACCCCTGTGTATATGGCATGTTGTATCAGATGTGCCAGAGTGCATGACAACTGCCACTTCTCCAAGATCGCTCGTGCACGTTATCGCGGCACATACTGCATTGACCACATTGTCGCTGCTGGGCCTGTCTGCGCTTCGCTGCGATCCTACCATTATCACGGGTACAGGAGTTTCAAGCATGAAGGATAGCGCCGCTGAAGTGTAGCCCATGGTGTCCGTGCCGTGGGTTATCATAATGCCATCTGCACCGTTTTTGATCTCTTCATGTGTTTTTCTCGCCAGTTCCACCCAGTATTCGGTTTTCATGTTCTCGCTAAGTATGCTGTATGCTACCTGTGCGTTGTATTCTGCTATCTCTGCCAGTTCGGGTATTGCGTTAAGTATGTCCTCTGCGGTGAACTGGCTGGTCACTGCTCCCGTGCGGTAGTCTATCTTACTGGCTATGGTTCCGCCTGTTGAGATTATCGATACCTTTGGCAGGTCTTGCGGAAGCCCTCCGGAGGGTTCTATCTGTTTGGATTCTTGTTGTTTGGACTCTTGTGATAGCGCTTCGGCTGACCCTTCTTGTTTACTCTCTAGAATAGTTATCTGGATTTCTTCTGACCTGAAGCCTATATTATAGCCATTATCCAGCTTTATTACGGTTTGACCTGTAGTCGAGGGCATCAGTATTCCCTCATACCTACTAGAGCCTTTCCCTACTACTACCCGGTCTCCATCCCTTACTGACACAAATCTAAACGTTTACTTGGATTTGTTATAATTGTTTGGGTTCAATGGTGATCCCATCTGGAAGATTACCCCATGGTTATTTCCGATGCAATCCTTTCAGCTAGCTCCTGCATTCTTACCGACGTCCTCCCGACACCCGAATTCTTATCATCGGTTATTATTGATGCAAGCTCGTTCCCAAGCATGAATATTGCTTGTTTATGTTCAGCCTTGCTCCTGTGTATGTGTGCCGGGCTTATGTTGAGAGTTGCATAGCTTCCAAACCCTGATTCCATTCCCTTATCTTCAAAATACTTCTTTAGTTGTGCCAGCAATATGTGGAGATGTATCAATTCTTCCTTTCGCATAATCTCTCCCCCATTTACCTATACCTTCTTCACCTTGCTGAAGATGATAAAAATAGTATTCAAATATATACTAAGTAATATAGTAGGAAGGTAACTTCCTACAATCCCATATATAAATTATATACTTAATATGCCACGATTTATCATGGCAATTTAATACTTCGACTACTCTTACCTTAATTTACAAAATTGCTTGCAGAACGCTCCGCCTTTAAAGACGGGGATGAATGCAGCACATCATCAAGCAATTTTGTAAACGCTACAAACTTTAGTTTGTAGTAGTTTACCATGACATATAACACCTAATAACGCATTCAATTAGCGAGAAGCTCCTTACTGGCAATTATTTTGAGCGATACCGGCATCTTTGCAACGTTACCAATCTTTATGCCAATCAGGTAGTCCAACCTCTTCTCAGCAGCAATATCTATGATTCTCTGAGTGATTACGCCATCGAATACTACACCTTTGGTGTCATTATTAGATTCTTTGAGCGTTTCTACGAGGTCCCGCACAGCCACCTCCTTGACTGTCTTCTTATCGCTGTCCAGGAGCCTTGCGTTCAACGTGCTGTTGAGTTCCTCAGCATGAATCCTTAACTTACTATCAGCCCCAACAGGCTTGATCATCATACTCTGGGTGTGCTCTGCATTCACATGCCCTCGCGGGACTGCATTGTCCCGCAAGACCTTTGGTCTAGGTCTATCTGGACTCTGAGTGCCGGCAACAGGTTCTACCCGTTCAACCCTGCCCTTTCTCCGTATTGATAGAATTCTCTTGGATTGGCTACCATATTGTTTGCTATCCTGCTTCCGTGTCTCATCCCTACCCAATGCCTGCCTTGAGTCTTGATGTCTTGTGGGGGGTTGACGTCTTGAATCACGTGGGCTGCTGGTGTCACGCCTTTGCTGTTGATACGGGCGTCTTCCACCATTCTTCAACGCATACATATCTCTAGCCTGTTCTATGGGAATCTTGTTGCGGAGTGACTTTATGATCTCCTTCTGCGTCAGCTCCTCGACCCCTTTGCCATCCGGCGCTCTTGCAACATAATCCACATCTGCAATCTGTATTAACTCCTTCAGTATAAGTTCGCCCCCGCGGTCGCCGTCAGTAAAAGCCGTAACCGTCTTCCTCTTGCTCAGTTCCACTACTGAATGCGGTACATTCGTACCCTCCACAGCAACAGCATTCTTGATGCCGCATCTGAGAAGTTTGAGTACGTCAGCCCGGCCCTCAACTATCAGGATCGCATCTGAACTGATTACGTTCGGACCTGCAGGCAGCTTCTCGCTACCAAAGTATGTTATCTCCTCTACGCGTATTGCCTGTTTTACCTCACCCATAATCTCCTGTGTTTCGGGAATGGCTTCATCAAACATATCCTGAACTATGTTCTTCGCGCGATCGATGATGTGCCTGCGCTTTGATGCGCGCACATCCTCAACACTGGCCACTTTTATATTCGCTACACATGGTCCAACTCTATCTATCGTCTCAAGTGCTGCCGCAAGTATGGCAGTCTCGGTCTTGTCCAGACTGGAAGGTATCTGAACTGTTCCCCTTGACTTTCCGGCACTGGACTCTATGTTAACTTCTATCCTGCCTATGCGACCCGTTTTCTGCAGGTCGCGCAGGTCGAGATCGTCACCTAACAAGCCCTCTGTCTGCCCAAATATGGCGCCCACTACATCTGGACGCTCCACAATTCCTTCCGCAACTATGTTAGCGCAAATGACATACTTTGTTGTATCATAATCCTGCATTATATTCACACCTCCGAATCAACAAATAGAATAGCTAGATAATCAGGGGTTTTGATCCCCCAATTCGGAGATTTATATTTACCTAAATCCACTCACTGCCATGTATCAAAGCAGTATACTGTCATTCAGGCTTTTTCTGGTCCTCAAGTGCAAACAAAGCACTTGGCAGCCACCAAAAGCACTTAGCAGCTATAAAATGCCTTTATAAAACTTCCTTTATAAGGCCCTTATAAGATATTGCGCTGCATCAAGCTTACCTATAGCGGCAAATTCCTCAAGTGTTCCTTACCCCCGAGGGGTCGTACTACCGTTATAAAGCACATATAAGAATGGTTGAATCAAACTTGCTGCAACCCTACGTGCAGTCCCTTATTCAATCCCTTCCCTACAATAGCCTTACCAGAATATTACTCCTGCTAATTTCTCACAATATACATGATGATGAATATGATTCGTGATTATCTAGCCATCTATGTAACCATCTATGCATTTCGGATGATTGTTGATATTGTTGTAATATGCTACACATTTAGCCAAGCTATGCTTTAATAAGTTTGCGGTGTTGATATTAATTATTGTGTTAAAATATTGTGTTAAAAAAACAAAAGTTGGTTTTATAATTATGCGCTTCCTATTCACTCCATACAGTCTTTGCACCAACAGCTAATCTCAGCTTCTCAAGATACGAATAGAGACTTTCAACGTCATATACTTCCTTCCTAACAAGAGAAGCAATTCTCATCCTAATGGAGTCTTCGACCCGTATGCCCCTGTGCCTTAAATAAATCCCTATGCGTTCGGCAAGTTCGTCCCCTTTTGAATCCCAGTCTGTAAGAATTACTGCAACAGCGCTAAAACCAGAATTAGCAGTCGCTCCCGAGATATCTTTACCTCCCCTACTGGAAAGTTCATCATGTATTCTGTCAGCAAGAGGGAAGAGCGCGTGATGGGATACCATAAGAATATTGCCGTGTATACCAAGTTCCTCCAGAGAGGCTTTGTCCTTCATACCCTCAACTATCAATACAGCTCCGGACTCGCAAAGACTGCGTATTTCGTCTAAAGCCTGTTCAACCCGCTCCAATCTCTTAAGGTCATTCATGGCAGGGTACAATCTCCAACAATCTATAAAAAACGCATTCGAAGTAAGTAGGTGCCTCAGAACTCATAGGGTCTGTCATCACCCTTTAAGGGGCTCAGCTATTATCTTCTTCATCATCGGCACCTGTAGAAATATCGGGAGTCAAGTGCCTTAATAGTTCTTACCACATCTTGCGAAGCACAGCTTCGCGGGATATCTGAAGGGTGCGCCTTCAGAAATATCTTGCGAAATCGGAGATTTCGCGAGACAACCGAATACGAAGTATTCGTTAAGTCTTGCGGGGGCTACCTGCTTCTACCTATCTCGTCTATGATTCGTTCGGCAGCCACCCTTGGATTATCAGATTTGTATATGCTGCGCCCCACTATGATATGATTTGCACCGTTAATGATGGTTTCGCGCACACTCCCACCCTGCGCACCTACGCCCGGGCACATAATCTCCATATTAGGTCCGACTATGTCACGTACAACGGCGATGCGCTCGGGCCGTGTCGCAGGCGCTATTATTCCGTCTGCGTTGCAATCCACTGCCATGTGCACCATGCGCTCCATGCTTGGCTGTAGAAACTCAACCGCACCTGGATGACTCATTTCCACTACCACATATACCATACCATTATGCTCGCGAGCGCTGTCCACACACGTCATGAGGCTGTCTCTACCTGTGAATGCGTGCGTTATGATTGCACCGGCTCCTGCCTGAAATATCTGCTGACATATCAGGCGATTGGTGTTAGGTATGTCAGCCACCTTCAGGTCTGCTATGACGTGTATGCGTTTGCTGAGTTCACTTATGACGGTTTTACCAGTCGATAATATTAGTGGATACCCCACTTTCACCGCGTCAATCAAACCCTGGAGCTGATCGGTTATGCCTAGCGCTTCATCTCCAGAGGTTACATCGAGCGCTAACACAAGTCCCGTGCTATTAGGTATTCTCATTTTCCTTCCTCATCTAATTCATATTTTTTACATGTATGAAATGCGAAGCATGTCCGAAAACCTTAGGTTTTCGTACTGTTGCGGAACTTCGTTCCGCAAACATGTCTGGAAGCGAAGCTTCCATACGGTTACAGAGCTCCGCTCTGTAAACATGTTTAAAAATCTTTGATTTTTAAACGGTTGAAAAACTACGTTTTTCAAACATGTCTAAAAGTGGAACTTTTAGACTGTTATGGAACTTTGTTCCATAAACATGTCCGAAAACCTTAGGTTTTCGTACTGTTGCGGAACTGCGTTCTGTAAACATGTATGAAAAGCTCTGCGTTTCATACGGTTATGGAGCTGTGCTCCATAAACATGTTTAAAAATCTTTGATTTTTAAACGGTTGCAAAACTACGTTTTGCAAACATTCCAATCTCTCACTTTTTACATTCCAATCTCTCACGGGTAGCAGCAATTATTATCGGCAGCGCTATGGTGATGTCCGCATATACCGTTACGTAGCTGCCGCTCCCCTTCACCTTACCCCACGACTTGGCCTCATCGAGTGTGGCACCTGAGAGTCCGCCTGTCTCTGGACGGTCCATTGTAATCTGTATACTATAATCCATGCCCCCTCTCGGTATGGCTATCATACTCTGAAGTATGTAGTTCTTCGGAAGACCGCCGCCAAGTATGAATGCTCCAAGGCTCCTTGCCTCATAGCATATGTCCATGAACTCCTTCATATCCTCAAAAACGTCAACGTTTAAACTTAGGGTCTGTTTGTGAAGCCATGCCTGGAGCCCTATTGCCGAATCGGCTATGCCGGGGCAGTATATGGGCACTTCCATCTCATAGCATGCCCCGAGGATCGAGTTCTTGCAGTCTATATTTTCACCCAGTGCGGTTATCAGCTCACGTATGCTAAGGGTTCTGCCCTCCAGACCTGCAAAGGCGTTCAGCATGTGCTCCTCAAAGGTCGTGAAGTGTTCTTCGGGCAGAAAAACATCGAATATGCGGTTTATCTGCTTATCCCTAAGTTCAATGTCATTTACCGCCGCAGTGCCGTGATAATGATGTCCGCCAAGTGATTCTATGATGTCGTGCACGATGTTCGCACCAGTGGTAACCAGTACATCCACATACCCATCATACACCATGTCAGATAGTATCCTGCGCATCCCTGCCGGTACCAGCGCTCCTGCCAGCCCGAGAAACTTGGTGGTATCGCTGAGCATCATCATCTCCATTATATCCACAGCTTCAGCGATTCTTCCTGCGCCGAATGCGCATCCGCCCAGCTCATTGACAAGTTCGTTAACGGTCATTGGGGTCCTGATCTGCGCGTGACGTATGATCAGACTGCTGTCGAGCATACCTTCAGGGCCGCCGCCAGGATTTCGTTCATCTCGCTCTTCGTTCATAGTTGTAGTTAGGATTATTGCACTATGTATAATATGAATATTGCGGAAACAGAGTTTTCGCCGGAAATTGTGTATGCAGTTTGATGTCGGTTGCATCAAGGGAGACGCGATTGAGGGATATAACCAAATATTCATAAATACTTAAGTGGATGACGATTATACCTCTACCAGAAAAAACATGCCCCTCTAACATTCTCTCTAACACCTACTGTATGTGGTGCTGTTATGCGTGACATAGCTGATATCATAATGGGGAAGGTTGATGTTGCATCATACTCAACCCGCCTGCTGATAGGTTTGCCTCTAACCGTACTGATGCTGGCGCTCATCATCATAGGCGCCACATATGCCGACTGCGGTGCACCCGTGCAGATGGGGGTTGATTTTAAGGGCGGCACGATTATCACACTTAACACCAGTGAAGGAACTGCTGCACTCGCTGAGAAGTTTTCCTCATATCCAGATGTGTCCATACGCGAGGGTGGGGGGCGCATGATGGTTCATCTCGGTCCAATGAACGAGAAGTTGATGGATACTCTCGTAGAAAGTGTGAACCATGATTACCCCGGCAGTGAGATTCGTACTATGGGCGAGGTATTCGGCCATGAACTTCAGTGGCAGGCAGTTCAGGCAGTTGCCTATGCATTTATCGGAATGGTAATTGTTATCTTCATAATATTCCGCACCATGGTGCCGTCATTCTCGGTTGTGTTTTCGGCAATGTCAGACATGATAATAGCTGTGGCAATTATGGATGCGGTCGGGATGCAGATGTCTCTGGCAACTGTGGCTGCACTTCTAATGATCATAGGATATTCTGTGGACAGTAATATTCTTCTCAGCACGCGTATGCTGCGGACAGGGAAAGGGAGAGTTGAGGACAAGATCAGGGGTGCTATGCGCACCGGACTTATGATGTCAACTACCACGATGTCGGCTATTCTCGTAATGCTAGTAGTGTCAAACTCGTTCTATCTTATCCCCCCATACACAAGTATTCCAGTACTCCGGGACATATCTCTTGTGCTGCTTTTCGGCATGTGTGCCGATATGATGAATACATGGTTGCTTAACGCGGGTATTATGCGCATGTACCTCGAGTACCTCGAGCGCATGAAAAAGAAACGAAGTAAAAAGAAGAGGACGAAAAGCACCAGAAGTAAGGGAGATAAGAGTGGTAAAAGAGGGGGCGGCCGCAGATGAGCGGAGAGTACGGTATCATGATCAAAGACTGGAAGGTAATCCTGTTGGTAGCGCTGGTGCTCCTCAGTCTTATCGCCATACATCCTCATTATTCGCCATCTGATGGTTTTAGCTCCAACCTGCATTACGGTCTTGACCTCGAGGGAGGTTCGTGGTTCCAGCTTGGGCTTCAGGGCGCAATCGTTAACGTAACTCCGGATGCCGGAAGTATTGTCAAGCACTTTGTTGAGAGCGGAATTAATGACACTGTAACAATCACCGAAGTGAGTCCCGACACTGTGAAATTTACCACCAATACAATTGTCAGCGAGAAGATAATTAACGGTCTGGGGTTAGGCAATGCGCGTATAAGGCGCTATGACAACTACAGTGTCGTTACACTAGATACAGATGAAAGTATTCTGATTCGTAAGTACATTTCCAATGCAACCGACTCTGAAGTAACACCTGTACTCTACAATAACAGGCATATGTATGAAATACGCGGCAGTGTGAATAAAAGTAAGCTCGAGGAAATACTGGCCGCCGTCAACTCAAGCATATCCATTGATAATGGCGAGCCCCAGTTCTTCGATAGCGTATCCCCTGAAACATTTGAGCTCACCATGAAAATATTATCAGATAAAATTAATGTGCTCGGTCTGATGGATGCTCCTATCAGGTCTATAGGTGATAAGTTCCTGCTGATTGATCTGGCTGGCGTAGATATCTCCACCGCAAGGAATATTATCGGAAATCCTGGTAAGTTTGAGATACGCATACAGACTGTCGACAACGAGAGCGCGCATGTGCTATATGGCGATGATATCTCAAGAGTTGACATACCGCAGAAAGCTGATAGGAGCAAATATTCTCCATGGGGCACGCCGTTCCAGCTCAGCGAGGTTGGGGCTGCCAAGTTCCGTGAGGCTGCAATCAATTATGGGGCTGTGGATGCACCCAAAGCGCACAACCTGATTATGCTCCTCGACGGTAAAACCATTTATGATGCGCCATTATCACTTGATCTGGCAAAATCCATCAAGAGCAGTTCCGTAAGCAGCCTGGTAGCATCCACGGGCGTTGGTGATGAGAGTTTAAAGGCAGCCAGAGAGCTGCAGGTGCACCTGAGTGCAGGTGCACTGCCTGTTAATGTCGATATTGTGGGCTCGGGTCAGGTACCGGCACCCCTGGGTGCCATGTTCAAACAGCAGGCAGGTATTGCCGGGCTGCTGGCATTAGTGGCTGTATCAGCAATGGTTTCCATGCGTTACAGGCGCAGGGAGATCATACTTCCTATGCTCGCCACATCTTTCAGTGAAGTTCTTATACTTCTTGGCTTTGCCGCAGCAGTCGGCTGGGAACTGGACCTGCCAAGTGTTGCAGGTATCATTACAGTAATTGGCACGGGCATAGATCAGCTTGTTATTATTACGGATGAAACCATGTGCATGGAGGTTGCACCGTCAACCAAGCTTTATTCCATGCGCCTTGGCAACGCCTTCAGAATCATATTCGGTGCTGCCGCCACCACGATTGTCGCAATGTGCCCACTCATCTGGATGGGGCTTGGCGTACTGGGGGGTTTTGCCATCGTAACAGTGGTCGGCGTCCTTGTAGGTACTCTGTTCACCCGCCCTGCCTATGCAAGAATCCTAAGAGCGCTCCTCATAGAGCATGCACGATAAAATCCTGCACATTGCAATTCAAACCCGTCTTTGTGGGTGGTAGTTGACCCAGAGGTGGTAGTTGACCCAGAACAAGACCGTGCAGCAACCTCATTCTGCCCAACCCTGCCCGGAACATCTGCTCAGAATGGCTCCATGCCCTTGAACAGGGATCTCACCAGCATCAGTACTGGTATAATCTCAAGTCTGCCTATCCACATGTTGAATATGAGTACTGTCTTTGCGATGGGGGACATATCCGGGCCCGTTATGCCTGTAGAAATGCCGACGTTTCCCTGTGCCGATGCTACCTCAAATATCACATCGCTTAGCTCATACCCAGCCGGGACCGTGTGCAGAAGCACTATAACTCCAAAGAACAAGAATATTATCCAGAGGACCGTTATAAGCGATGTCTCGGCTATCAGGCTGTTCGCCTCCTCCTCACTCAGAGATTTGTCACCCAGCTTCAAGGTTAAAACGGCGCTCCTTGGAAGAAATACTTTCTTGAACCACAATCCTACTCCCTTGTATGCCAGTATCGTTCGTATAAGCTTGACACCTCCCGCAGTAGAGCCTGCTGCACCACCCACTACCATTGCCAGAGCTACTATGAGCTGTGCCGTGGACGACCACTGGTGCACATTGGCTGTCTGGAAACCTGTGCATGTGATTCCGGATATAAACTGGAATACTGAGTATCGTATTGAAGCCAGGAGGTTTGAGCCCGTGATATAATTCTCAAGTGCCAGCACGGTGCACCCGGTAAGCACAGCCAGGAATAGCGCTTTGCACTGCTGATCACGTATGAGGGCCTTAAAATCTCCCATGAGGAATCTGTAGTGTATGAGAAACGGTATTGCACCGAGTATCATTATCGGTATTATCGCAATTTCTATCAGGTAATTGTTGTAATCTGCTATACTCCCATCTTTTACCGAGAAACCTCCAGTCGCAATGCCCGTCATAGCATGGTTTATTGAATCCCATAAGGGCATCCCTGCAAATAAGAAAAGCAGTATCCCTATCAGGGTGAACAAGAGGTATATCCACCATATGGTGCGCACTGTCGAGATGATGCTTGGGTGTATTCTCTCCTCCCGCCCCTCGGACTTGTAGAGTGCATATGCACCGGTACCGGGACGTGTCAAAATCGATACCATGAGCACTATCACTCCAACACCTCCTACCCACTGCATGAGGCTTCGCCAGAACTGTAAGGTTTGCGGAATGGTGCTTGGTCGGGCTATCATTGTCAGTCCTGTACCTGTCCAGCCCGACATACCCTCAAAGACGGCGTCAAGCGGGGGCATACCCAATATCATAACAAATGGAATTGAACTCAATCCTGCTATTACTAGCCATGAAAGTGCCGCAACCACCATCGCATGCTTCATTTCTGGCGGTTTTGCATTCCTGCAAAGAAGTACAAGCATCATCCCTGCCCATATCGTAATGGAGGCAGGTACTATGATGCCCCTCGCAAGGTACTGCTCGCGGTATGCCCACGTAACTGCCAGCGGCAGGAGCATTACGATGCCTGCTATTACTAACAGACTTCCCATATCCCTCAGTATCGTCTTTATGTTGGAGAGCAAGTCCTTGCACTTCCTGTTGCCATGACCCTTTAAGCTAAAATTGCCTTCCGATTGATTGCCTTCAGATTTGTGCTTATTTGTTGGCCTTGTTACCGTTGTTGGTATTATCAACGCCGTTATCCTGATTTGAGAAGAATAGTTTAGCAGTCTTGTCCACCAACTTTGAGGCTGCAAAAATCGTGACGCGGTCGCCAACCTTGAGTTCAATATCGCCTTTAGGCACTACTATGTCGCCGTTTCGCTCTATCGCCACAATGAGTACATCGCTGCCGAGTGGGAGCTTTGCTATTTGTTTTCCCGCAGCCTTTGAATGCTCTGTTATGGTGGTCTCGAATATCTCTGCGCGTCCACTGGCAACACTGATATACTCTTTTATGCTTGGACGTATCATGACTCTCCTGAGACTCTCCGCCACAGCAAGATCCGGATTCTCCTGCACCCGCACACCTGCGCGTTTGAACATATCCACATGATCCTGCTGGTTGACGACCGATACAATGTTGGGTACGCCTACCTCCTTCCCGACCAGTGCAGTCATAAGATTCGTTGCATCGTCAGAGGTTGTGATAAGTATTGCATCGGCGCTTTTTACTCCTGCCTGCTCCAGTATGCTCCGGTCAGTGGAGTCTCCAACAATTGCCAGAAGGTCATATTTGGCAGCAATATCCTTACACCTCTCAGGATTCTTGTCTATTACTGCAATGTTGTCCTTCTTCTTTGATATCAGGTACACCAGATTCTGTCCGATTCCCCCGAGACCCACAATTATAATATACATAATACTAAGTCACTTCAAGAGTCTGTTTTACTGTTGAGCTATTCTTACCTCATTCGAGTATACTGAATATAAGGATTTCCCTACTAACTAAGAAAATATAATATGTTTTAACCTGTTTAAACCGTTATCAGGATTTTTAATGCTGCCCTTTTTAATATTACTTGCTGAAAAATCGCTTTAATTTCATTATAGTCGATTAAATGCCCATTAATGGCGTTATATCCTGATTTGCCCTGTTTCAGCATGTATTTGGCCAATGCCTTTATAAAAAAGTTTGACTAAAGACTGAATTAGAATTATATGGTGCGCCCATATGGCTTTTAATTGGCTAATCCAGTCATTAACACGAATCACAGGCACTTTTAGGAATATCGGCACTTTTAGGAATATCTTTAATACTCCTCTGCTATCCCTATACTTGGGTACTTGGGAGGTACCTGGGAGGTTGCCCTAGGTTTGAAGTACGTTGTTCTTGTTGGAGATGGAATGGCAGACGAGCCAATAACAGAGTTGGGTAATAGAACGCCTCTTCAGGCTGCCGACAAGCCAAATATGGACTATTGCGCCGAGAGAGGTGTCAACGGACTTGCACGCACGGTACCGCACGGCATGGGTGCCGGTAGTGATGTGGCGAATCTGTCCATCATGGGGTATGACCCTGCGGTCCGCTATACCGGCCGGGGGCCCCTTGAGGCTGCAAGCATGAACGTGCCGCTGGAGGATGATGACCTCGCATACAGGTGCAACCTGATAACCGAGGACGGCGGCATGATTGTGGATTACAGCGCAGACCACATAAGCAACGAGGAGGCTGCAGAGCTGATACGATTCGTTGACGAACGGCTCGGCAGCGAGAATGTGAAGTTTCACCCTGGAATCAGCTACAGGCATCTGCTGGTTTTCAAACATACCTGTGAAGATCCGACTGATATAACCTGCACCCCGCCGCATGACGTGCTCGGGAAGCGCATAAGTGAGTATATGCCCGGAAGTGCAGCCAATAGCAGAATAGCTGAAATTATGAGGAATATGATAAATGACTCTAAGAAAATCCTCGAAACGCACAGAGTCAATGTCGATAGGGTGAACAGGGGGCTGCATCCCGGCAACATGATCTGGCCGTGGGGCGGGGGGCGGCGCCCGGAGATGTCCACTTTCAAAGAACTCTACAACGTAACTGGGGGTGTGATATCCGCAGTTGACCTGATCAAAGGCATTGGCATATGTGCCGGACTAAAGGTTGTGAACGTTTCTGGCGCAACAGGCTATCTTGATACCAACTACGCGGGCAAGGTGGATGCCGCACTAAACGTACTTGAAAAAGATGATTTTGTGTTCGTGCATATTGAGGCGCCGGATGAGGCGGGACACTCGGGAAAACTGGATTTGAAGATGCAGGCTATTGAGGATTTTGATCGCAACGTTGCGGCACCCATGCTCGGTGCATTGGAGGCAAAGTACAGCGAGTATGCCGTTCTGGTAATGCCTGACCACCCAACGCCTCTGAGAATCCGTACGCACTCCAGCGACCCTGTGCCGTTCACAATATTCCGCACCGACTGGAGGGCGGATGACGTTAAATTATTCGACGAAGTGTCGGCAAAATCTGGAAGCATGGGTGTCGTTGAAGCGCATAAGCTCATGGGCATGCTTTTGGGATGATGCTGGCATCTTTAGGATAATGCTGGCACCCTTGGGAGACTACTGACACCCTTGGAAGACTACTGGTACCATCTCCTGGGTCAGTACTACTAGTACCATAGAGATTAAACAAAAGTCTAAACAAAAGTCAAATATGAGTATTGAAGGTGGTGCTTAATGCACTTTAACATACCCTCCAGCAATCGTATTCAGTCAGGAGTTTTTGGTGCAATATGAATGTGATATAGTGTAGTGTGGTGTAATTGTAATATGGGTGTAGCAATATGGGTGTAGCCGAGATTCGCTTATTTGCTCCTGAGGAAGTCCCTCTGATAAAAGAGGGGGACGACATAGTCGATATCATACTCGACGCAGTGGAACTCAAGAGTCATGATATAGTAGTAATTGCATCAACCATAATGTCCAAGTCTGAGGGTAGAGCTATTTCCCTCGATAGTATCAGACCGTGCGCCAGAGCGGTTGAGCTTGCATCGAACCTGAACGAAGACCCGAGATTCATGGAGCTTGTTCTGCAGAACAGCCGCAGAATAATAGTCGAGCGCCCCATACTTCTGACCGAAATGCCGAACGGGTACATATGCATCAAGGCAGGTATAGACAGGTCCAACGTCAAGGATGGTAAGGCACTACTGCTCCCCGCTGACCCTGATAAGAGCGCGAAAGGTATACACGACCGGATTCTCGAGCGCACCGGAAAGAGGGTGAGCATAATAATATCAGACACATCAGGCAGAGCCTTCCGCATGGGTCAGACCGCAGTAGCCGTAGGGTGTGCGGGCATTGGTCCGCTGCTGAACTGGGTCGGAATGAAGGACCTTTACGGGCACGAGCTTGAAATAACAGAGGAAGCCGTGGCTGATGAACTTGCAGGCGCATCAAACCTGCTCACAGGCGAGGGCAACGGCGGTAAACCCATAGTAGTGGTGCGCGGATTAGACCTGTACTCGGATTCACATGGTGTTGCGGCACTACACCGCAAAGACGAGGATGATGTAATAAAGAGGGCTTTGCTGCATGTTTAAAACGCAAGGCATTTTAGACGGTTGTGAAATCTCTGATTTCACAAACATGTCTGAAAAAGCAACGCTTTTTCATACGGTTACAGAATCTTCGATTCTGCAAACATGTTTAAAATGCAAGGCATGTTCGAAAACCTTAGGTTTTCGTACTGTTGTAGAACGTAGTTCTACAAACATGCCTAAAACACTACGTGTTTTATGCTGTTGCAAAACGTAGTTTTGCAAACAGGAGAAAAGATGAAGTAAAAAAAAGTGGTGATAATATTCATGAGCGGCGCCAGAGCCAGACGTCTTGAAAGCGACTATAAGCGCATGTGCGAACTCGATAAAAGCAGTAATTTCATCTCTTTTGCCTGCGAGGGGGACCCGCCAGAGAAATATGCAGTCACCTTCAGATGCAAGGGCATTATGAAGCGCGACGACGGCAGTCTAGCGAATTCCGTCCGCCATACTCTCGAGATCTACCTGACGATGGATTATCCGATGCGCCAGCCCCAGTTGAAGTGGATGACTCCCGTATTTCACCCGAACATACTGGGCGCCACGCACCCATACAACCCGGGTACCGTGTGCCTCGGAAGCTGGGTGCCTTCCATGTTTCTCGACGACCTCTGCATAAAGCTGGGCGAGATGATTCAGTACAAAAATTTCAGCCTGAACAGCCCACTGGATGCCGAGGCTGCGGTATGGGCAAACAAGTTCAAGCTTTCGATGCCAGTCGATGATCGACCTCTGCTGTTAGGCAGCGCCGAAAAATGCGATGGTGAGGGCGATGATGAGTTTGACATAATAGTAGAGTAACGGGTAATTATTTGAT
Source organism: Methanobacteriota archaeon (assembly GCA_030605385.1). Lineage (GTDB taxonomy): Archaea > Halobacteriota > Syntropharchaeia > JAUWIL01 > JAUWIL01 > JAUWIL01. Next base: position 41,558 of record JAUWIL010000001.1, read on the forward strand.
ATGATGTTTGATATGGTAATGGAGTAACGAGTAATTAATAAAATGATGAAGTGAGCCAATAGAGTAGGCTGTATGAGTGGAATGAGCGCCATAAGCAGAGTTCATGATGCCTTCCGTAATCTTTTTTAAATATTTATTGCAAATGAGAACCAATATAAGTGAATAGTTTGGTAATTGATGGTCTGGATAGTATGGTAATGGTAATTGGTGGTTTGGTATTGTCTGGTATTATTTATGCTGTGGGGTATGCAGTTGATTAATCTGACCTGCAAGCGTATGCAATTGATTGACCTGACATGCAACTGATCGAGTGCTATGTGCTTGTAAGGGCAAAAATAAAGGTGAAACGCAACTATGGCTAAAAATACAGGGGAGTTCAAGGGAACCGATAAATACTATCTTTCACCCGAGCTTGGCGACATAGTCAACATAGCGCTTGCAATGGAGAAACCTCTGCTCCTGATGGGTGAGGCCGGAACGGGTAAGACGCAGCTGGCTTTCGAAGTGGCGAGAGCGCTTAACATGCCCATAGAGGTTGCCAGATGCAAATCTACAATGAAAGGGGAGGAGCTGTGCTATACCCACGACTCTGTACTGCGCCTGTACGACTCGCGGTTTGGGTCAGGGGAGACGGGACGCGTGGTTGATAATTTTGATGATTACTCGATATACGGTCCCATAGGCAGGGCATTCATTTCAGAGGAGCGGTGCGTACTGCTGCTCGACGAGATTGATAAGACCGAGTCAGACGTGCAGGACAATCTCCTTGACGTGCTGGAAGAATGTGAGTTTACCATACGCGAGGTGAACCGCACCATCAGGGCAAAACACCGTCCATTCATATGTATAACAAGCAACGCCAAACGCGAGCTCTCTGACCCGTTCCTGCGAAGGTGCTACTGCCATTACATCGACTTTCCCACGGTCGAGCAGATGAAAAAGATTATCAGGCTTCACTACCCGGTGGTGAACGAGGGAGTTGTAAACACCGCCATAAGCCTGTTCTACGACCTTCGGGACCGCGGGTTCGAGAAGCCGCCAGCAAGCAGCGAGCTTCTGGATTGGATAGGTGCGCTCGATAGATCCGGAATTCGTGCAGATAAGCTTGCCTCTGCCAAGAATGACCCCAAAAAACTGCCGTTCTCTGGCGTACTGCTGAAGCGGGCTGGCGATATCAAGATGTTTCGCGAAGGGCGCTCTGGAAGTGCCTCTGATGGCTACCGCCGTATGCGATATAGATATTAATGGTATGGGCATTAAATATTGAATCAATTTTAATTTAGACCGGTTGCTGTTGAGGCGGTTCCATGCTGTTCACTGATTTCTTCTACACAATGAAAGAGTACGGCGTACCCATTACGACGCAGTATATCCTCGAATTTCGGGAGGCTGTGGAAAAGGGACTTGCCAGCAATCTGGAAGAGCTGTACCTGCTGCTCCGCCTCATATGCGTGAAGCGCATAGAACACATGGATAGCTTTGAAAGAGCGTTCGCAAAATACTTCTACAATCTGGAGCTGCCAGCACCCGAGGATACTACGAACCTCGGCAAACTTCTCGAGAACAAGCCGTTTCAGGATTGGCTGAACCGGGAACTCAAGAAGGGCAACCTCACGTGGGAAGATATTCACTACAGGATGCCTCCAGATGAACTATTCAAGCGCTTCATCGAGACCGTGATGAAACAGATGGATGCGCATCACGGCGGTGATAAGTGGATCGGAACGAACGGAAGTTCGCCATTCGGTCATTCCGGTACCAGTCCATACGGCATCCGCGTGTACGGAGATTCAGCCTATCAATCCGCAATAAAGATGATAGGTGAGAGGCGGTATGCAGATTATTCAAGCAAGGCTGAACTGCGCGCAGAAAACGTGCGCCAGGTACTTGGAACCCTGAAGAATATGGTACCTGCAGGACCCGTGACTGAACTCGATCTGGACGAGACCATATACCGCACCGCCCGCAACGGGGGTGAGATAGAGATGGTTTTCACGGGTGAACTGCGTGATAAAATCAAGGTAGCCCTGCTTATGGATAATGGCGGTTATTCGATGGACCCATATATGAGACTCATAAAGCTGGTTTTCTCAAAAACGGCAGACCGCTTCAAGGAGTTAAGCACATATTATTTCCACAACTGCATATATGGTACCGTGTTCACAGATGCCGCGCGGAGCAAGCCATATCCCATGGAGAAGTTTCTCACGCATAATGCCGAGACGCGCGTTATCATCATCGGCGATGCGTCAATGGCTCCCGAGGAGCTGATGATGCCAAACGGCGCGATAGATTATGGTGTTGATGACGGGGAGCCGGGACGGGTGTGGCTTGAGCGCATGCGGGATAGATTCAGGTACTGCGTGTGGCTCAACCCGAAACTAAAAGAAGATTGGTACATGACGCACGGCAGCCATACAATTGACATTATCGGCAGGATCATACATATGGAAGACCTCACTCTTGAGGGCATAAAGAACGCTGTAGAATATTTGAATGCCCAGAAGCAGGCGGTATGAAGGGGGCTGTCTGCGCTGCTGTTGTTGTGTTATTGTTTGCGAATGGGAGTTTTAGATTTTGGCGTATAAGGTGCATGCAGTTCCGCCGTATATGTTATGTTCCATGTTAGATTAATTTTTTATAACAATACAACCATGGGATTATACAGCATCAAACCAACTGGTGAAACGGTATTAAACAATCAATGAAATGCATTCGGTTAGTATCGGGTTGTTAGTATCGGGTTGTTAGTATCGGGTTGTTAGTAGTAATGAAAATCGGTTCCTGGTAATCGGTTCCTGGTAATACAATGAACACCGCATTCGTGTGGGAAAACTGAGATGAATATGGGGACTTTTGAATTAGTCGAGATAATTGCGCTGATAATACTTCTTGCTCTGTCTGCATTCTTCTCCAGCTCCGAGACTGCCTTCATCGGGCTGGGCAAACTGCGCCGTGCCAAGCTCGCCGAGAGCGGCAAGCCGCGGGCAATGACTGTCAAGCACTTACTTGAGTACCCCGACCGGCTGCTGGTAACAATACTCATCGGAAACAATGTTGTTAATGTTGCGGCTGCGGCAATTGCTACCTCACTGGCAATAGAGGTCTTCGGCAACACGGGCATAGGCATAGCCACCGGTGTGATGACCTTTCTCATACTGATATTCGGCGAGATTGCACCAAAAGCGTATGCATCGAAAAATACCGAGAGACTTGCCCTATCCTTCGCCCCAATCATACGGTTTCTGGAGTGGGTGCTCTATCCGGTTGTTGTCGCCCTATCGCATATAATGGATGCTCTGTTCCGTGCTTTTGGCAGTGATGCTACAATCCAGCACGCCATATTCAGAAGTGATGAGGACTTTAAGGCTCTGATCGCTGTTGGCAGCGAAGAGGGTATCATCGAGGAAGATGAGAGGGAGATGATTCACAGTGTCATCGAGTTTGGCGATACTATCGCAAAAGAGGTTATGGTCCCGCGCATGGATGTGGTGAGTATCGAGGACAGCTCCACCATAAAGGATGTGCTGGAAGTTGCCACAGAAAGCAATTTCTCGCGCATACCTGTTTACAGAGAGAGTATGGATAATATTGTGGGTATACTGTACGTGAAGGATCTGCTTAAGCACCTGAAAGATGGTGAAGGGAACAAGATGGTGAGCGACATAATGAGAGAAGCCTACTATGTGCCTGATACCAAGAAGCTTGATGACCTGCTGCATGAACTCCAAGACCGGCGCATACATATGGTTATAGTGCTCGATGAGTACGGCGGTACAGCCGGAATCGTTACCATTGAGGACCTGCTGGAGGAGATCGTGGGCGAGATATACGATGAATACGACTCGCAGGCAGCTCCTGTAAAGATTGTTGGTGATAATGCCGCGATTGTGGATGCACGTACGCACATTGATGATGTTAACGAAGAGCTATGCATCGGACTTCACGAGGAAGAATCATTTGAGACAATCGGAGGGCTGGTGATAAGCCGCCTTGGTCGTACTGCGCGAGTCGGCGATGTCGTGGAAGAGAATGGTGTGCGAATCGTTGTTGAGAAGGTTGCCCGCAACCGCATCCTCCACGTGCGCGTGGCATGGGGCGGGGACGTGTCCGAACACGGACCGCATAAAGGATAACTAATTTGGTGGTGTTCTACTTTGGGGCGTCTTGTTATTCTCGGCTCTGCAAGCTGCATTCCCCAGCGCAGCCGCTCAAGCACCGCGTTGCTGCTGGACGTGGATGACGGTATATACCTCATGGACTGCGGCGGCTGCACGCCCCGCGATATCGTGCGCGCAGGTTATGAGCTGAAGGATATTGGTGCCATACTGCTGTCCCACACCCACGGAGACCATATCCTCGGCATGCCCGACCTCCTGATGAGTATGCACCTGCTCAAACGCGAAAGAGAATTGCAGATATTCGGTCCGGGCGGTACCGAAGATACGATAATCAGCCTGTGTGAGATATCATACCATGGGTTCATGAAAAAAGATGACCTTTTCCGGATCGAGTTTAATGAGCTTGATGGTGAGCGGATAGAGTTTGACTCCAGTCTGGGCGCAGCAAGCGGAGACCACTCCGTACCCTCCTATGGCTTCAGGGTCGGAGACGTTGTGTATTCCGGCGATACCCGTCCCTGCGAGCGAATTACCGCACTGTCCCGTGGTGCAAGAGTTCTGGTGCACGAGGCATCTGTAACATCCGAGCTTGAGGAGCTGGCGAACCGGCACGGACACTGCAGCGCAAGACAGGCGGGCATGGTTGCGCGTGATGCTGGCGTCGAGATGTTGATTCTGGTTCACATTGAGAGCATGTACGAGGGGCGCGAGAAACTGCTGGCAGACGAGGCAGGCAGGGTTTTCCATGGTGAGGTATTGGTCGGGGCGGACCTTGTGAACATAAAGATTTAAGCCAGAATGCGAATATTACGTTTTAACAAAAATCTTATAGCTTAGTTAGTTAAACCTGTAATAAAAGTCCAAAATAAAAATCCAAAGGCGATTTATGGGTGGACCGCTCCATCATTTACACGGTCCCCGATTTAGTTCGTGCCTTAATTCCCACAGAAGGTGTCAGGTAATGGTAGACGGTTTTGGAGGCGTTGAGAAGATCTGGATGAACGGCAAGATAATCGACTGGAATGATGCCAAGGTCCATGTCCTATCACATGCACTTCACTACGGCTCCGGCGTCTTTGAAGGCATACGATGTTACAAGACCGATAAGGGCTCCTTCATATTCAGGCTGGATGAGCACATAAAGCGCATGTACAACTCAGCCAAACTATACCTGATGGAGATTCCCTTCGAGCCTCGGGAGATGAAAGATGCGGTTAAAGACGTCATTCGCGCGAATAAGCTTGAAGCATGCTACATCCGCCCCCTGGCATTTTACGGCTACAGCACTCTTGGGGTGCATCCACGCCAATGTCCTGTCGAATGTATCGTGGCTGCATGGCCGTGGGGCACTTACCTTGGAGAGGATGCGCTTGAGCAGGGCATAAGATGTACCTTCACCTCATGGGCAAAAATACATCCAAAAATGATGCCAGTATCTTCCGCAAAGGCTGTTGGGCAGTACCTCAACGCGATGTTGGCTGTGATGGATGCGCACAGCAAGGACTTTGATGAGGCAATCATGCTGGATAACTACGGCTATGTTTCCGAGGGGCCTGGCGAGAATATCTTCATAGTCCGCGATAATGTTCTATACACACCGGGACTCGAGTCATCCATACTGCCGGGAATAACCAGAGATGCCATCATAACAATCGCAAGTGACCTTGGCTACAAGGTATGCGAGAAAATCGTAACCCGCGAAGAGGTTATGAGCGCTGATGAGGCTTTCTTCAGCGGAACGGCTGCAGAGGTTACCCCTATACGCGAAACTGACGGGCGCATCATAGGGGAAGGGCGCAGAGGAGCTGTTACTACAGAGATACAGCGCAAGTTCTTCGATATCGTGAATGCCCGCGACAATGCATACATGCACTGGCTGGAGCCGTGTACGATCGAGAAGAAGTAGGCTTTTTATTATGCCAATAACGGCGAGTGGCAGCGGAGCATTCGCAGAGATATCCTGATTTGTTCAAGCAGCTACAGGCACCTTTCGAGCAGCTTTGCCACCGCGAATGCTGGAAATACCTTTGAAATATCGGGATTGAACAGGTCCGATGCCGAAGCGCAGGGCAGCCCGATTCTTGCTGCTGCTTCGAGTGCTAAAAATTCCCCCTGACCTGCAGCAAATACCCTTTCAAGGGCATAATGATCTGAAATCTTCCTTATGGTACTGCTCAGTTCCTCTACCTGCACGTTATATATCTGCCTGGCAATGTCGAGTATTCCATCATCTCCAAGTTCTTCCACATCACAGCACAGAACCCGCGCAATACGTTTCATCGCAGCCTCATGCGTTATGGCGTCGCTGAGTTTTTCATATGCATAATGGTCTGGAGGCATGCACTGATAATCCTCAGCCGAAACTTTTTCGAGCAGCAGGTACACATCACCGGTGATGGCGAATGACTCAGATGCAATGCCGTACTCGGTACCGTATAGAATGACGCTCTTTGTCAGCGCAGCAACGTTGGTTCTAAGCACGCCGCGATACAGGAGCCGCCCCATCCCAAGTCGTTGGAAGTCTGTGACGAAACCGCCGGGCACCTCTCCGCTCACAATGGGTATTACATCTGTTGTGGTACTCCCCACGTCAACGAAGATTGCGTTGTCTGTCACATCCCCGGCGATCATACCGGCAGAGGCAAACCAGTTAACTGCCGAGAAGGAGAGCGTGTCAACCCTGACTTTATGCTTGAATTCGCCATCTGACCTGTAGAACGTGGGATTCGGAAATACCTTTTCGACCGTGTCCGCGATCTTTACAACGCCCTCGCTCTTGGAGCTGAATGAGTCTGCCTCTTCCCCTGTCATCACAACCCCCACTCCCGCGATATCCCTCCATTCGCACCCGAGTGCATCAAGAGCGATGCTCCGCAGGCTCCCAAGACCGTCGACCAGAGAGGTATCGGTCCACAGCGGGTGGTGATACGATAATGCAACCCTTCCGTCAGAAGATGCCAGCTTGGTATTTGCGCCTCCAACATCCAGGCCGAGTGCTACCAAATCTAACCCACACCCCCATCAAATCTAATCCACACTCACATCAAACCTAACCTACACCCAAACCAGTAATTGAACTTATAACATTATTGGCATTATCATTGGCATTATTAGCATTATTATTGGCATTATCATTAACATTACTAGCATTATTATTGACATTATAACATTATTAGCCCCAGAGCCATGGCGATGAGCGCGCCTGACATGGTTCCAAGGAGATTGACTCCATTGTTGGTAAGAATGCCCTTCCGCTCCAGCGTCGCGCCCAACAGACTGTCAACATTGGTTCCCAAAAATCCACCGAGCACTACAAAGCACAGAACGAACGGATTGGATATTATGCCCATCAATACGGCAAGCAAGCCGATCAGGATAGATGACAGCAGTGCTGCGAATTCGCCAAGTGGCGAAATACCGCCGTCAGTTCCGGGCGGTACCTGTTCGAACGTCGTGATGAGGACTGTCCTTTTCCTGTATGTTTCCCCCACCTCAGTGGCCATCGTATCACCCGTTGCGGCGGCAACAGCCCCGAGATATCCTATCGTGAAAATCGGCATATGTAAAACCACCCCTGCAACAGCCGTTATCAAAGCGACCATTCCATTGCCAAAGACGTTGTGGTAGTTGCGCACACCCTCCTGGGCGATACCCAGAGACTGCTTGTAGCTATACTTGTATCTAGTTGAAGCTCCGCCCAGCACAAGGAATGTCATCATGATAAAGAACCACCATATATTCTGGAATATGATTATTAGCAGCCCGAGTATGGCGCCGCTGAGCATCCCACTTATCTCAAGAACGCCTTCCCTGTAGGATATATAACCTACGACCAGAACTATCGCAAGTACCAGCGCGGTATATTCAGCCGGAACTGTATAATTGAAGGTGCTGAATAGCCACATTAGCATCCCTGACCCGATTATGACCATCATGTTGTCGTCTACCTGAAATGATACAAAGCTGAGGAGGGTGCCGCCGAGAGCGCCTATGACAACGAGCAGGAAGCAAAGTTCATAGTCCAGCGCCCCATAGATGTTGGTTCCTATTATCAGACATGATATGAAGGATACCAGTATTCCCGAGATAAGATACAACAGCGTTCCATTGAAGGTTTGAAGACGCTCGAATTCATCCTGATATCCTATCTTTGTTGAGAATTTACCTGCGACGCAGATCATTACCGCGCCAGCCACAAGATAAAACGGCATGCCCAGAAACATATTGAACATGAGCAATACGAGTGTTGAGAAAAAAAAGTGGAACATGCGCGGCATATCCTTGAACCCGAATATCCCGACAAGCGCGATATTAAGCGCTAATAATACCCACAGCGCGTCCTCCAATACAGTTATCAAAGCCAAGTTTACCAGCTCCGTGCAAGTCTTCCCAGTTCAGTCCTTAAGGATTCCCAATTCCCTTCCCAATTCAGTACTTTATACTTCTACAATTACTTACTGCACCCACTTATATCCCATTTGCCTCTTTTCTCTTATATCCCCCTCTCTATTACTTGAAGAAATCAGCAAGCTTCCGCTGGGCAAGCAGGTCGGAAAAAATTCTGGAACTCGGATACCATTCTTTTCTGGGCGTATGGATGCGCAAAGCGGCATCTGAGAGGGCTTCCTCAACTGTCTCGAATATCAGCGGTCTGGAGTTCATCGTCATCCTCGCAACCTCCCGCACCACCCACACGCCTAGCGGCGCCCAGTAATCAGAGGTTATCTCGCGCAATGCCAGTATCATTGCCTGACGGTTCATTGTGCGCATATGTTCAAGTATACTCACACGGGCGGCATAATACCCACCTCCAAGCGGCGAGTAGCCGCGCTTTGCTATGTAAACTTCATGGTCAGCGCAGACCCATGAGCGTTCAGTATTGCCGGACCATGCGGAGCGCGGCATCCAGATCTCGATGAGTTCGAAGGCGAACTCCCTGGGAATGAGCAGTACCTCAAAATGATTGCCAAACCTCTCCCCCGAGTACAGCTGCACGGTGTCTATCACGGGAAGATCTCTAACCCGTTCCTTGAGCTGCTTTCCGAGCATGTCATCCACGGCGGTAATCGACCATCTGGTTGGAACGAGCCTTCTGCGCCGCTTCTCTCCAAGCAGTCCCACCGATAACAGGCGAGTTATATGGTACGGGGATATGTCAGACGCGTGCAGTTCTTCTACCGCATTGTATGCCCTTGCATCCGTGTCACTCACAAGGCGGTCCACTTTGCGCGGAACAGTCGGGTTCTCTGTGATGCGCATGCTCTTTATCTCGCCGGAAGGTGCCATGGGCATGAGCACCCCGTCAAAGCGCAGTTCTCCCTTGATGGGCCTCATGAACTTCATTTCGGTGTCCACAGGCATATCAGAAAGTGCTATTTCCTGCGTCTTCTCAAGGTTCCTGGTCGGCCATCTGGCATCCGTTACCCTCATACCGCTTCTACCGCGCACAAGGGCGGTGCGGATGTTTATAATGTCCTGTATGCTCAAATCCAGCCATCTATCAGGCCGGTCGTATTTCAGTGCATCATCCATCTCCACAAGCGGCGGCACCATCGGGCCGGTTGATACCCTCGGATAATCGTGCGTACCCACAAAAACCGCCGGAGGAGAGGCGCCGAACACGCTGTCTCCAAGCTCCCTTAAGCCGTGTGACTTCATGGACTCGAAACGGCTCAATATGGGGCAGTGGGGTCTACCGCACAACCCGCGCCCCTTGCATTCCACACAGGATACTTTATTCTTCCAGCCCATGGGTCAATTCTGCCCTCCCGATTTGATTAAAGCGTTTTGCAGTAGTGCTGTATTCATTATCTAATTATCTCAGACAGCAAGAGTATATCGGTGGGCGCCCACACTCGCTCTAACGTAGAGCATCACGTTTGGTGTGCGCTGATGTGCAGTTATCTGTACAACCGCAGTGTCCGTAGCAGTGTCCGTAGCAGTGTCCATACAACATCTGGCGATAATAATCAAATGGATAATCGAATGGTAATAATTGAATGATAACATATATATCTTAGATAATACCACATGATGCTGAGGTGAATATTATGGGAATACCTTTTCCTTCAAAAGAGTGGATGTCAGCAGGCATGGAAGCTATAAATTCTAATGCAGAATATGCAGAATCAGCCAAGAACTGGGAGGGAGACTTTCTGCTGGTGATTGAACCTGATGAAGAGCTACAGATGAAAATAGAAGCAGCTGAGAATGATCCTGAACTCAAGAAGCTGAAGGATTCTATGTTGGCGGACCTGGGGTTCAGCGAAGATGACTTACAAACGACATATGCACACCTTGGCTTATTCCATGGTAAATGCACTGCCTTGAACTTGCTGAGTGAGAGTGAGAAAGACAACGTGGAGGTAGCATACAAATTAAAGGGTCCATACGCATCATGGGAAGCTCTGGTTAAAGGCGAGATAGGTGTGATAGCAGCGGTCATGCAGGGCAAGCTGGAACTCGAAGGTGATATGACCCAGATCGTTGCAGATGCAGATGCAGCCGTAAAGGTGATGGAATCACTCCAGAAAGTCGAGACCGACTTCTTGTCATAAAAGTGAACGACAGACCAAGAATCAGACTGAGACTTATTAAGGTGCACTTGTCCTGCAAACGGAACGTGGGCCAAGAGCGCCCCCATAATATTTGAATGGCATTTTTTCTTACGACGCGTGAGACGTTGCGAGTTCCAATTTGATTCTATGATTTTTCCAAAGCAGCCGCATCGATCATAGCCATTATCTGCCCGTCCTTGAATCCTCTCTGCTGCATGGCACCGCTCGGGCATGCGCTCACACAGGTGCCGCATCCCTTGCACATAGCAGCGTTGACGCTGGCTGTGCGCATGCCGTCATCTTTAACATCCACGGTTATCGCAGAGTATGCGCACACGGG
>JAUWIL010000050.1 GCA_030605385.1 Methanobacteriota archaeon
CTTACAAATTTTAAATATAATTGATTTTTTGAGTATTATGAGTATTTATTTCTAATATACAACTATAACTCAACCCGCAGCCGACAATTCCGACAATTGTTAACTAATTAAAATGTTAATTAATTAAAATGAATATACTTAAATAACATCAGCAATAATGATGATAATTAGGTGGTGGGCTTTCATGATCGAGCTGTTGGATGTGGTAAACTTCATTCTGGAGGATGAAAGAGTTCGAGAAAATGAAGCGAGAATACTCAAAAGGGAACTTGGTGAGTGGTTCCTTTCAGAATACTACTGCAACCTATTTGAATCCGCATAGTAAACTACTACAAACTAAAGTTTGTAGCGTTTACAAAATTGCTTGATGATGTGCTGCATTCGTCCCCGTCTTTAAAGGCGGAGCGTTCTGCAAGCAATTTTGTAAATCAAGCTGATATTAACTCGGGGCGTCAATTATCTGATGGGGTATCCGGATAAGGAGAGTCTGACGCGCTTAACAAAGCAGAAATGCAAAATCCAGCACTACACTCACATTTTGACTCTCCTTATTTATTTTTCTGAAAACCCTTGCATTAAGCAGAAGCTATCTTTTTTAACCCATCCCGAAACGTATGGATGTCTCCTACGCAGCAGAAACAACCGTGACATACGAGTCAACATAACATAAGCCGAAATAAGATGACACAAGATTGAAGTACATTGAAAATAGCATAATAAGAGAGTCAAACATTCGTATGGAGTCACCACAGGGTGATATAACAGTAATATAACAGTAGCAACAGTAGTATGACGGTGGTATAACAATTGATTATCAGATTCAGAATCACTCAGGTAGAATCGAAGGTGTTTGCAGAAGAGGATGAGATACAGAAGTACAAGAATGTAAACATCAACTACGACATAAATATCAAAAACAGCAGCATAGTGGAACGGAAGGCGCCATTCGGGGGTATGCAAGTACTGCAGGTAGAGTATGTAATGGCAATAAACTATCTCTCCCCAAACATTGGGCACATAAGATTTGAAGGCAGCGCGGATTACAGACCGCCTGACGGATTTAAACTAACCCTACAGGAGATCAAAGAGAAATGGGATTCCGGAGCTGCCCCTCCAGAGGTCCAGAACGAGGTTGCAAACAGCATCATGCATAACACAGCACCGGTAGCAATGATACTGTCGCAGCGTCTTGGGCTGCCGCCGGCGGTGCCTCTGCCGAATATAAACTTTCAGGCTAAAAACGATGCCGGTAAAACAGAGTTCAAAAGCTACTACCACGGGTAAATAACCTGAGTATTTCTGCGGTCAATACCAGCTGCCATAATATGCCGAAATCAAAGATTTCGCAAGACTTGTCGAACTGAAAGTTCGCCTGTCCCGCGGAGCTTTGCTCCGCAAGACCTGGTAAAATCATAGATTTTACCTGTCTCGCGAATACTTCGTATTCGCAAGATTAGAAAAGGGTTATCTATCCTGCAGTAATATTTCTAATTCTAATGGATCGGCAAGCTCGGGCAAAAGAGGGACTATCCATAGTCATCATGGGTGCAGGCGCCATCGGCAGTCTGTTCGGAGCTTTGCTTGCAGACGCAGGATATGACGTTACGCTTGTTGGAAGGCATGCCCATGCAGATGCCATAAACAGACACGGCATCAGGATATCGGGCAGGACCGATAGAATCGTCAAGGTCAGGGCAACCACAGAACCAACAGCAGGAGGTATAGTGTTTCTGACAGTCAAGTCCTATGATACGATCGACGCCGCGAAACAGATAAGAATCAATGAAGGTGGGGTTATAGTCAGTCTCCAGAACGGATTGGGCAATATTGAGAGAATTGTCGAGGTCTTCAATGGCGATTGTGTTGTTGGAGGCACCACATCCTACGGCGCACTGTTCATAGAGCCGGGCCACATACGGCACACCGGGGTAGGAGATACCATAGTCGGAGGGCTGACAGAGAATGCACTTGATAAGGCATCACTGGTCGCAGGAATGCTCACAGACGCAGGAATAAAAACGAAGACAGTAACTGACATAAAGACTGCAATATGGCAGAAGCTGGTGGTCAATGCAGGTATAAATGCACCGACAGCCATAGCCCGCATACGTAACGGAGACCTGCTCAAGACGCCTGAAATGAAGTGGATAATGAACGAAGCTGCAATGGAATCAGTTAAGGTTGGCAGAGCGGCAGGCGTGCCGCTTGATAAGAGCTTGTTGAGTAAGGTAGAAGAGGTGGCAGTGAAGACTGCCGAGAACCGTTCTTCAATGCTTCAGGATGTTGAGAGGAGAAAAAGAACAGAGATAGATGCAATAAACGGAGAAATTATGCGGCTTGGAGAGAGATACGGCATCAGCACGCCCGTTAACCGCGCCCTATTCTATCTTGTGAAGGGTGTGGAATCTGGATATCTGAATCTGAAATCGTGATCTATCCTGATGTGAAGAAACACTAGTCAGTAGACCAGTAGAATGTCAGTTTTAATGCAGCTTCCGGTATTCTGCTCTTTCCCGGTATTCTACTCTCAACCCCTCTATGCTCCTTTACTTAACTTCGCCGCTATGATCTCAACAGCAAAGATTATTAAAAAGCCAAATATGGCTGAAGCCAAAACGGGCAGAAAAGAGTTCATGCTGCCAACTATTTTTATATAAGGTAACCTGAGAGCGCCCAACATCAGACCGATCAGGAAGAACATGGTGAAGGACCTGTATCGTTCCAGTATATAGCCCAGAAATCTTGAGAAAAGCAGTATGCTGATCAGTGCTCCGAAACAGAATGTGAAAATTTCCATGAACTGCAGACTTCTCAATGCTGAAAGCATGTACTCATACTGGTTCAAGAAAAGGAGCATGAATGCGCCCGATATTCCGGGCAGTATCATCGCACATATTGCCACCATGCCCGAGAGGAAAATAATCGGAATGGAATGCCCGATCTGCAGTGCGCCGGATCCAACGAATAAGAAGGCGAACAGGAATCCGATGATGAAGAATAATAGGTTCTTACTTGAGATTTTGTCAACATGTCTGAAAGCTTCAGCTTTCATACTGTTGCGGAGCGAAGCTCCGCAAACATCCCTGTAGACAAAAACCGCAGACGTGAGTATCAGCCCGAAGAAGAAGGCATACGTCGGAGCGGTTACATTATGCAGTAGAAAATGTATGATGTTGGACATGATGAGGAAAGCCAGGCCGATGCCGGAAAGCAGTGGGATGAACAGTTTGAAATCTATTCTTAAGATGTTCTTTTTTGCAGCGCCAAATTCACCTTCCAGCAAATAAGGTATGAACTTGAGGTCTATATCGCTTATCGCATGAATCAGTCTATCATATATGCCTGTTATAAGTGCAATCGTGCCGCCCGAAACCCCGGGTATTATATCGGCAATTCCCATGAACATGCCTTTAAGAAATATCATCAGCGTTTCTCTCGATTCCAAGCTGCTGCACCACCCCCAGCCGTATTTTGACGAATCCGAACCGGATACATGTCTGAAAAAGCAAAGCTTTTTCATACGTCTTGCAAAATCTTCGATTTTGCAAACAAACTATAGTTACTGTTCTGCAAATTAACCCGTACTTTTGGCTTCAGCCTTTGGTATTAGAGAACAGATACTCCTCCGAAAGATGTTAGAAATGTGCTCATGTCCCCCCTATAGTGAAGCCTATCAAGAGCGGAATCCGGCAACTGCAAATTGATATCGACTGCTATGCTACTGTCTTTCAAGAGCCAGCCTGATGTCAACATCTTTTACTGTCTTGCGCCCCGCGTGCCTGGCGAGCTTGACAGCTTCTGCAGATATTTTCTGTCCGTATTCCTCCAGAACTCCGGCGAGCGCCTTGCTTGCATCATCGCCAACGCGTTCGGCGCCCACACTTCGTATTATCTTTGTTACCGAGGCTATTGGTAGAATTGCCAATTTGGTCACATCCTTTACATCCTTTTTTAGTTAAACTCTCGATCATATCATTTTTTAGTTACACTATCACGCACTATCACGCTACCATCCAAATAAAGTATCTCATGAATGCGCTCTTGTGCTTAAAACGGCACTATAACAACTTTAAATGGATAACCACAGACTTTTGTAACCTGAAAGGGTTTTATAGCGCTTAACATAAATATTTTTCTGATAAAACCTATTTTTAGGGCTTCGTTCTGAATCATCTTGCGGAACGAAGTTCCGCGAGACAGCGTGGAGCAAAACTCCACGAGTCTCGCGAAATCGGAGATTTCGCAAGACAGACGAAAACTATGTCTTCGTCAAGTTCTTTGTGAAGAACCACTGGTCAATAGACCAGTGGCATGTCTGAAAACCTTTGGTTTTCAGACGGTTACAGAATCTCTGATTCTGTAAACATCTAACTGGCCAGTGGTTCTGCACACTAATTCCACCAGTCCTAACCACTGGTTAATAGAACTGGTGGAATGTCGGTTTAAAACAACATAATCGTTGGATTGATAACGTTTTTAGCTGTACTTCAGCGGCTCTTCCACACTCTGAGTAAATCAATTCCCACAAGCAGCCCATATTTCAGGTATGATTTGGATATCTTTGCCTCACCTTCCATGCGCTTTGCAAAGTAAACTGGAACTTCAACAATTTTCAAATTGGCCCGTGCGGCACGTATGATCATCTCCTGCGTATAGGTGTAGCGGGATATTATCCTTATTTTGTCTGCTGCAGCAGGCGTAAATGCCCTGAACCCTGTCTGTGCATCTGTCAGCGAAATACCAATCATCCTTGAGACGATCCTTGTTAGAAACATGTTCCCAAGTCTCTTTACTGCAGGCATGCATTCAATTGTGCCCGCAAACCGCGACCCCAACACAATATCGGCTTCGCCCTTCAGAATCGGGTCTATTAGCAGAGGAATTTCAGCGGGGCGATATTGATAGTCGGCATCTATATGAATGATCAGTTCCGGCTCGGTTTTACGCACTTCCCCCAGCCCGATTTGGAACACTTCTGCCAGACCGCACCTTATAGGTAGGTGGAGAACTCTTGCGCCAGCATTTTTTGCTGCGGCGTATGTATCATCCGTGGAGCCGTCATCTATCACGAGGATATCGTAAGAGGAGCTTATATTTGAGACTATATCCCGTACGCCATCGACCAGCTTCCCGACAGTCTTGTCTTCATTGTGCGCAGGGATGGTGACTAGCATTTTTTTCATGGATATTTCCTCGTTACTTTATCATATCACATAAACCTATATTGCTTTGGGTGTTATTGTAATCATATTGCTGGGTGATAAAGGATGAGTCTGTTGAACGCCCCCAAGAGAGTTGCAAAGAACGTTATATCTCTTGCAGTAGCAGATGTTGTGCGCGAGTTCCTGGCTTTGTTGCTGGTAGTGTGTATTGCAAGGTATCTTGGAGATGTTGGATTCGGAAAGTATTCATTTGCATTCGCATTTACCGGGCTGTTCCTGATTATCTCCAATATGGGATTTAATGATCTTTTAATAAGGGACGTTGCACAGGACAGATCGAAAGCCAGTGCATATCTTGGAAATATGATCTTTATAAAATGTGTTCTATCGCTGGTTCTGTTGATCATCCTCTTTACCACAATAAGTCTTATGCATTACCCCCCTGATACCACTCTGGCAGTATATATCGTTGCGATTTACATAACATTATCATCTTTTGCACATCTCTTTCGCTCCCAGTTCATCGCATTTGAGCGGATGGAGTATGCGTCTATCACAAGTATTCTGGAAAAGATTGTGATTGTAGTATTAGGGCTGGCAGTATTATTCGCAGGCTATCGACTGATTGCGGTTGTTCTGGCATACCTTGCGGCAGGAGTTGTTGATTTTTTAGTCAGCCTCTACATCACAATAAAACGATTCACCATCCCTGATTTGCATATCAGCCCCGACATACGCAAGACTGTTCTTAGAAACATCATTCCATTTGGAGTGGTAGGTATTTTTGCTACGATGTACTTCCAGGTTGACGTGGTAATGCTCTCGTTTATGAAAGGTGATGCTGTGGTTGGCTGGTACAGTGCTGCCTACAAGCTTGTTGGTGTGCTGATGATAATTCCAGGTTGGCTTACCGTATCCATTTTCCCTGCTCTCTCCAGCTATTACAAAACCTCAAGTGATTCGTTAAAATTCGCATTCGAGAGGGTTTTTAAGTACATGTTGTTGCTGGCTGTACCGCTCGTGGCTGGAACAGTACTGCTGGCGGACAGGATTATTGAGTTGGTATACACCCCGGAGTTTCAAATGTCCGTACCTGCCTTGAAGATTTTGGTCTGGTCATTCCTATTTCTCTCTCTGAGCTACGTGGTTTTGGTTGGTCTGTATGCAGTAATGAAGGAAAGACTGGCAGCCGCAATAGTAGTAACATTCTCAGTGGCGAACATTATTCTGAATCTGCTGTTAATCCCCACAATGGGCCTCATAGGCGCTGCACTGGCATCTGTAATAACTACTGGGGCGTTTTTGATTGTAAGCTCTGCTTGTCTTCATCGTGAACTGAATCCGTTGCAGTTCGGTGGAGTTCTTCCAAAGGCAGTTGTTTCAACAGGACTCATGTCTCTGTTGATTTATTATGTGCATTTTCTGAATATACTTTTATTAGTGCCAATTGGAGTAATTGTTTATTTGAGCGCGTTTATTGTATTAAATGGATTTGACGAATACGACTGGAAGATGTTTAGAGTGGTGGTTGGGAGAGGGTGAATCCGTGATCGGTACCCGGCTTGGAAAAGCTGATACCTGCAGCCGGCATTATATTTATGGGTGGGTATGTGCCATTCAAGCTGCAGCTAGAACGATTTTCGCGAATAGGCTTACTTTAGCTGTATGGAATCGTTGTTATTTTCATGAATATCACGGTTGAAGGGGGTGTTGTAATCAAGGTATTAATGCTAACATCGTCATACCCTACGGAGCAAAATCCTGCTTGTGGAACATATGTACAGAACTTGGCACATGGGTTGGCAGCACTTGGGGTTAACATTACGGTATTAATGTTCTCATCGGACGGTAGGCTTAGTGTACATAACGATAACGACAACAGCGCCATCAAAGTGATTGAATACCCCTATTCACTATTTCTGCCCCCGTCGCTGCACAAGCATAGTGGGTTGGTGCCTACAATTAAAAAGAGCAACTATGCAAAACTGGAACTCCCTCTTTACTCACTATCCACATTATACCACCTGAGAAAGCAATTAAGGGATTCCGATATTATTCATGCACATTGGCTTGTCCCATCTGGATTTCTTGCATCGGTCAATAGGATGTTTTGTGACCTACCACTTATAGCCACTGCACATGGAGCCGATCTGCATTTGCACAACAACTACCTTACGAGAAGTGCATTGAATTTTGTTGGTAAAAAGAGTGATTTGATGGTAGCTGTGAGTAGGTATGTAGCTTCAAGAGCGGGCGAATATGGTATAGATATGAGCAAAATGGACATAATCCCAAATGGGGTGGACATCCAAAAATTCAAACCAACCGGGAGAAAGGATGATGATGCAGTTGTGATTGGCACGATAAGGCGTTTAGTACCGGAAAAAAGAATTGAAGATCTTATTCTGGCTGTACATATAATTCCAGAGGATATTAGAAGAGGTATTAGGTTGATGATCGTAGGTGATGGACCAGAAATGCCCAAATTAAAAGCTCTAACCACTAGATTAAGATTATGTAGCATCACGGAATTTTTTGGTACAGTTCCTTGTTTGGATGTACCTAAATTATTACAGAAGATGGACATCTTTGTTAATCCATCGGTTCAGGAGGGGATGAGCACCTCTAACTTGGAGGCGATGGCATCGGGAGTGCCTACAGTTGCATGCAACGGCTATGGAAATGACGAAGTGATTGCCAATGGAAAAACCGGATTCCTGTACCCCTCAAGAGACCGCCTCGCGCTGGCCGGAATTTTGACAGAGCTGATAGAGAATGAGAGCATGAGAGTGGATGTAGGAAAACGTGGACGCGAGCACGTAGAGAAAAAATTTACAATAGAAAAGGCTGCAGAAATGTATTTGGATAGATATAAGTCGCTATGAGTTGCTCGTTTACGGTGTTCGAATTGAAGATATGTTTTATTTCAGCGGGGCTCAGAGGAGCATATGGTGGAGAAAGGCACCTGTTGAACCTGGCTTCAGAACTGGCAGCTATAGGTCACGAAGTAACGATTTACACCCATAAAATTAATCCCATCTGCAGGAGCATACTCTCTAAAAAGGTGAAACTGGTGGAAACTGGGTTTCCAGTTATAAGGGATCATGACCTTGCTTTACTAACTGACTTGATTTTGATGCCCTATCTGGTGCTGATGATAAGGGGGAAATATGATCAGATTCATGCCGCTAAGTGGCAGTCTGTATTTGGAATGGCATTGGCTAAAAGTTTTCATCCAAACTATAAAAAAACACCCACCGTATATCACTGCCAGGATGCCCCGAGAGCATTATATGACCTGAAGAATTGGACATTGACATATATGCCCATTTTCAAAAGAATGTTACTAACACCAATATCAGTTGTACTTGAATGCATAGACAAATGGTCTGTCAGGCATGCCGACATTATCATTGCAAACAGTGACCGGACTGCAAAAGAAATTAAAAGAATATACGGCAGAAACTCTCACATAGTTTATCCTGGGATAGAAATAGAAAGATTCGGAAGATATAGCAAGCAAGAGGCGAGGGAGAAGTTAGGCATACCACTGGATTTAGAGGTATTCATTTCAGTATCAAAACTGCACAGAAGAAAAAGAATAGATAGAGCAGTCAAAATATATGCAGATAGGTGCGATGGTATCAGGTCATCAAAATTCTTCATCATAGGTGATGGTCCAGAGAGAGCGAAACTTCAAAGACTTGTATCTGAAATGGGAATTGACAACATCAAGTTTCTTGGAGAACTCACAGATAAGGATGTGGAGCTGTATTATGCAGCATCTGACTGTTTTATATTTACTGCAAAAGATGAGGCTTTTGGACTTGCCCCTTTGGAGGCAAAAGTTGCAGGGTGTGAAATAATTGGAAATCATGTTCAGTATCCGATTACATCATGGAGAGCGCACGCAATAGATGTTACCAGAATCTGTGAGATATCTACTTAATGGATGTGAAATAAGTGTATGACAATCATATCATTTATGAAAGACGTTTCGGCTAAATTGGATTTTTTCCTCTGCTTTTATCGGATAAAAAAGTGGAGAAAAAAAGGCTCATGGCCAAAGCTACTTGGTTATACCTTGTTAGGTTATGGTATTGCAGCTCATTTTGAAGTTTTTACCATTCTTATAAACACAATATTAATCATAGGCATCTTCATGTATGCATTCTCAGTGAATGATTTTTTTGATTTCCTGTTACTGAATGATGAGAATTTCATTGGTGAGAAAATAAAAACGGCTGAGATTGCTAAGGAAATGGCTTTTATATATTGCCACCTGCCATTGATTTCGCTGATTCTGCTCTTGCTGATAAAACGTGATTCAGCGCTTCTGGCACTGTCATTTTTTCTCATTGCGATGATGTATTCAACACTGCCATGGTTTAAGGATATCAGAACAAGTTTTGTCATACCGGCTATTGTTATTCCAATAAACTTTGCTCAAGCCCACACACTCTTGAATCCAATGAGTGCCACTTCCTTGATGTTGGCAGTATTGGTCTTTCTGAATGCATTTCGAGGAGAAGTTCTCGGCGTTATTAGAAGAAGAGAATGGACAGCAAATTATAAAAGAAAGTTAACGTATAGCTTGAAAGTAGTCCCGCTCTTTTCTTTGATTTTGTCATTAACTTTCGCGATTTTAGGAGATTATGTATTTATAATCACATCATTCTTTTCCATTGCCAGATATACTGGGCTCAAAAACATAAGTGAAGAAACCAACTTCAGCGAGCTGGAAAAGACTGCTTACTGGCGCAGATTACGTTTGTTCGGATTGCCTGAGGGGATGTATGAGTTTGGTTTGTATGCAATCTTAGGACTGTTGCACCTCTTTTGATACAGAATGGAGAATAGTGGCTCAGGCAAACCAAAAATTGATTAACTGAAACATCCTTAAAGACAGGATAAAATATGGTAAATATGGTTAAGGTAATCGCATGGAAAATGTAGTGGTGATAGGTGGCGGAATCGCTGGGCTAACTGCTGCAAAAACGCTGGCAGAAAGTGGTCTCTCCCCAATAGTGCTTGAGAAGAGCAAGGAGTTTGGGCAGAAACCATGTGGAGAGTTGATTGTAGAAAAATTCTATGGCTTCTCCATCCACGATTTCATTGATGATGATTCGTCGATAGAGCGCAGGTTTGACCATTTGACTGTAAATTATTGCGGTAAAGATTATGTTTTTAATAAAAGCTATATTATGTTGGACAGAAAGCAGTTTGAGGAGAGTACAGCAAGAAGCGCTATGAATGCTGGTGCAGAAATCCGTATGGGAACAGAGGTTCATGATATTAAAAGATGCAACAGTTCAATTTTAATAAACAATGAACTTGAGGCTAAGCTGGTTATCGGAGCAGATGGGTTTAACTCTATTGTGAGAAAATCTGCGGGAATGAGAGATATGGCATCTGCTTTTGCCATTACTGCTGAGGCAAAGACCGATTTTAGTCACCCATTTCTGTTTATAGATCCTGAGGCTATAATTCCATGTGGGTATG
Organism: Methanobacteriota archaeon; assembly: GCA_030605385.1. Taxonomy (GTDB): domain Archaea; phylum Halobacteriota; class Syntropharchaeia; order JAUWIL01; family JAUWIL01; genus JAUWIL01. Next base: position 10,665 of record JAUWIL010000050.1, read on the forward strand.
CGTGGATTTTTCCAAAGAAGGAGGGGAGCAACGTTGGAATTGGGTGTTTTAGAGGTATTAATGTAACACCTTACTGGAAAAGATTCAGCGAAAGAATGGGAATCGAGGCATTACACCTGAAGGGGGCACCCATCCCCATATCTTTACCTTCCAGAACGTATTTCGATAACATCATGCTGGTGGGAGATGCTGCGCGCTTGGCAAATTCTTCCACAGGTGGAGGAATTGCTAGTGCATTGATAAGCGGTTTGCTATCGGCTAAAGTGGCAAAAGATGCTCTTGAAAACAATAGAACGGACGAAAATTTTCTCAGGAAATATGAGGAGGAATGGAAGAAGCTCATCTATAAATATTTGTTTCGTTGCTATTTAAAGAAGAAATTATTTTGGGAATTTTTTGTAAATCATAAGCTACTAGGGAGAAAAATACTGAGATCTCTATTTTAATACCATATTCTCCAGAATTTAAGTATACCTAAGGAGATACCGGTGAACATTGGACAAGTCTTACATACCTCTGGAGGATTATTTGAAGCAAGCCTAGATCTAAAGTCACGTAACTTAGGAGAATTCCAAATTTCGTTGAAGCTTTCCTCAAACAAATTTCCAAGATTGATATCTCTAGGATCCGCTAGATTACAGCATGGTGTAACATAACCATCATAAGTAACATATGTAGAGACCCATGGCCACAGGCATCTACAGGAATCATTGACGGGCGTTAATCTTGGAGAATGCACATCTATCCTCAATTTTTTCCCAATTCTAATGCAATCGTTAAAAATGTGTTCTGCATGGCCTATATCTCCTTTGAGGAGACTTTGATTTTCCAATGATTTTTTCATATTGACATACTCTCTACCAGTGAAATCGTAAACAAGATTATTAATCTCAACTTTTTTTACACCTAGCGAACTTGCTAATCTAACTATTTCCGGCAACTCCTCTAGATTTTCTTTCATGCCTACAACAGCAAAATTTATCTTTGGCACATCTTTTCCCGACATTTTTTTGACTTCAACTAATCCTCTAATGTTTTCGATTACTTTTTCAAATTTAGCACCTGATCGTATTTTTTCAAAAGTTTCAGCAGTACCGCCATCGAATGAAATCGAAATCCAATCCAAATTGGAGGAAACCAACTTTTTTGAAATATCTTTTGTTAAAAGAGTGGCGTTGGTGTTAAATCCAACATTGATCCTTTTAGACTTTGCATACTTCACCATCTCTGGGAGATTTAAATTGATTAATGGTTCACCAGGGCCTTGAAGATTTAAAAACCTTAAGTATGGAAACTCACCAATTATTTTCTTAAAATTATCTATACCCATATCTTCCTTTTCTCTATCCCAATCTGAATTACCACACATGATGCACTTAAGGTTGCACCTAGTAGTTGGCTCTAGCTGCACCCTCTCTACCTGATAATTGACCCTGCTAGGAATCTTTAATAGAGTCAATGGGAGCCAGAAGTTATTTTTGACCTTCTTCGCTAATTTCATCATAGATCAAACCACACTCTTGACAGCTCTTTGATCCCTTTTATAGGATGGCTTAGCCCTTTGATTATATACCCCGTAGGGTCACATCTGATTTTACTTCTGATTGTATGCCTCATCCACTCTTTCTGGGATGCTGACAGGATGTACTCAAGCTCACCCTTGTCCATGCCTTCAGTTTCGATAACCGGACTGCACGTCCCGTCATATCGAGACCAATCCTTTGTTAGAAGAATCCCCTGTTCCTCTGCAATTTCGTAAAACCTTGTTCCTGGAAAAGGTACTGCTATCGAGAACTGTGCAGAATCAGGGGCAATTTCCATCGCGGTGTGCAGGGTCTCTACAGCCGTCTCCCTCGTCTCCCCCGGAAGACCGAACATAAAGGTAAGGTGCACTTTTATGCCCAGCTTCTGGGTCAGCTTTATACTCTCCATTGCTCTCTTCAAGTCCAGCTTCTTCCCGCTTTGATCTAATAGTGACTGCGATGCTGATTCGATTCCGTATTTGATTGCACACATGCCTGCATCCTTCATTTCTTGCAGTATCCGTTCGTTCATCAGGTCAGCCCTTCCCATTGCCCCCCATGGCACATCTATCCCTCTTTGCCTGATTTCCATGCATACTGCGCGCACATGTCCCCCATCTATGTTGAACGTATCGTCATCAAAGTAAACTGCCTTGAAATTGTATTTATCTACAAGGAACTCCATCTCATCGACTACATCCTGTGGACTTCTTTTTCTGTAAGTGCCTCCGTACATTACCTGCGGAAAGACACAGAATATACAGCCGTAGGGGCATCCCCTACTCGACAACATCTGTACGTTTGGCTTGGGCAGACACCCAAAATCGTCATTGTACCTGTACATCGGGAGGTGGTGTCGTGCCGGCCATGGAAGTTCATCAAGATCAGCTAGCGGTGAGGTATCGTTTGCTATCATCCTGCCGTTACGTTGATAGATATGCCCAGAGGCAGATTCTATATCCCCATCTTGCTCTAACGCTTTCACAAGATTCAGAAGCGTCTGCTCATACTCCCCAGTTATTACGTAATCAATCCACGGGTTCTCCTCAAGGATTTTGCCGCCCATTGCGCTGACGTGAGGACCTGATAAAACGATTTTTGCATCCAGAGCATCTTTGGCATCTTTGGCAGTCTTGAGGTCGGAGTAAATGGAGGGTGTTGAGGTCTCAAACAGAACTATGTCTGGAGAATAGGCTTCAGTACTTCTCATGAATTCTGCATGTGTCTGGCGCTCTGCAATTCCATCCACCAGCTTCACATCAAACCCATTCTTCTCAAGCAGAGAAGTGGCATACGCCAGATAGAACGGAAATGGAATGTATCCTGACCTGCTCCCCCTCTGGGTGAAAGGCCATCTGGACCCTGCGCGCACACCAAACCTTCCATCTTTCTCCCACGGCGGATTTCCAAGAAATATCTTCATTACTTGTCCTTTGGCAATTACATGGTGATATAGGTAACCATGGACATGACATACCAGACTATGGGCATACCAGAATACCAGAAACACACCAGAACAGACCACCAGAGTGACGAACTTGCTGCCGAAACTAAGCTTTACCGATTGAGGCGGATTGAGGCGGATTTAATAAGCAGGAAAATGAAAATGTAAGTTGATCTGCAGTATACCGGCGGTAGCTTGGTAGCTTGTAAGAAGGTAAGAAGCCGTTTTGTTGGTGATTTATCAAGTGGAAAATGTTTCCCTATATATTCCGTGCTATAACGCCGAATGCCATATTAATGAGTGCCTCGAGGGCGTGATAAGCCAGACATACCCTGTAGATGAAATTTTGGTAATAGATGATGGTTCAACCGATAACACTGCCAAAATAGCATCCGAATATGATGTAACCCTACTGAGGCATGAAAAAAACAGAGGTCTGGCCGCCGCAAGAAATACAGCCGTGAAAAATTCAAAAAATGAATTTATTGCATCTCTGGATGCTGACTGCGTGCCGGGAGAAGACTGGCTTGAGAATCTGATGCGCAATTTCACCCATGACAAAATAGCTGGTGTTGGAGGAAAGCTCACTGAGGAATATACCAGCACTCTGCCAGACAGATGGCGCTCCATACATATGAAGCAGCAC
>JAUWIL010000105.1 GCA_030605385.1 Methanobacteriota archaeon
CAAACATGTATGGAAGCAGAGCTTCCATACGGTTACAGAGCTCCGCTCTGCAAACATGTTTAAAAATCTTTGATTTTTAAACTGTTGCGGAACTTCGTTCCGCAAACATGTATGGAAGCAGAGCTTTGCTCTGCAAACAGCAGTTAAATAAATATGGTGGGGGCAGATAAAGGGCCCCCGACTACTTTCCGCCTTTACCGCTTTCATTTCCGCCGTTACCCGTGCCTGCACCGCCAGATTCTGTATCAGTACCTGTGGCATTCTCTGCGCCGGTTGCACCAGTAGATGCGTTTCCGGCTGCTCCCGCATCATCAGCTTTACCATATCCATGAGCTGCACCTGCGTCTGTTGCATATTGCAGCATGATATTCTCACACGCCGCACTGGTGTTACCGACATCCTCACAGTACCTGCTGCGAACCTTCTCGGTAAACTTAAGCTGAAGCCTCTCGCTGTTGTTTATGGCGTTCCGAAGACCGCCCATCGCATGTGGCGGCATATCAGTTTTATTAGCAATGCGCTGCAGCACACCCTGATGCTTCATGATCATTTCCTGGGCGCGAAGGAGCCCGGTTGCACTGATGCCACCGGACATCGTTCTGTTCATGACCTGCATCTTCTCTGCATATCTCAGTACAGCCTTCTCGGCAGCATCGGCATTGCCTTTAATCTCCATTGCGCGCGCTTCTGCAAGACGCTCTTCTGCATGCACCATCTGTTTTTCGAGGCGCCGTTCGGCGTTGATTGATATTGCCTCATCGATACCCTCTACAGCCAGCTTCAGTCCGTATAACGGATGATCTGGAGCAAGCCAGCCCCTGTAAGGCTGCACGTCGTTCACATCGCTGACATCTGTTTCTGATACGTTGGCGTCACTAACATCTGTTTCTGATACGTTGGCATCATCCTGTGCTGCACCGATGCCTGACAGACATGTTAGCAGACATACAGTTATCGCCAGTACAACAATTTTCTTGATTTTCATTTCACATCACCATTCCTGTGCAGTCTATGCGCTATAAATGCACATTGCACGTAATAAATACTACGCGTTCAGACAAAATAAGCGCTTTTAAAGTTTAGAAAGGTAAATAAACGTACATTAAAGCCAATAAAGTAATTCAAAAGTACATAAGAGTTCCCAAACGTTCAAAAGCGTCATGGATGTATAGTAATATACGTTAAATCCACATAAATGCCCTGATGCGCCAACCAGTACGTTAGGATAGCGTTTGTGCAGGATGGCCGGGCGTTACTCGGAGCATTACAAACTGAATTTATCGCCGAGTTTCGTGGTCTTGTAGATTATCCAGTTGCCCTGCTCTTCACCTTCAATCATGCCGTTCTCCTTCAGTACTGATAGGTGGTATGATAGTTTTGAGTCCGCAACTTCCGTAATCTCCTTGATGAGGCAGACACAGAGCGGCTGAATCGAGAGCAGATTCAGGATTTTCACTCTAAGGGGATCGGAGAGTGAGTGGTGAATCTTACTTTGAAGACGTAATTCCCCCTCTTCGGGCATGAGCTTGATTATTCCTTCGAGCCCGCCCTTCTTTTCCACCTGTTTCTTGATAGGGTCTGGAATCTCCATTTCCTGTACCGTCCTTTCATTACTTTCACATAGTAATTCAAATTATCTTGAAATGCTAAAGCTTATATCGTATAGGTGTCATAGAGTATTTCAATAAATGTTGAAACTCTAATGGACTATTGACCTTATGCAAAATATACTTTACTATGCTGCTGTAAGCGGGCTTGACAGTGTGATAGAATACCTGGCACAGCATGTGCTGACATGTCTGGTACCTGCATTCTTCATAGCAGGAGCCATATCAGCCCTCATCAAGAGTGAGGCAATAATCAGATATTTCGGTCCAGGAACCGATAAAAGAATCTCCTATGCCCTGGCATCTGTTTCAGGCACGGTGCTGGCGGTGTGCAGCTGTACGATACTTCCGCTGTTTGCGGGAATCTACAGGAAGGGAAGTGGAATAGGTCCTGCCACCGCGTTTCTTTATTCAGGACCGGCAATAAACATACTTGCCATCGTATATACGGCTCAGGTTCTCGGTTATGATATCGGTCTGGCAAGGGCTGTGGCTGCTGTTGCAATGTCCATAGTGATCGGGCTTATCATGGCAGCAGTTTTCAAGGAGCATGACATGGAAACAATCTCCAAAGACAGTGCAGATACGGCATTCACGGTTCCGGGAAATGCGGGCGGCGGTGAGGCAGCAAGACCCGGATGGGTGACGCTGACATTCTTTGTGGCGCTTGTGGCAATCCTTGTGATAGGAGCGTCGAAGCTGGGATGGGTGCCAAAGCTTGCGGCAGTTTATATCCTTACGGTCGTCGTAGCTTACCTGCTGATATATTACTTCAGAAGGGACGAAGTCACCGGGTGGGGATACGAGACATGGGACCTGGGAAAGAAGATTTTCCCGATACTGATCGCAGGAACATTCATTGTCGGCTTTATTGCATACTTCCTGCCGCCAGAAACATTCGGACCATATCTCGGAGGAAATTCAATACAGGCCAACCTGCTGGGTGCGGTCATTGGCGCGATACTTTATATGCCCACGCTTTTAGAGGTTCCAATAATAGGAACAACATTCGGATACAGCGCTGGTGTTATGGGGGGCGGCCCTGCGCTTGCTCTTCTTCTTGCAGGTCCTGCGGTGAGCCTGCCAAATATGATAGTGCTGTATCGAATTGTCGGCATGAAGAAAGTTGGAGTGTTCATCGCGCTTGTGGTAGTAATATCCACGCTCGTAGGATTTGCCTATGGGAATATATTTGCTCAGGTTATGTAGCTGGCTGAATTTGGAGTTATTTGCGGAATCCAAGATTCCGCAACTATCTCTGGAAGCGGAGCTTCCAGATATCTCGCGAAAACAAAGTTTTCGCAAGACGTACGAAACGCAGAGCGTTTCGGACATGTTTGTGAAATCGAAGATTTCACAACCGTATAAAACACGCAGTGTTTTATACATGTTTACAGAGCGGGGCTCTGTAACAGTTTAAAAATCAAAGATTTTTAAACATGTTTGCGGAGCAAAGCTCTGCAACCGTATGAAAAAACGGAGGTGATGTTATGTGGGAAAGGGTGCCGCCGTGCTGCGCTGATGCAGCCAAAAGAGCGGTGAAGATGTTGAACATAGGCGGAAACATGATTGGCATCACACAGCTGAACAATATTGTGATGGAGGTTTTGGCTCTGAATATTGAAGATGATGACAGAATAGGCGAAGAACTCCTGAAGAGAGCAAGAATATATAATTATTTCTCCCCGCGCATAGAGGCTGATTATGCCGATGCGCTTTGGGAAGAGTACAGGAGGGTAAAGCAGAAATGAGCAGCGTGGAGGAGTTCAGAAGAAGACTGTCGGCTGCCGGTAACAGGTCCGAGCTGCATGACCTTGAACAGGAGATAAAGGAGTATAAAGCGCGGGAGGATATTTCCGGCGAGGAGAGAGATGACCTGAATGACTTACTGATGTCGATTTCGACCAGAACTTCAGGATGCACTTGTGATCCATTTAAAGTTACATTCGGCTCGAGAAGATGTTAGGAGATAAGTTGGGAGATGAAGAAAAATGATCAAGGTCGAAGTATTGGGAACGGGCTGTGCGAAATGCAAGAGGCTGTTCAGGAATGTTGAGGAAGCTGTCGAAAATCTGGGCGCGGATGCCGAGATTGAAAAAGTTGAAGATATGGACGAGATACTGGCACGCGGCGTTATGATGATGCCCGCGCTATTTGTTGATGGAGAGGCAAAGGCTGTTGGCAGGATACCAGGTGTTGAAGAAATCAAAGAATTACTGAAGGCATGAGGAGGTGATAGATGTGAGGCTGTTAGCCGAATGCTTCCCCGAGTTCGCGGAGGGGCTGGACAATCTGGATGAGATATACAGAGAAAAAAGAACGATAGACGAGAAGACGTACCAGTTCATATGTTTTGCGCTGTCCATCAAGAATAGGTCTAAGCCTTGCCTGTTAAAACATTTCAAAGGCGCTCTGGAGGCAGGCGCCACAGTGAAGGAACTGGCATACATAATGGCTCTTGTATTCAGGGAAAGCGCGGGCGGCGATGACTGCTGGGCACATGATGCTCTTGGCGATTATAAAGAGCTGATTAAGAGCAATATACAGTGCTGTCAGAAATAGGCGGAGGTGGATTTATGCCAAATAATGATAAATGTCTATGTGAACCAACAGAGATACTGATATTCCCCTGTTCGGGTGGTTCAAACGTTGGGCAGATTACTAATGCCGTAGCTATCGAACTAACCAAACATGGTAAAGACAAGATGTATTGTCTTGCGGGGATAGGTGCACATGAAAATGCATTGATAGAATCAACGAAAACGGCAAAGAGAATCATTGCAATCGATGGCTGTCCTGTAAAATGTGCAAGAAAAACTCTGGAGCATGCAGGGTTCGATGTAAATACACATATCGTAGTAACAGAACTAGGAATAACAAAATCCCATGAATTAGATGTAAACGATGAAGACATTAAGGTAGTAGTTGAGCATCTTGAATAATAAGGGGTAGTTGGAACAGAATGGGAAACAAATCTTTTTTTACGCTTTTAATGTTGATTATTGTATCTAGCATTATTCTTTCAGGTTGTTTAGAGAACACAGGAACGAATGTGACAGCAGAAACAAATTCAAGTTCAGATGTAGAGGTAGAAGAGTCAACAATACAGAGAATTGAAGTGTTTCATTTCCATGGAACTCATCAGTGTTATTCATGCAAGACAGTTGGAGCATATGCTGAAGAGACAATTAACACCTATTTCTCCGATGAATTGGCATCGGAAAAAATCATATTTGGACATATTAATGGAGAACTTCCCGAAAACAAAGATCTTGTCACGAAATACGGTGTAAGTACCGCATCACTCTGGATAGGGGTTTATCATGACAACGGATTCCATAAGGAAGAAAACGTAAATGTGTGGTATAAAATAAACGACAAGCAAGAGTATATGCGTTATCTCGAAGGACTTATAGAGAAAAGATTGGCAGGAGACTTTAGCTAAAAATGAACTTAATGTCCTTTATGGAGGCAATGGGCACCAGCAACATACCTGTTATTGCGGCATTCTTTATAGGACTTATGATGGCCATAAGCCCCTGTCCATTAGCCACAAACATAGCAGCAATAGCCTATATTTCAAGGAGAATCGATAACAGTAAGCACACTCTTCTGGTTGGCTTTGTTTACACTCTTGGAAGAATGTTCACATACATAATAATTGCCTCTCTAATCGTATTTTTTAGCTTGAATATACAGGTAATTTCTTTATCTTTGCAAAGATATAGTGAAAAAATAATTGGCCCATTCCTGATAATAATAGGCATAATAATGCTTGATATTATCAAGCTTAACTTTTTTAGTGGAAGTGATAAGCTGAACTCATTGAAAGAGAAACTATCAGAAAAAGGTGTGATTGGAAGTTTTTTATTGGGCGTTATTTTTGCTTTAGCATTCTGCCCGTTTAGCGCGGTATTGTTCTTCGGGATGCTTATACCCCTAGCATTAAAGATGGGGGATGGACTGATATTACCATCAGTGTTTGCATTTGCAACTGGGCTGCCTGTAATAATATTCTCATATATGTTAGTACATAGTATCTCAAAATTAGGCGCCATACTGAATAAGGTTCAGATTTTTGAAAAATGGACTCGAACAGTAGTTTCCATAATCTTTATTGTTGTCGGAATAGATTATTCAATCACACTGTATTTTGGATGGTGAAAAAGATGACCAAAATCGAAATACTGGGAACAGGCTGCGCAAAGTGCAAGATGGTGGAGAAGAATGTTGGAAGGGCTGTGAAGGAGCTGGTCGTCGATGCAGAGATAATAAAGGTGGAGAACATAGAAGATATCATAGAGCGTGGCATAATGATGACGCCTGCGTTGTTCATTGACGGGGAAGCAAAGGTAGTTGGAAAAGTAGCAACTGTGGATGAAATAAAGGAATTACTTAGAAAAGGAGGTGAGGAAAAATGAGAGTGCTGGCAGAATGGTTTCCGGAGTTTGTAGAACTACGTTCTACAACCGTCTAAAAAGCGTAGCATTTTAAACATGTTTACAGAGCGGAGCTCTGTAACCGTATGGAAGCTCTGCTTCCATACATGTTTGCGGAACGAAGTTCCGCAACCGTATGAAATGCGTAGC
>JAUWIL010000051.1 GCA_030605385.1 Methanobacteriota archaeon
CATAATTCAATTAGCTCCCTGGTAGCATTCAAGCCGCCCATGTGTTTGGTCAAACCCCAAGAAGCTTGTAACTCGAAGTAGTAAGATTCTGGTTCTGAAGTTTCTTTTGGTGTTAATTGTTCTTTATTCTCCATTTTTTCACTCTAAATGAATGATTTTTGGATGATTAAAAAGGTTTTGCTGGTGGCGAGCGAGCATTTCGTCTAACGGTTTGCGGACATACGAAGTTGGCGAACCTGTTCGCCAATTTGGGTGGAGCGTAGCGGAACCGTATGTCTGCTGTTATATGACCTCGCCGAAGGAGAGGCAAGGAAGCCGAAGGCTTTCGCAGAGTCATAGACGAGATAATAGTATCAATGGGCATTGGGCACACTTCTCATGGATTTTCGATGTGTAAATGAATAATATTGATAGAATATTTCGCAGGATTTGAGAAAATAGTAAGTAATCTTCTCGATTTCTGAACGCTAGAAATTCAATCCCAATCTTTAGTATGTCTCGTGAAGATTTTCAAGCATTTCTTGATGTATCTTACCATTTGTTGCTAAACATTGAGTTAAATACGGAGAAAAAGACATTCCCTTGAAGTCTGTAACCGTCCCTCCTGCCTCCATTACAATGAGGGCTCCAGCAGCGGTGTCCCATGGTTTTAAACATATCTCCCAAAAGGCGTCTAACTCCCCGCATGCAACGAAACAAAGGTCCAAGGCAGCAGAACCAAAACGGCGCACCCCCTCGCCCTCATGAACAAGATTAAGGAAGTTTTGGATGTTATTATCATCACAGTTGGATAAATCCTGTGGAAACCCCGTTCCCAAGAGAGAATTTTTAAGTTTTTCCGTCGAAGAAACTTTGATTTGTTCGTTGTTACAGAACGCCTCACCACCTAGGATCGCCCAGTAAGTCTTATTTCTTTGAGGATCGTGTACTACCCCACAGAAGGTACAACCATCCTCTTCGTATGCAATGGAAACCGAGAACATTGGTATGCCATGAGCGTAATTCGTAGTACCATCGAGAGGGTCTATGAGCCACCGTTTCTCTGGGCAAATACCATTATGGCCAGATTCCTCAGCGAGTATCTCATGATTTGGATACTTTTTATGAATCTCTCTTTTTATGTATTGTTCGGAAAGGAGGTCCGCTTCTGTGACAATGGTCTTCTCCCCCTTGTAATTAATTTTTACATTTTTATAGTGGTCATTTAGAATCTCGCCAGCTTTTTCAGCAGTCTCACAGGCAAAGCTTAAGACATCTTCTATATTGGGCATGAATATTACCTATTATTAGCTTGAAAGTCGAGAAGATAGGATCTCTTCAACCTCTTCGTTATGATATTCTTCTAACCTTACTTCCCTTTGCTCTTCAATGCTTCGTGTGCATGCAAGTGATACGTTACAAGCACTTCGGGCCACGGCCCAATTCGCTATGATAGGTCTCCTATCTCGAATACAATCAACGAACTCCAATTGTTCTTGGTAAATCCCAATTTCCCCTCCAGCCAATCCATCATGAGATATATCAACATCTACAGTTTCCAAATTGGCTTCTCCCTCTCCAAGTTGCATCACGAGTTCCGAATCGTTTCTCGCAGTCAAATGGCCACCCTTAGTCCCAAGTACACCAACCTGATAGCCTGGGAAGTTCTTATTAAGGTAAAGGCAGAGTCCAAGTTGAGCTACAGCTCCGCTCTCATAAAGTATAGAACATACGGCATGGTCATTGATGTCAGCACCATGGACATCTAGACTCTCAACATCTGAACCCAAATATGAGCATCGAGCCTTAAAAAAATCATCCGTGAACACATGACGACCTCCATATGCGTGAACCCTGGATGGGGAACTGCCGATAAACCAATTGAACAGGTCAAAATGATGGCAGTTCTTTTCTAGGAGACTGTCGGATTTATTTTTACTATAATACCACAACTTATTATCCATGTCCCTGAATTTGGTGCACCAGGCCATCATTGGCCTTCCAATCTTTTTACCATACCTGCAAATACTGGCCATTGTTCTATAAAGATTCGTATATCGATAGACGAGACCTACTTGAACCAGTGTTGGATTTTGCTCACGCTTATTGGAATTATCTGCATCGAAATGTGAGATTATCATAGAATCCGCATCTTCGGCTGTGAGGGCTATTGGTTTTTCCAGAAGCATATCTATATTCCGTTTGAACACATCTTCAGCAACAGACCTATGAGCGAAAGTTGGTACGCAAACCACAACAGCATTTAGTTCATCGTCTGGAAGATCAAGAAGCTTTCTATAATTCTGAAACATATGGAGTTCGTGTTTTCGATTCCTAGTTCCATCTTCCAATATCCTCCCCCCTGCCTCCAATCTATCCGGGTCGCTGTCACAGACGGCGGTTACTTCAGCATGCTCTTGCAAAAACAAATAGGATTGTAAATGGCTCATTCCTATTGTCCCTAGGCCTATCATCCCCACTTTTATCTTTTTATCATTTGAGGAAACCATTATAATTCCTCCTTAATGCCCGCTTTGTTCCCATGGAAAGTGCCAGGCCTTTTCAGCTAGTTCCTGTCTAGGCCACCAATCAACGTCATTCCATTTACCTCCATGCGGTCTTATCATAGTGAGACAATCGTGATCTTTTTGAAAATTGTGTCTTTTAAGAAGAGACATATAATTGAGATTACCTCCGGTTCTGATGGCTATCATCTTTGATCCTTCCTCCTTAGCTAATTCTTTTACCTTTTGAATTAAAGCCGAACCTATACATTTATTTCTCATCTCTTCCTTTACGAAACATTCCAGTATGGTTGTATTCTTGAAGTTACCCTTCTTCGACCATAATTCCTGGGTCACAAACCCTATTCCACCTACCAGCTCTTCACCTTCGAAGGCGGCAATAAAGTGGTTCTTTCTGATGGAAGTATCGGTCCTCATCCATTGCCAGTAGTCCATCTCATATGGTGTAAAACCCAGGAGAGAATCTACCAATATATTGTTCAACATCTCCCTAAAGACACTCATTTCTTTTGAATCCCGAGTAAGTCTCCGAAAGGTTATACTTTGTGGTGCCAAAAATCTATCGCTACTTGAGGGATCTACTGACGCCCTCCACTCCGCACCATAGCTCCAATCCCTGAAATCAACCTTGAGGTAAAGAAGTCTTGCTTTATAATATGGATTGGCATCCAAAAACGTTGCAGCTGTTCCTGTAGATTCGGCGAACTGGCAACCTTCCAAGAGAACCTTTTTTGCTATACCCTGCCCAGTTATCTCGGGTCGTGTACAAACGTCATCTAGGCCATTAACAGGCAGCCTTTTTCCTTTCCATTTTAGATTCCTGAATGAGATATTTGTCATTCCTACAATTCTTCCTTTATACTCCGCAATCCTTACGCCTCTTGAATCGAAACCAGGCCTTTGTTTAAATCGCCAAAGCCAATACTCTGGTGTCATGATATTCGCTATATCGTGGACACGAAAAGCAGAATTGAAAAGGTCGCTTATTTCGAATTCATCTCCATCACGATATGTCCTGAAGATGATGTCTCTCATTATTGTGTTTCCTCCCTTTCTTTTAAACAGAATTCAGAACTTCTGTTATGTATTCCAATTCCTCCTTTTTCAAATGATGGTGGACCGGTATACTTAAAACATCCTTTCCCAGCTTTTCAGTTACAGGAAGGTTCACGTTCCTACCAAAATCAGACTGACTGTAGCATGGTTGGAGGTGATTTGCAGGGTCGTAGTGAATGCCAAATTCTATGCCTGCATCTGTTAATTTTTTAATGACTTCAGACCTTTTCGATTGGTCCCTTACCCTTATTATATAAAGATGCCAGACACTGCGTCTATTGTGAGCTTCCTTTGGCAAAATATATTTCTTTTCATCAAGGTTCATCGAGTAATACTCAGCGTTCTTACGCCTTTTAGCGTTATTTTTATCCAGTTGTTCCAAAGAACCCCTTGCTATTACACCAAACACCTCGCCCAACCGAAAATTCACACCAAAGATGGTATGGTGGTAATGACTATCCTGGCCCTGGTCTATAAAGCATCGACAGCGTTCTGCCACATCGTCATCATTCGGTATGGTGATGAGCCCCCCCTCGCCACCACAGTTCATGTTCTTACTTTCCTGTAGCGAAAATACATTCACCCGCCCAAGGGAACCAGCCCTGTGACTTTTATTATTATCATCGATCCATTCGGCACCATGGGCTTGACAAGCATCCTCTATGATCGGAATATCTTTATCCTCGCATAAATCTATGAGCGGTCCCATGTCGGCCATCAAACCTGCAAAATGCACAGGGATCACCGCCTTTGTATTAACTGTGATTTTTCTTCTGACATCCTCTACATCGATGTTGAAATCAGATACCGTTATATCTGCAAACACGGGTTTAGCACCACACATAACAACGGAGTTTGGGGTTGCGATAAATGTAAAGGCTGGAACGACAACCTCATCCTTTAGGGAACCTCCACCGATATAACCGATGCGAAGTGCATAAAGAGCCGTCATCAATGCTGATGTGCCGGAATTACATGCATAGGCATACTTCGTGCTACAATAGGCCATCCATTCAGATTCGAGTTTACGGACGTTTTCACCCGGGCCGAATCTTCCTTCTAACAGGGCTTGATTTACTTTATCAATCATTCCGTTCTCTATGCGAGGATCAACGTATTTTATCTTCATTCTCATCATCTTTTATAAAAAAAATTCTTCCAGTTTGTCTACAACATATCTCGCCTCATCAAAGGTTGTATAGGGACACAAAGGGAGGTCAATACATCTTTCAGCCAACTGTTCGGTGACCGGAAAGTCCCCTTTCCTATATCCTAGGAATCGCATTGACGGTTGGAGGTGTATGGGGATTGGATAATGTCGCTCGGCATGTATGCCATTTTTGTCAAGAAATCGATTGAGGTCATCAGGATTATATTTAGGATTGACCTGTATCTCATAAAGGTGCCATACGTGAGTTGTCCCACTTTCTGCATTATCATCTTTCAAGTTAGGAATCGGTGTCAATGTTGGCAGATAGAGGTATTCGTCAAGGTCCGAGAGGTTATCATGGTAAAATCTAGATAGTTCGGCTCTCTTAGCGTTCCATTCATCCAATCTTTTAAGCTTAATAGAAAGTACGGCTGCTTGGATTGCATCAAGCCTGCTGTTGTAACCTATTCCTCCCATCAGATTCTTTTCTTTACGGCCATAATTCCTCACGGAACTAACATGGTCAAATATCTTCCTGACATTGGATGTAACCATTCCACCATCGCCGTAGGCACCCAGGTTCTTACCTGGGTAGAACGAGAAGCAGCCGGTATCACCAAAGGACCCTACTTTTTTGCCCTTGTATAAAGCACCATGTGCCTGGCAGGCGTCCTCGATGACAAAGAGTTCATGATCTTGGGCGATATCCATTATCGGGTCTAAGTTACATGGTCTTCCATATAGATGTACCGGTATGATTGCTTTGGTCTTGTTGTTGATCTTCTCTTTGATATTTTCTACGTCCATATTGTATGTGAGGGGGTCAATATCCACGAATACAGGCTTCGCCCTACAATAGATTACAGCCAAGGCAGTAGCTATGTAGGAATTGGGCACGGTAATGACCTCGTCACCCTCACCAATACCCAACGCTTGCAGTGAGAAGAAAAGAGCATCAGTACCACTATTTACGCCCACAGCATGGGTCGTTCCAATGTAATCTGCGAATTCCTTTTCAAATTTCTCCACCCATGGCCCGAGAGTGAACTCTTGCCTCGTTGCGATTTGGTTCAATGCAGTAAAGACATCCTCCTTTATGGCCTCAAATTGTCTCTTCAGGTTGTATAGTCTTATTTCTTCCATGTGCCTACCCCGATAACTGTGATAGATTAGTTCGCACCATTTAATATGATATCTGTCAATAATCTTTCCTGTTCAAAGAAACTCAATCCAGAATAATCAATCTCGTCATGTAATGGATGCTTGAAGAACATTGACAGCCATGGTTGGAACCCGAATTCATTGTTCTTCATAGCATAGTCCATGAACCTCACCAAATCGATGACCATTGGTGCGGCAAGGATTGAGTCCTTGCAAAGGAAATTTATCTTGATTTGCATGTTCTCTCCACAAAAGCCCGTGATGTCTATATTATCCCAAGCCTCTTTATTGTCCCCTCTCGGTGGATAATAGTTAATGTTTACGATATGGCTGTCAATGTCGTATCCCATGATCTTACTCAATGCTTCTGATTTGCTCTTTACCTTTGTATCAAGATTCTCAGGATTTGCCAGTGTTTCACCATCTCTATTGCCAAGGAGATTAGTGCTGAACCAACCCTCGATACGCAATTGACGGGCTCTAAAGGCATGGGCAAGAGCAACCTTCAAAAATGTTTGACCTGTTTTCCCGTCCTTACCGCAGATAGGAATCTTTTCTTCATTGGCTAAGTTGCTTATGGCAGGGATCTGTATGGATATCGTTGGAGTGAATTCGATGAAACCTGCCCCCGCCTTTAGTGCAGAGTAGGCATAGACCATCGAGTCGTTGATCAGCTCATGATTATTTTTTAGCGCGTCTTCAAAGAGATTTAGGTTCGAATGAATGTCACCTAGATTCAACCATTTTTCAGTTGGATGAAGATTGACCAACATGACATTTTTCAGATTATTTACTTCTCGGAAATGGTTAATGTTTTCAATTATCTTGTCCGACGCTTCCATAAAATTGCTCTCGTTAATAACATTGATTTCTTTCGCTCCCACACCCCTAATTACCGTGAATGCCTTCCATGGTTTCATAGCTATTGTTTCATCCTTAACCTTGTCTATCAGATCTCTTTTTATGATGCCATTATTAATGGCACTCTCATAAACGCTTTCTTGGTTGACATCCCATCCCTGTATAACGAAGTCGTCTAACTTGCACAAATCTAAAGACTCCGCTATGGACACAACATCTCCTGATTTGGATTCAGGGACGATAGTCCTATTCGTTTTGTTTATAAAACCTTCAGAAATCAGATTATTTTTCTCTATCATGCCTTTTTTTAAAAGTTCTAAACCAACGATTGCCGTGCTTGAGACTGCTCCGTTCATTCCGATTATACATATGCCTACTTTTTCCTTCATGTTTACACCTCTCTTAATAACTATTTTTTTATATTTTTCATTTTAATAATATTGATCAGCTTTTCTTGCATACAAGTCTTCGTCAATCCATTATATTATAACCTCCATTACCTTTTTCGTAGAAACTTTTATAAACTCTCCGTACTTGGTATCAAGTTCATCATCGTATAGACATTACCTGTACCTTCATATTTGTAATTTGCGAATCACCTTCTGTCGACCGACCTATATACCTTTACGAACCTGTCCACAACCTCCTCCTTTTTCTGACAGGCAAGATTGCCTATGATCCTCAATAGTCATCAATTGCATAGAGATCTAGTAAAGCTCTGATTTGCCCAATGCCCTCTTTTCTCGTCTATGATTTTACATAACGGCTGGCGGATATGCGAAGTTGGCGAACCTGTTCGCCAATTTGGGTGGAGCGTAGCGGAACCGTATGTCTGCTGTTATATGACCGAGCCGAAGGCGAGGCAAGGGAGCGAAGCGACCGCAGAGTTTTGAGGGGAGAGCATAATTAATGCCAATCCATTAAAAGGATAGCATTTAATTAATCTAAGCCTTCTCTATTTATTTCATTAATGTTATCAAAATCAGAATCATCAGAAATAATTGTGAATATACCAGAATTTGTACATACAGCTAAATGTATTGCATCTCTTGGTTTAAGTTGCTCATATTTTTCCATATATCCTAATGCACATATTAAATCGTTACTAGATACAGCTAATATTTTTAAATTAGGTAATTCTAAGATATCTTTACATACTTCAATAGCTTTTTTTCTATCTTTCTTTATTTTTACTACTGCCCAGGTAAATTCATCTAATGTAAGAGATGCAGTTGCACATTGTAAATTGCCTTGTACCATACTTTCGAGTATTTTTTTAGCTTTATTTGCCTTATCACCTTCATAAAGAATTGGTAAAAGGAAGATATTTGCATCAAGATATTTCATGTCCTCACCTATGAAATAATACAGATATTATCATTTTTCAAATTGGGAATAATATAATTCGTTCCAATTTATTTTTTTAGGCTCAGCCATTTTTTCTTGGAATCTATTTATTATTCTATTTAATATTTTAATGCCTTCTTCTTTTCTGATTAATATGTCATTATTTTCCACTCTGAAAAACATGTCCTCTCCAGTGTGGATTTTGAACATTTCTCTTATAGGTTTCGGAATCACTATCTGCCCTCTTGAACCAACCTTTGCCTTAATCTCTATCAATCATACCACCAAATATGATTATATCATTCATTGCTCATATACATTTCGCTTAAAGGCTATCCTTTCATTTAAAGTAAGAATTCCACCCATTTGACGAAAGCTGTGCTTTCGTCTATCTTGTGAAATTGGAAATTTCACGAGACAGGTAAAATCTATGATTTTACCAAGTCTCGCGAAGCTTTGCTTCGCAAGATTTGAGCGAAGCGGAAATGGGTGGTGCATGCAGAATTCTTTGAATTCTTGCGGAATAAAATTCCGCTAGACAGATGAAACGTGTTTCATCAGGTCTGCTGTACAGCTAAATTGGTACAATTTAGCAAGTGCCCTCTGCGTAATTTGACAACCTCTCCGTAATAAAACTTCAGCGCACTGATGGCGATATTCAAAGTTGATGTTGAAGCCATTTTTTGTTCAGTGGGACCCCCGCCGAACAACCCGCGCCTCAAAAATCACCAAGTCTCATCTGCTCCTCACCCGTGGTTTTATCAGGCAGTTCGACAGTCCCATAGCTCCCCCCTCCACCGGGATGTATGGTTATCCGTCCGCTCCGGAAGGCGCGCACAGCATCCCTGATGCGCCCGTCAACCAGGTTGAAACCCTCATCACCAATATCCGAGTCCACCAGAACTTTAACCTCGCTGCCGAACTTTCCTACCAGCACTTCCCATGCGCTGTTTACCCTCTTGGTGTTGGCATTCACTTTGAGTACCATACCAATTATCTCTGCCAGAGGTATCAGGGGCAGGTAAGGAGGGCTGTGAGAGGGAGGTCCGGGCTTATCATGGGCAGCCAGTTCTCTCACGCGGTCGCGCACGCCCTTCTTTATCCTGCCACCGCATTCACACCTCCATCCCGCGTTTGCGGCATCTTCGAGCGTATAATGACGGTAGCATTTGGTGCATGCACTTTCATTGTACTTTCCCTCCTGGGGCGGCATGCCTATGTTGAGCAGTATGCGCCTGCCATTCTCGCGGAGTATTGCCATGCGGACTTCCTCGAATGACACGTCTTTGACATCGAGTCGGTTAAATTCCCTGGCAAAGCGTATGGGCCACGGCGAGTGCGCATCGGAATTAGTCAGGAACGTGAGCCTGCCGAGTTCGCTTATGCAGTCTCCGTAGGATGAATCTGCGCTCAATCCAAGCTCAAGAAAGGACACTCTGTCTGCGAGGTCACCGTAACAGTCTGTCAGTGAGTTATACGCCGCGTACATTCCGGTCCACGGAGTGAAGGCATGTGCAGGTCCGATGAGGGCGCCGGCATCCACGGCATACTCGGCAATTGCAGAGCCATCCAGTCTCACTGTTGCCCGTCCATCAGTATCGATATCCTTTGAGTAGGGAGATAAACACTCGTACAGTTCTTCTGCCTTTGAGAGTGAGGGCACTATGATGAGGTGGTGTGTCCTGCTTGAATCCTCGACTTCTACGGTAAGTATGAAATTGGTACCGTCAAGATTGAAAGCGCCCTCCGACTCCCGCATCGTACGTATTTCGGAGCGCCATTTAGGGTGCAGGCAGTCTCCGGTGCCCACAAGCTGGATGCCCTTGCGGCGCGCCTCTGCCGCGATGGTCCGCACATCCATTCTGGGGGATGTTGCCATGGAATAACGCGAATGGATGTGGAGGTCTGCATTGATTTCCATGATAACTATGCATTAGATTTCAAGACTAAAAAGTAATGCTGAATACATAGATATTATGCGGAATCAAAGATTCCGCAAACATGTGGAGGCGAAGCTTCCACGGATGTGTTAGCTGCACATCGACGGCATTAAAAGGCATGCGCTGTGCAGCATATTGGATTTAATTGGGTGCATTACACCGATTCATCAACTCATCGGATATAACGGAGGTCGTCATCCCCTCCCATGAAGCTTCCCGGGACATCTGTCTGAGCCTCCTCCATTTCTTTCAGCCGCGCCATTATCTTCTCCATCTCTATGGCACGGTCTTCCAGGGGCTTCATGTCAACCTCTATACCAATCGCGTCAGATAGCACTTTTAAAACTTCTTGAGCGCTCTTGGGGTCAACAAGGTATCCCGAGGTCACACCCATCAGACATGCCGCCTCTATACCTTTTACCTCTGCGAGTCCGAGAAGCAGCCCCGAGATGCCCACAATACCTCCTCCGGGCTCATTCTCCTTGAACTCTGCCCCGTAGCTGCGCATCTCGTCAGCCATCCTGATATCATTTACTGCGCATATTACGCTTGGCGCCTCGACGAGTTGCCCTATACCATATCCTCCAAGTGTGTAAATGCGCTTAACCCCATACTGCTCTGCTATGTCCAGAAATGTGCTGGCGAGCACGTAGTGTCCCATACTGGTTGCGCTCTGATAATCCCCCACAAGCAGGAGCAAGTCATGTTTCTCTCCTTTCATGGCCTTGTGCGCATATATCTCGTTTTTGACCAATCTTACCGTGCCATCATCCATGACGAGCACTTGCGGTGGAAAGTGCTGGGAATACACTTCTATGATCTTCTCTGCTTTGAGTTCTTCAACAATATGATCTGCCACAAGTTTTCCTACGTGACCAACACCGGGCAGCCCCTCTACCATTATTGGGTTTTTCAGCTTAACATCTTTAAGGGTTACTACATTTACTTCATCCATTTTTATCCTATCCTGTTACTGTTGTTTTCTTCATCATTCTTCGGTATTTGCCATAAGGGTCTTCTGGCGAGAATGCTGGTGGAAGGGGATTTCGCGTCTTCGAGCCGCATGTTGGGCACACATCTTCAAGCGTGTATTCTTTGCATCCGTCGCATATTTTGAATTTTGACCTCAATACCGATCACACTCGACTATGTTGAGATTGACAGTTGGTTAGTAATATTTAGGCGTATCTTGTAAACATAGTTTGCGTAAGCATAGTTTGCAACCATACGTACGAAAGGCGAAGTGTTTTAAACGTGCCTTCTGAACGCCCCGCTACCGTCATACTTTTCAATAGTTTTTATGGCCTTCTCGGCAGTAGCCTTTAGTATGTTCTCGGCGGTTTTGTAATCCAGAGCTTTTACATGTATCCGATAGGTTGGAGCGCCTACGTAGGTGACGCTTACATCCACATCATCTTCTTTGATTCTTTCAGCAGCCTTAAAGGTCTTTTTTATAAAGCTTACACCGTCAGGCCTTGGGGTTGTAATGTCCACGTAACCCGTGATTTCTACATGTGAACTCTTAACGTTATCTTCAGCTACCTTGAGAACTGCTTCAGCATATTTTTCTTCAACACCCATTTCGTGCAGTGCGTCATTCCCGCGCAGTGATATGTCTTCAAATGCATCATGGACGCTGCCGTACTTATTGACCGCCGAGCGAACCACATTCTGCCTCTCTTCCTGGCTCATTTCAGCTGATTCTGCGGCGATATCCATCCACTTCAATGCCTTTTGCTCGTTCTTCCATGCCTGCACTTTCTCTCTGCGCTGGTGCTTGTTGACGTCTTTAAATGACAGGTCTACATGCCCTTTGGGGGCATCGACATGCAGAACCTTGCATACTACCTTCTGCCCCTCTCGGATGTGATCCCGTATATGTTTGATCCAGCCCGAGGCTATCTCGGATATGTGAATCAAGCCTTCTTTGCTGCCGTATTCGTCGAGTTCAACAAAAGCCCCGAAGTTCATGACCTCTCTAACAGTGCATACTACTAACTCACTCACTTCGGGATATTCATATTCATCAGTCATGGTTACTGGAGAACCTCAAGTATTTTGCTTCTTATGATTGATTTACCACCAGTGGGTTCTGCCAATTTCTTGCCGCAGACTACGCATTCAACAGCGGTGCTGCCGCTGCCAAATATTATCTGTTCGTTCTCGCAGTCGTTACACTGCACTCGCAGGAATCTGCTTTTAGGATACATTTTAGTATTATCACTCCACCAGATCTAACTTTGAAATGCGGAATCCTTTCCTGGTATGTGCTTTCTTGCACTCGGCACACCTGTACCTAACATTGATTTTCTTGGTAGGCTTGTCTCCGCCAGGCACTTTAGAGAATTTACCCGAATTGCCTATACCGGTATGGCGTTTCCTCTGTCTGACTATCTTCGTCAATGATGATGCCTTTCCACCCTTAACCCTTTCAATCTCGTGCGTTGAATGCTTTTTGCAGTACGGGCAGTAAGTTCTAAACCTCTTGGGCATTTTCATATTCGGGTAACCTCATTGATACAGATAATACTTCAAACACTCCATATTCAGGCATCTTGCTGGGCGTTATTTTACTGCAATGATTTTTATTAACCCATATTGATTACTATTGCGCCGCCGCGCTTGGTAAGCACTTTTGCATTACCATCTGGAAGGGTTACAACATCCTCCTTGCCAACCGCATAATTTCGCCCGTCGTTACCAACGAACATGGGTATGTCGCGCAATACTCTAACTATGGCATATTCATTGTATATGCTGCTGCCTGTAATTTCTGTGTCTTTATAGTCTACCGCTATATCAACCTTTTTATTCTTATTATCACCAGTAGTACCTTGAACTGCACTCTCAGCAGCCTTCTCCATCATGCCGGTATCGTCGGCATAGCCTATGATGGGACCAAGGAACTCATTTCTAGCGCGGGATATTGTGCTGCTTAACATCCCGAACAGCTCTTTCTCACCCGGAGTAAACCCCTTCAGGTGTGCCGCATCCCCGGATTCGGATGCAGCAATGCTGATGATCTTCCCTACACGCTTGTCGAATATCTGCTCGACCTTCATTCTTGCGCTTCTTACCTCATCATCCAGGAGCGCCACACGAGGGTCTCTCAAATCCTTTATGTTCCTTCGCTCTTTCTCAAGCTCCTTTATGTACTCTGCCGCTTCCTGGTAGAAATCCTCGGGAATCGGCTGGACCATGGGTGATCTACGCTCTTTGCCAAGTATCTGCCATAACTCTTCTAGGTCCATACTGGTCACTTCCGGCTAATGGAATCTGGTGGTGCATGATCAACCCGGCAATCCATCACATATGCCATTTTGACGGCATTGTTTATTACTACTTTTGCCGTAGATAGGTTAACCTAAATGATGTCCTGGACATCTTACACAATTTTTTGAACATTCCTCATTTTTATATATTATCCCAGGGTTGCTATTACGGTCTTGCCTGCGCGTACGCGATCGCACGCACTGACAGCAGCTCTAAAACCATCCGGTATCGTCACGTCAACCCTGGAACCAAAGCGTATCATACCAATTCTATCGCCGCTTCTCACATTATCACCGATATTGACATAAGGTACTATGCGTCTGACAACCGCGCCAGCTATCTGAGTGACTGCCACATCACCATATTCAGTCGACAGTGTGATTATTACGCGCTCGTTGTTATCACTCTCCTTGCTGAAGGCGGGCCTGTAGCTGCCACTTCTGTATTCCATATCCACCACTTTACCGCTTAGTGGACTGCGGTTTACATGCACATCATGCAGGTTCATAAATACACTTACAAAGTCTTCATCGGCACATCGCACAACGCCGTCAGCGGGTGAGAGCATACCATCACCCTCGGGGGTGCGTTCGGGATCCCGGAAGAATACCAGCATACACAATGACATCACAAGGA
>JAUWIL010000035.1 GCA_030605385.1 Methanobacteriota archaeon
CCCGAGGAAAGATTATCATACACCAGGACCTCATCCCCTCTGCTGAGGAGCGGATCTATAAGGTGCGAGCCTATGAAGCCTGCGCCGCCGGTGACTATAACATGCATGTTAGTCATAATTATCAGCTCATAACTATTATATTATTATCTCATTCAGTGTTGTATTTGGTTATATTATCCTAGATATATTATCCTAGATATAATTTGTGTCAGACAACTTCTACCAGCTATTATGAGTACTTGTTATTGTTGATAAAAGTACTGTATTGGCATCTGTTTTTCCCAGGATGAGCTAGCAATATACACGCTTGCATAAGATGTTATTGTGCGCGCATAATCCGCACGCATGTATTGGTACAGTTATAGTTATATGCGTTCAAATAGATAATAAATAATGTTTTCATATTATGTATCTTACATATGGGCCTATTTCAGAATTTGCTGTTTGAGAACCTATATAACGTTGGTTTTGAGTGGGGCGCTGGATTATGGATGGTTTTGTTGGTAGGAGGATGGCGCTGCTATGTACGTCATTTTTGATAATGGCTCTTGTAATTATAGCAGTACCCGCAAGTGCAAGAAACTTGCCTGCTGATAATGGAGTAGCGGTTATAGGAGAGCGGAACGTGACGTTCAACAGCATGACCGGATCATGCATACTCAAAGGTCCGTTAGAGTCAGTAGGAACCGTGGGTAAGAACAGCATAGTGAAATCATTCACAACACAGTTCGACTCATACAACCAGGGACTTGTCTCAGGAACGTACAACACAACCTGTACGGCAGGCACAATTTCGTTCGCATTCACGGACGCAACGCTGACGGCATGGGTGACAAGCTCAGTGTCAGGCAAGTCAGGAGAGGAGGTAACAACCGTAGCCAAGGGAGATAATGTCACCCTGAACGCAACGACCAACCTGAATACGCTTACTGGCTTAACAGCAACGATAGACCTGAAGCTGAAGAACCCGAGCGGAGTACTGATAAAATCATATGCCGGTGTTGACTTTACTTCCAAGGATGTTTCTGCAACAGGTAAGGTAAGCGCGAATTTCAGCACAACCGGACTTGATACGGGTACCTACACGCTCAGCATAGAGACCGTGAAGGCTGACTGCAACGGACTTGATGCCGAAGGCGCAGCAATCATTCGAGGTAATAGAGCCAGGTGTAACAGCCAGCCTCAGCCCGACGAGCACGTTCGTGGATAACGATATAGTCCTATCGGGTACAACAACGCCTTTCGCCACCGTGTACCTTGCTATAATGGTGGGTGACGTAAGTGCTGTTACTTGGCGGGGTGGAATCGGGCAGGTGGAGGGAAGTGACAGAGCGCTGACATCCCTCTATACTGGAACGCCAGCAGTCGATGAGAACGTTATAAGTGTAACCATGGCATCAGATGGAACATACACAGCGACGGTACGGGTAAGCTCATCTGGAACCTATAGGTTCAGAGCGATGCTGGCATCCAATCTTGTCTATTACCAGGAAGCTTTGGTAACCGTCAACAATCTTCAGGCATCAATCGGAACAGACAAGGTTGTATATACAAGTGGTATATGACGTTAAGATTACTGGAACTGCCACAAGTGGAGACTACGTTATAATAGCCGTAGACGATGTTATATGGACCCAAAACGTTAACATAAACCAAGATGGCGCATGGGAGTATATATTAGATAGTGGACCGATTGTACCTGGTTCTCACACCATAAAAGCGTGGATATCGCCAACAACAATTCCAGAGGCAACTAGGACTGGTGGTACTGTCGATTCTGGTGATGAAGTACCTGACGATGGCATAATGGTGGGCTCCGAGTATAAGACTGCTGATGCATCGACATCAATAATGCTGCAGAGTCCCACTCTTACAGCGTCAGTCAGCAGGTATGCAATTGCAAAGGATGATAATATAAATGTCAGTGGAACTGCTACGGGTGCTCAGACCAACGTGCTTGTATGGATATTCAACAGCGAGGGGGCAGGCACAGATGGGATGCTGCTCTATGATACAGTTTCGGTGAGCAACGAGGCGTTCGACAAGAAGCTGGCAAGTACAGCAACAAGCAAGACCGGTACATACAACAGGATATTCGTACTGTCAAAGGGTAGAGATGGAGCATCAAGATGTGACGGAAGTGTTGAAGGGGCGACTGACTACACCAATCTAACAAATTTTGCATCACAGGAGAACGGCTCACAGATTCTTTCAATACTTGAGGATGAGGCAACCAAGGTAGGCAGCGATGATCCCTATATTGTGCTGGCATACATGGTAGAAACGCCTTACGTTTCACTTGACACCTTAACGGATACTCCTGTGGGTGCCAATCTAACTGTCACAGGTACTACGAACAGGCAGACGGGCACAACCATAGTGGTAACGGCAGCATCAGGATCAACATCACTTACGCCGGCCGTAGCAGCGGTTCAATTAGATGGCACATTCGAGGCAGTGATGAATACAACCGGTAAGCCCGTAGGAGTATATAATATAACAGCAGATGACCTGATTGGAAATAATGCAACGGCAACCGTGAACTTGATAACTGGCAACTCTGCCAACATTACATCATTTACTTCTCAAAGCGCATCCTATGGTCAGGGCGATATACTAAATTGCACTGCAGGGCTCTATAATAAATACAATACCAGCCGATGGTTTGTGATAGTGGTCAGCGGAACCCACTCTACTACCGGATATCCACTGGTTGGAGGCGCAACGGTTAAACTAAGCCCTGGCGAATCAATGGATATTCCTGTGATGCTATCAGTCTCTCCAGGTGCGGACACTGGAAATTACCTGCTGTATGCAGATGTATATGATCTGGATGGCGGCACTCTAGGAGACAAAGTAAGTTCATACAACACCTCTATGGAGGTAAGCGTGAACTAGAAAGAAGAGGCGATATTTGCATGTGCAGGATGAAAATAACGCTGCCAGTTGTCATGGCGTTTCTGTTAGTAGTACTGTTACATCCTGTAAGTGGTATAGACGAGCTTGTCATCAATGCTCCATCAGAGCCGCTTGTTAACCAGACTCTAACCTTTGCACTCAAGGATAATAATGGAAGCTCGGTGCAGAATGCTATGGTATATTTCACCCTCAATGATGGTATGCCCGTCAGGAGAGATACAGACGCAGAGGGAAAATCCATTTTCAAGGCATTAAACACAGGAACGCTAAAAGTCAGAGCAGAAAAAACAGGATATAATATCAGCAGCATGGAAATAGAAATTGTAACTCCGACGCCGACTCCAGTGCCATCATCTGGTGGTGGAGGTCGTGGAGGCACCACAGGTGCAGCTCCAGTACCGGTAACGGTATCCGTACTAAAGGTTGCAAAGGAAACCATTGCGGGTATCAAGGCGGGAGTGCCGGCATCAGTAACGTTCTCCAAATCTGATGCGGATGCCACCGGTGTGGAGGGCATCGCTCTAACCTCAAAGTCTGCAACGAGCAATGTGCAGGTTGAAATATCCAAATACGGCGGTAAGCCGGCGGATATAACCAGCGATCCGGGTGGCGGGAATGTGTACCAGTACCTGGGACTCAGTCTGAAGAATCTTGCATCCACAGAGGTCAGCAGCGCAACCGTCAGCTTCAAGGTCAAGCAGAGCTGGATAAGCAGCAACAACATCGACAAAGACACCGTGAGGCTCAACAGGTACTCGGGTGGTAAATGGGGTGCGCTAAGCACTATAATAACCCACGAGGACGGTTCGTACATGTACTACGACGCAGAGACTTCTGGCTTTTCTGTCTTTGCCGTAACAGGAGAAATAATTTCCATAGCCACTGCAACACCCACGACAGCTCCAACAGTCACAGCATCAGCAGCTCCCGAAACAACGCCTACAACTACACCTACACCAGAAGGGATTGATACAACTCTCGTAGTAGGGATTACATCAGCGCTTGTATTTGTTGTACTGGTAGTGGTTGTCATCATGTACAGAGAGCAGATAATGACAAATCTGCAGAAGGTATGGAAGAAGAAATAAATTTTAACATGACTTCAGCACGCACCCATCACAATTCTTCTTATTGCAGTACTGCTTGCCGTACTCCACGATCAGGGCGTGGTACTCTTTGAATAATTCAGCATCTTCCGGAAGAGCGCCCTCAAATAACTTCTGAAGGGAGTTATAATCTGTGCGTTCCATGCCCATACACTCACAGATGCGCTTTGTGTATGCATCTATAACGAACACAGGCTTGTCAAGCGCATACAGCAGGATGCTGTCCGCGGTTTCTGGACCGATGCCGTTTATCGCGAGCAGCTCTCTGCGAAGCCTGCCCATGCTTCTTCTCTTGAGCGCGCCATACCCGTTCTCTGCAAAATATTTCGCGGTGGCAAGCAGGCGCCTGCTTTTCTGTTTGTAGAAGCCGGTACACCGCACCACGTCCTCGAGTTCTTCCAGAGGAGTGCCAACAACGTCTTCCGCAGTCGTGATGCCCCGACTTTTCATGTTGCTGATTGCGCGCTCCACGCTCTCCCATCGGGTCTGCTGGGTGAGAATTGCGCCTATAACAACTTCGAACCATGTTTCTGCAGGCCACCAGTCTTGAGGTCCGAAGAGATCGAGAAGCAAATTATAGGTCTTTTGAATATTCATAGGTCATCCTCAGGTAAAACCTGCTGTCACCAACCTTGCTCATAGGCACTATTGGTGATATGACTATCTGGTCTGTGAAGCATGTTTTAAGCGCACCCAGAGTGGAGCGGACATAATTATATTTTATGGTTATCACAACCATGTCAGCATTCTCCACTGCATCATGGTTCAAGCACCCCTTCATTCTGCATTTTATCCTGCTATCAGTCAATCTGCAGGTATAATCCTCTGCAATGCTTTCAGCCTTCTCGCACTGTCGGGAGCCAACTATAATATCGTGCTTCGCCGCCCAGCGCAGCGCCAACCCTTCTCCAAGACTACCTGTGCCGCCCGGTATTGCTATTTTCACCTACTGACAATCTCTGGAAGAGTTTATACAGACTTGTCGAACCGAAGGTTCGACTGTCTTGCGGAGCAAAGCTCCGCGAGACATGTGGAAGCTATGCTTCCACAAATGTCTTGCGAAATCTTCGATTTCACAAGAATTCAGGGAACTTTAGGAGGTTAAATGCATTTATCAGTTTCGCTCATCAGCCCCACCCGGACAGAGTTACTGCGGTACAGCTCACACAGTAGATTAAATCGCAGTCAGTTATGTTTGCAAAACGTAGTTTTGCAACTCTTGTGGAATCTATGATTCCGTTAGGTATCTCTGAAGGCAGAGCCTTCAGACACGAATGCAATTATAAACGAAACGCAATTATAAACGCAAACCTTTATAAGATGGCATTAGCTTTAATTGTTGGTTACCATGGCGAGAATGCATACAAGGCGCAGGGGAAAGTCAGGCTCTACAAAGCCTATTGAGAAGCGGCTTCCTGAATGGCTTGGCATGACTTCCGAGCAACTAAAGCAGAAAATCATTGAACTAAGGGGTAAGGGAATGTCATCCAGCATGATCGGTATAATCCTCAGGGATACTCACGGCATACCAAGTACAAAGATGGTCACCGGGAAGAGGGTAATGCAGATCGTGAAAGAGGAGGGGACCACTCCCACAGTGCCGGATGATATGCGCGACCTGATAATAAAAGCCTTAAGACTCCGCAGGCACCTCGAGACCAATAAAAAGGATCAGCATAATAAGAGGTCACTCCAGTTGACCGAATCCAAGATCAGGCGCCTCCAGAAATACTACAGGCGCAGCGGCGTTCTGCCCATGGATTGGAAGTACGACCCGGCTACGGCAGAAATGTTCGTAACGGCGTAATAGAAATCCCCTTCAAACATGTATGGAAGCTCCGCTTCCATACGGTTGCGGAACTGCGTTCCGCAAACGTGTTTAAAAATCTTTGATTTTTAAACTGTTACAGAGCCCTGCTCTGTAAACATGTATAAAAAGCAATGCTTTTTAGACGGTTACAGAGCCCTGCTCTGTAAACATGTATAAAACACTGCGTGTTTCAAACACAGCTATTTTTTATATTGCCGTTAACCCGAAAAGCATTTACACCGCCAGCGCCAAAGAGGACATCAGCACAGCGATCATTACTGTTCTTCATGGAGTTGAGGCACTGGATGGTGATGGAAGGACTTGGAGCATCCCTTAAGGATACAATGGCAAAGATAGCGAATGCCAGAAGAATTGACAGGGAACTCGTGGATGAGGTGGTTAAAAGCATTCAGAGGGCGATGCTTCAGGCTGACGTTAACGTCAAGCTTGTTATGAACATATCCAACAAGATACGGGAGCGCGCCTTGAAGGAGAAACCTCCCGAGGGAATGAGTTCCAGAGAGCATGTCATACGTATCGTCTACCAGGAGCTGACAGGATTCGTCGGGAAAAGCGCAGATATCCAGCTTGGAAGACAGCGCATTCTCATGGTTGGGCTGCAGGGCTCGGGCAAGACACTCAGCACTGCCCGACTTGCAAGGTATTTCCAGCGTAAAGGATTGAAGCCTGCCGTGATTGCAGCAGATATTTACCGTCCAGGGGCGTACGACCAGCTCAAGCAGCTCTCGGAGCGTGCCAACTTCTCTTTCTATGGCGAGAGGGACAGCAAGAATGCGGTTAAGATAGTTAAGAACGGGCTTGCAGAGCTGGAGCAAAATGACGTAATTATAATAGATACTGCCGGCCGTCACTCTCTGGAGAAGGACCTCATCAGGGAAATGAAGGACATCAACAGGGCGGTAGATCCTGATCACCGATTCCTGATCATGGATGCGGCAATAGGCCAGCAGGCATCCGAGCAGGCAAGGGCGTTTCACGATGCAGTGAGCATCACCGGCGTGATCATAAGCAAGCTGGATGGTACTGCAAAGGGCGGCGGCGCATTATCTGCGGTTGCAGAGACGGGCTCGCCGATCGCTTTCATCGGCACCGGCGAGACAATAGAGGACTTTGAGCAGTTTGAACCGGACCGCTTCATATCGCGCCTGCTGGGTATGGGCGACATAAGGTCATTGGTCGAACGTGCCGAGGAAGCGCTTGAACCTGAGGATGTCGATATCAATGCTCTTATGAGGGGTAAGTTCACCCTGAAGGATATGTACAAGCAGCTTGAGGCTTTGGGTAAGCTTGGCCCGATGAGGCAGATAACCAAGATGCTGCCGCTCGGTGGGATGGGACTTGACATAACGGATGACGTCAGTGATATGACTGAGGAAAAACTACGGATATATCGTGTGATCATGGACAGTATGACAGATGAGGAATTGAATAATCCGAGAACAATAGGCGCATCCCGCATACGGCGCATAAGCATGGGCTCGGGAACCGCTCCAGAGGATGTGCGGGAACTTCTCAAGTACCACAAGATGATGCAGAATGCAATGAAAGGTCTGCGGGGCGGTAAGATGCCCTTCAGAAAAATTATGAAGGGTATGAAAATGTAGGTGAAAATGTAGGTCGGGTATGAAAGTATGGGGTTAACATCTGTTTAAGCTGATTTGTCATGAAAGGGGGCAAGAGTGGAGCTTACATACTGGTTGTCAGGCTCAAGGATGACACAAGCGTTGATGTTGGAGCCATCGGGACCATTTTTTTCAGAAAAGGGTATTATGCCTATGTAGGATCCGCGATGAGTGGAATCGCGGAAAGAGTGAGGCGGCACTTCAAATCTGCCGGCGAAAAGAGAATTCACTGGCATATCGACTATTTATTGGAGCATGCGAGGATTACAGGCGCCCTGATACTACCCTCCAGTACAAGGGAAGAGTGCGCCATAGCGCGGAGGATGGCACAAAGACTTAAGGGCATACACGGATTCGGGGCTACGGACTGCAGCTGCGCATCCCACCTGTACTACGCTAAAACGAAGAAAGGCATGGGGGAAGCCGTTGGACTCGAGATGAACAGGAATGGAGATTCAGAGTTCATCAAGTTTGATGGGGGCATGTATTCGGTGAACCGGGCGCTGTTTTGAGCAATGCCCCAACATGGTAAGGACTACAACCTGACAGGGAGTTGCAGGAATTATTATTGAATTTAATAAGCGAATTCAATTACGTAAATTCTTTAAGGTTAAATGTACCATTATCATTGGTTTACGTAAATGTTTACCTTAAACTCAATAGCTATGCGATTTAATTTAAAATTTATGCCCGTGTATGGGTGCAGTATATCCCAATCCCCAAGATGATCTCGTATGAGAAACAAGATGGACGATGGTAATACTCCTATCCTGATCGATGCCTACAATCGGGCGATACGCAGCCTGCGCGTATCCGTGACTGGTAAGTGCAACCTTAACTGCATCTACTGCCACCGTGAGGGTGATAGAGAGGAATGCAGCAGCCGTGATATGAGCGCAGACGCGCTTCGTGACATAATAGATGTTGCTGCTGAATTTAACATAAGGAAATTGAAATTCTCAGGCGGCGAGCCACTGCTCAGGAAGGATTTCGTCGATATAGTCGCATCGGTGTCTGACAGCATGGATAATATTTCCGTGACCACGAACGGTACTCTGCTTGCCGGAATTGCAGGAGACCTTGCCGATGCCGGTATGGATCGCGTTAATATCAGTCTTGACACGCTGGACGAAGCAAAGTATAAGTTCATATCTCGTTCCGGGGACGGTATGCTTGAAAAAGTTCTGGACGGCATTCATGCAGCAGTGGATTCAGGCATGATGCCTGTGAAGCTCAACATGGTCTTGTTGAGGGGAGTAAATGATGGAGAGGTAGAGGACATGATGCGGTACGTAGGGCAGTATGATGGAAACGTTATACTCCAGCTTATCGAATTAATGGACTTTAGAGGTATCAGCGAATACCAGGTTGACATGATAAATGTTGAGAGGGAGCTTGAGAGTAGAGCTACCAAAACCAGCACGAGGGATATGCATCGCAGGAGGAAGTACTTTGTTGACGGTGTGGAGATTGAAGTGGTGCACCCCATAGACAACTCCGAGTTCTGCGCCAACTGCAACCGCCTCAGGATAACCCATGACGGTTACATACGTCCATGTCTGTGCAGGGATAACAATCTTGTAGACGCCAACGGGTTATCTCGTGAGGAACTGCGTCTTGCTTACAGGCAGGCTGTTAGGCTGAGAGAGCCTTATTACAAGACTTTGGAAAAAGCCTAACGCCAAAGCGTAAGTAATAATGTGTGAGTACTAAGGTGTAAGTAAGAAAGTACAAGCAGCAAGGTGTAAGTGTTAATGTATAAGCAGTAAGGTGTAAGTGTTAATGTATAAGCAGTAAGGTGTAAGTGTTAATGTATAAGCGTAATTTCCTATTTGGAGGTATGATTGAACTTGAAGAAAGTATCAATAAGGCTTGATGACAAGGAAGTGCCTGCCAACGAGTTCGTGCAGAGAGTTTTCTCAAGTATTTTGATCGCTGTAGTGGAAAACCTGAAGAAAGTCGACCAGAACTGGGAGAAGTTGGAAGTAGTCGTGGAGCGCTGAGGAGTCTAATTCATCCTACGGCGCGATATCACATTCGTCCAGTCAGTACTTTCTTGTTATCGTATAGTCCACTATTTTGAGGAGCAGGTCTTTGGAATCAGAATCACTGAATCCATCCAGTTTTGATTTTGCTTCATCCGCAAATGTTCTGGCCTTATTGTTTGCATAGTTTATTGACCCCATCTTATGCAGCTCGTCTATCACAACATCTACATCCTTTTCGGTAGCATCTCTGGGCAGAGGCAGGCTCAACCCTTTTGACATCGCATGTATGGCTACAATTGTTTTTTTGCCCTCTATAAGATCGCTCCCCCTATCCTTTCCAAGCACCTCGGTAGGGGTTGTAAGATCGAGTACATCATCATATATCTGAAATGCTCTGCCGAGCAGCACACCATAATTCCAGAGTGCAGAAACGTCTTCTTCACTGCCCCCGCCGAGCAGTCCCCCAATGGCGGCACAAGTGGCAAACAGCGCTCCCGTCTTCTTATCTATCATTTTGAAATATTCACTTTCACTCACTTCGCCAAGTTTGCTGAACGACATATCCATATACTGCCCCTTGCATATTTCAATGCACGAGTTGGCGAGCATTTCTATACATCGTACGACCCGCTCGGCATCAGGTCCTTTACCGTTCGAGTGTGCCAGTATTTCGAATGATTTTGAGAATACCGCATCTCCTGCAAGGATTGCAAGGGGTACGTCCCATTTGGTATGAGCGGTCCGAACGCCTCTACGAGTCTTGTCATTATCCATTATGTCGTCATGCATCAGACTGAAGTTATGCACCAGTTCCACGGATACGGATGCCGGTAATACTGCCATAGAATCTCCCCCAACAACATCAGCAGACAGCATCAGTATTACGGGGCGAAGGCGCTTGCCGCCCGCATCAAGGAGGTATCTTGCGGCTTCATATAGCTGCTTGGGCTCCTCTATTGGCATCAGCCTTTTTATCTCACTATCTATGATTTCACTGCGTTTTTTAATTTCACTCATGAGATCCATCGGATTCACTTCTTTAGGATAAGTATAGCTGCTGACCGTTGCGCAGCACGTGTATATTATCTCCGAGAATATACCCTGCCTCTTCAGCCAGTACGGCATAGTCGCTTGTCATGCTGAGGTCCCCATGTGTTGGAATTATGCACTCGGGCTGTACCATCCGCAACAGCTCCCAGTGGTCTTCCCTGGAGGCGTGGCCGGAGACGTGAAGATTTGTGTACAGGCGCGCTCCTTTCATTCTCAATTTTGTCTCAACTATACTGCGGTTGGCAGCATTTAGAGGCATAGGTATAACGTTAGCCGAAAACATGACCTTGTCTCCAAACTCCACTTTATATGGAGTATCGTCTGCTGCAATCCTGGTCAGAACAGCCCCGGGCTCGCCTTGATGCCCGGTTACAACAGGCAAGTAGTCACACCGGTTCTTGTTGGCGTCTTTGAGTTTGGCATCCCTGCTCTTGCGATCGCTGCATATGGAAAGATTTTCCGGAAAATCAACAATTCCCATTTTCATTGCAGTTCTTGCATATGTGTCCATTGATCTTCCGAGTAAGACGGGTTTGCGCCCCATTTTCTCGGCAGCGTCAACTATTGATTTTACGCGCGCTATGTGTGATGCAAATGTTGTTACCATAACGCCGCTATTAGATTCTTCTGTGCCAAGCAGGGCATCCCACAAGAGATCCTTTGCGATTTGTTCAGATGGAGTCTTGCCAGGCACTCTGACACGTGTGCTCTCCACGATCATTGCCAGAACCCTGTCATTCTTCAGTGTTCTAAGCCGCTCCATATCAGTTGTTTCGCCAAGTACCGGCGTACGGTCAAACCTGAAATCACTCGCATATAGTATTGCACCTTCTGGTATGTGAATCACTCCGAAGACAGTGTCGGGTATGCTGTGCTGAACTTTTATGAATTCGACACCTATACGGTCTGTAATGTCGAGGGTTTCCCCCGCATTCAATATCTTTAACTCGTTCTTTACCTTGAAGCGCTGCTCTTTGGCGATAAGCTGGGATATAAGCGCCATGGTGAATGGAGTTCCGATTATCGGCGCATTATATCTATGTGCAAGTTTTGGTATGGCACCTATATGGTCGAGGTGCCCGTGCGTGCATACGATCGCTTTAACATCTCCATCGATGCCCGTCATCACGGTATCGTCTGGTATTGCCTCTATTTTAATGAGGTCAAGGGAGTGCATCCTCTCGGTTTCTACATCTTCATGTATCTGCACCCGATCTAACTTTATGCCCATATCCAGTATCACAATATCTCTGTCTATCTGTACGGCAGTCATATTCCGCCCTACTGCATTATACCCGCCTACTGCAACTATTCTTACGTCACTCATTCTGATTCTACCCTCTTGTTATCTCCCTAAATAAAGTATGGTATGTTTATCTGCTTAAGTAAAATATGGTATGTAACTGCAATACTATATAACGTACATATATGTGCACTTGGCAACTGACGGCGCTGCGGCAAGGTTCAAAAATGACGTGCCAGCTGGCTTTAACTAAACTCTCTAGAATTCAATATCTCTTTTGTTTTGCCTGTTACAACAAGGTCGGCATTTCCAAGTGCCTTCATATCCATGCATTGGGTGAGGAACATGGCTGCGCGCAGCTCATCCATCATGAGTTTGACGCATCGTATCACAGCATCACTGCCCTTCATGGCCGCTTTCATGTAAGGCAGTGCTGCTCCGCAGAGTGCCGCACCGAGCGCTATGCTCTTTGCAGCATCGAGACCACTGCGCAAACCACCGGAAGCTATGATTGGCAGCCCCGCAGTCTTGCATTCGATTATGCTTACAGGTGTGGGTACCCCCCAATCCCAGTACAGTTCTCCCAGGTGCTCCAGGGCTTTATCCTTAACTCCCCTCGCCCTGTAAACTTCAACCCCTGACCAGCTTGTACCTCCGGTGCCTGCAACGTCTATCGCAGCCACGCCCGCCTTTTTAAGCTTCTCGGCAGTTCTCCTGCTTATACCTGCGCCGGTCTCTTTGACGATTACTGGCTTGCTTGCCAACTTGCAGATACGCTCGATCTCATGCAAACACCCTTCTGCATTCACATCACCATCCGGCTGTATCGCCTCCTGGAGGAAGTTAAGGTGTATTGCCAGCGCATCTGCATCTATCATGTCTATGAGGCGCTGGATATCATCATCTTCGAGTGTGCTTAATTGGGGTGCGCCGATATTGGCGTGTATGAAAGTGGTTGGCGCTTTTTCCCGCACTACGCGGTATGATTCTTCCTGTCTGGTATCTTCGAGTGCCGCCCTCTGTGAGCCAACACCAATCGCGATCTGCAGTTCCTCGGCAGCTTCAGCGAGTGCTGTATTTATGGCAGCCGTCTCAGGATGACCGCCAGTCATCGAAGATATCAGGAAAGGGGCATTCAGCTTTTTGCCCAGAAATGCAGTTTCAAGTTCAATCTTACCTTTATTTATTTCAGGAAGCGCCTCGTGTATGAGCATAATATCATTGAAATACGAGTAATGTGATTCGACATCCTCTTCGGCACATATTCTCAGGTGATCTAATTTTCTGCTGGATGTGGATGGAACGCCGTGTTTCCTTCTCATTTCTGAATATTACCCCCTATTTTTGTTTCTTATAATGTCCTCATACCATCTTTTGTGCCATTTACGTTATATACATCACTTTTTGCTGGCTTTTTGTTTGGCTTTACAAAATTGCTTGCAGAACGCTCCGCCTTTAAAGACGGGGATGAATGCAGCACATCATCAAGCAATTTTGTAAACGCTACAAACTTTAGTTTGTAGTAGTTTACTATCCTTCTCTAAATCTTCTATTTGATAGTATGTGTGTATTATTCAGAAGCTCTTGCGGTTGCAAATAATGGTTTGCAGGTAGTAATTTGAATTGAATTTGTTCGCTCTCAATATTGTATAAGCGCATCGAGGGTAACTTGCCCATCTATATTCACGTATCTGGAGAATCAGGTTGGGGTACGTGCACTTTTTTTCTTCTGTATTATCAGGAATATTGAAAATCCTGCTGCCATTATGGCTGGCACTGATAATATGGTAATCCAGAATTTTGTCGGGAGTGTCTGACCACCGGGCGGGTATCCAATCCATCCCAGCCCCTCTCCTGTCGTAAGGGTTATTTCCAGAGCTGGTGATGTACCAGATAACAACTCCTTCATCTCTGGAGGTAGCGGTGTTGAACCAGACTCCATATCTCTTGAGAAGAAAGTCATCGTGTAGGGTATGTTGGAGAAAATGCCAGCGCTTGTCGGCTCTACCATCAACATCATGCTTAACATTCTATTACCCTGTAGTTCCCGTGCAACATCTTTTGACACATCCCATTCAGTCGCCAAATATCCGGGCATCTTTACTTTTGCCGTTGAGCTTGGCGAGGTTGAAATGCTCCCCGGTCGGTTGCGGTATGTCAAAGTCTCTTCTGACCACGAGTCATCTGACACAGCGTATATACCTACATCAGTCTCAAGAGGTACAGCTATTGAATGAAGTTTAATCTTTGCCGAGTGTACCACTGCATCTTTCGGCAGCTCCGACAGGTCGAACTTCAGGAATATCTGCTGCTCGCTCAAAACTCCCGTCTTGAGCAGTAAGTATGCACTGTTACCCAGCGCTTTTTCTGGCCGATAAAATTCAGCGTATGTGTCGTCGACCGGGTACAGTATCACTGTAACGGCTTCGGTCTCTCCGGCTGCTGCCGAGGCATTTGACATACTGAATAAAGATATTATAATCACTACTATCAGCATTAATGCCGACATGGATAATGCACGTCTTTCTCTCATTGCATAAACTCCACAGCAAACACATTAATATCTCGCAGGGCCATGCTCTGCGAGGGCTACTGAAAAGCACATTCCAGCACAAGATTTGGGTCAGGTCGAAATTGTTATAAATTGTTATAATTCCAAACTTACATGGATTATACCTGCTATACTAACATGGTTAGGCTAATATACATTCTATGAATCTTTATATTATAGATATTTTGTCCCGAGTTGGTCTAGCTTTTACCGGTTTTATCAGCATCAACTGCAGACCAGTAGCCAGCCCCACACTATCAATCATTCAAAATAAGGATATTTCAAAATAGCAAAAGATTTATTAAACGCCTAATAAAGCGGATTCACCATATTTAACTATAGGTAACTAGAGCTTAGCTATAAAGCATAAAGGCATATGGATGAGAACAGGGTAGAATACCATTCACTGCATTTTTGCTGGAGGAGTTGACATTATGAATTCTGGTTCATGCGCTTACATGGGTAAGATTCTCAGAGTGAATCTATCTTTAGATTCTATAAGCACCGAGAGTACTGACACAGAGGTCATGCAGAAATATATTGGCGGTAGAGGTCTTGGGGTCAAGATAATGTGTGATGAGGTCAATCCCAAGACAGACCCCCTGAAGAAGGAGAACAAGATCATAATTGCAGGAGGGCCGCTTACAGGCACATTTGCCCCAATGGGCGGCAGATACGCTGCAACAACAAAGTCCCCACTCACGAACACAATACTGGACTCAATATGCGGCGGACGGCTCGGTTCTGAGATCAAATATGCTGGTTATGATGCGCTCATAATCGAGGGCGCATCCAAGGATCCAGTGTATATCAAGATTGATGACTCAGAGGTTGAAATTAAGTCTGCTGAAAAGTACTGGGGAATGGATACAATCGAGACCGAGAAAGCCATGTTGAGCGAGCCCGAGAATAAGGGATTTGACATTGCCTGCATCGGACCTGCCGGTGAGAGAATGATCAGGTACGCTCTGGTGATGAACGATGAGAGAGCGCTCGGCCGCGGCGGCGTCGGTGCAGTGTTCGGATCCAAGAATCTCAAAGCAATTCTGGCAAAGGGCAGTAAGGCAGTATCGATTGCAGATAAGAAAACTTTTATGGATGCCATCGGACGCATTCGCAAGACTGTCAACGCAGCGATGGCTGTTAAGCCTGGTGGGGTTATGAATCTTTTCGGCACCAGCAGCAATGTTAATTTCATGAACATGTCGGGCGTATTCCCGACCAGAAACTTCCAGGAGGGATACTGGAAGGGTGCAGGTGCCATCAGCGGAGAAAAGATGGTCGATAGTATACTCAAATACCGAAAAGGCTGTATGTCGTGTTCAATAGCTTGCGGCAGGCTTATCAAGATTGAAGATGGAAAGCATGCCGGGGCATATGGTGAGGGGCCTGAGTATGAGACTGTGGGACTATTCGGCGGAAGTTGCGGAATAGACAATATCGAGGGTATATCAAAGGCAAGCCTTCTGTGCAATGAGGCAGGTGTTGATACCATATCATGTGCTGATTCAATTGCGTTTTTGATGGAGTGCTATGAGAAGGGATTCATCACCAAGGAGCAGACCGATGGACTTGAACTCAATTTCGGTAATGAGGATGCTGTGCTTGAGATTATTAGAAAGATCGGTACCGGTGAAGGCATCGGCACCTTAGCCTCCAAAGGTACCAAGATAATGTCTGAGGAGATAGGTCAGGGCTCTGATTTCTTCGCAATGCATGTTAAGGGTATGGAGCTGCCTGCATACGATCCGCGCGGTCTTATGGGTCAGGCGCTCGGATATGCGACATCCAATCGCGGGGGATGCCATCTAAGAGCCTACACTGCACTGCCTGAAGCATCGGGCGCACCTGTTCCTACGCCGCATCCGGATCTACCGGCTATGGTTGACCGCTTTAAAACCGAGGATAAGCCGCTTTTTGTGAAGCTGTACCAGGATTTAATGAGCACGTCGAACTCGGCACTCTTATGCGTGTTCATTAATCTGGCTCCAGGCATTAAGGACTGGGCTTCCATGATTGGGGCTGCAGCAGGCTTCAAGTTCTCTGAGGAGGATTACATGAACGTTGGGGACAGGATATACACGTTGGAGCGAGCATTCAACGCCGCGGTCGGATTCAGCCGCAAGGATGACACTCTGCCAAGGAGGTTCCTGGAGGAACCCATGCCAGAAGGCGGCAGCAAGGGGAGAGTGGTGCCGCTGGACGAAATGCTCGATAAGTATTACGAGCTTAGAGGACTTGACGGTGAGGGTCACCCGACAAAGGCGAAGATGACTGAACTTGGACTTGACGGCTATCTGCATCTAATGGGTTAATAACCAGCACAGGTGGGTGATGTTAGGGAGTTGTTGCCTGTGAAGATCGGCGTTTACATTTGTCACTGCGGTTTGAATATAGCCGCCGCTGTTGATGTTGAACAAACCGTTGAGTATGCAAAAACACTGCCCGGTGTTGCTGTAGCCAGAAACTACAATTACATGTGCGCTGACCCTGGGCAGAAGCTGATACAGGATGACATAGAGGAGTTTGGGGTTGACAGGGTTATTGTAGCCGCCTGCTCGCCCAGGATGCACGAGCCCACGTTCAGGGGAAC
>JAUWIL010000061.1 GCA_030605385.1 Methanobacteriota archaeon
AACAGGATAGTTATAAATGCTGTTCCATGTTATGTTCCCGCTGAGATTGGTGGAGTTAACATTGGCAGCACCAGTAATGCTGTTACTTCCCATAGCTAAGTCTCCGCTCATCGTGCAGCCAGTAAGCGTGCAGTACAATGCACTTAACAAACTTCCACCTTGGTAGAAACTCGTAGAGTTGATATTCCCCGAACCATTGACATCATTGCTGCCCATCTGCAAGGCACCTGTCATCACATCCCCGCCCTTCTGCACATATATGTCCTCTATCTGCTCCGCGCCGAGGCAATCCACGCAGCTCACGTTCTCGGCGCTCCCTGCATTGAAGCTGTACCCGCTGGATGTGATGTTGCTGCGCGGGCTCAGCGTTTCACCCTCAACGACGGTTTCAAGATAGTACGACTCATTGAATGGGAGCTGTTCGAGCGAATTCTGGCTGCCCATCAGGATGTCGAGCAGTCCGTCATTCACGTTTGTACTGCTGTGCGCCTCACTCCACAATTGAGTTCCGCCAGTACTAACATTGTAGATTTTCAATGTGACGTTGTACATGCCGTCAAGCAGCTGACCATTGTCATCTCTAAGCACTCCCTGTAGATTAATAAACGATGGAATGGATGCATCTGCAACCGATATACCAAAAAGCAGAGTTATGATGACTGCCAATGCCAGTATCTTCATTCTTGCATTCATGTTAATTGCACCTCTGTTCCGAGCCGCATTCAGCGGGTTGTTCACGGCTTCAACCGGGTATCCGAGTATTAACCTATGCACCAGATAACCTGAACACTGCACCTATGCACCCGGGTAAGTTGAGCACGGGTGATGGCGCACCACGCCGTGCGGTATGGTTACGGTAGACCACACACGGAGATAGACTGCATACATGCAGACTGTGTATACAGATAGACCACGTACAGGCACAGGCTGCATACGGATGGATCGATCGTATATGACGTGGTAGACTGCATACAAGGTAGGCTGCATACTCGTGGATCGATCGTATATGACGTGGTGGACCGCGTACAGGCGGATTACATATGGCATACACATTGCAATATGGCATACACAATTATTCGAATCGGGCGTGTGCCGCGATCCAGATACGTGCATTTAATGTATTTCAAACTATTTATATTTTAATAGTTTGTCAGCACTATTATAACAAATAAAATAAGTGAGAATAGGAGGTAAGAATAAGTGGCAAGAATGAGCGCAATTCAAAAGGCTGGAGATGCGGCTTCAATATAAAATGCAAGCTGCAATGTGCAAGCCGTACCGTAATATGTAAGTTGCAATGTAGAAGCTCGCAATGTGGGTGCTGCAATGTGCAAGCCGCAATATACAGGCACCTCAAGCACATCTTACCGGTTCAGCTGAACATGTGCAGAGCATCTTCACCGCTCAAGCGCTGCCTATGCTCCTGATCCTTCCACACTTTCCTGTAGTGGTAGAAGTACTCATAGAGTTCATAGACGTCCTTCGTGTAAACTATTTCATGATTCTCTATGATCTCGATTTTTAGATACAATGGGGCTTCTTCAAATATTTTGATGTCATAGTTTAAAGAAAGAGTTTTCTTGAAAATATCTGCGCCATCTCTATCCGGGGCTATTATACAAATATCCACATCGCTTCTTTCGTTTTCTTCTCCTCTGGCAGCAGAGCCGTAAACTACAATCCCCAGAACGTCATCAAACAGAAATTTGAAATCTTCCCTTACCCTTTCAATATCCCCTGTATCCATTTTTTAACATCCTCAACAAAAATTTCGATCGAAGGCAGCAGCTCTTTCATACTTTCAAGTGCCAACGAGTCATCCGTTTTATTGTACATATGGACCAACCTGTTTCTCAATCCATTTGATTGGGTCAGAGCTCTCGCTATATCTCTGGAGATAACTTTGTCTCCCAGGCTTCCTATGTTTGTATAATCATCCTTCGGAACTAGCTTCAAATCCCTGCACATCATCGCTATTATGTCCATGGATGCTTCAGCTATCTCCTGAAATGCTTTGTAGGTTGCAAGTTTTGTCTTCTCATCATCAAGGAAATCTTCGAGACTGGTATCCACCCACTCGCTTATCTCGTCGATTCTTTTTACGATCAGATTAACTTTATCTCCATACCTCTTCACTCTTTTTTCATCCATCAAAATCGCTCCATGATTAACCAAAACTTGC
Source organism: Methanobacteriota archaeon (assembly GCA_030605385.1). Classification (GTDB taxonomy): domain Archaea; phylum Halobacteriota; class Syntropharchaeia; order JAUWIL01; family JAUWIL01; genus JAUWIL01. The sequence continues at coordinate 2,183 of JAUWIL010000061.1, forward strand.
GTGCACCAACCGGCATTAAGTCAGCTTCCAAACCTTAAAAATCTGTTGTATACTGTAAACGAACGCAGTAATTCAATCAAGATTATTTATCGATACGTCATTAACTCCGAGATATTCATCTTGCGCCAACATACATAACGCTGTATGAGTTTTCTATGCTGTTGAAATGGGGCCATTCACTCAACAGAAAAACCATGCACAATTCCCTTGGATGTCCCAACAAACAGCCTATCTCCATCAAGCATCATACCGGTTACAGCTCCACCTAACTTATCGCTCCAAAGAATATCTCCAGAATTTGCGTCAATTGCATGCAATCCGCCGTTCCATGTTCCTGCAAACACCAGGTCATTGTAAACTACGGGCGAAACGTACACGGGTGATGCAGTATCAGTCTTCCAGATAAGTTCACCATTTTCGGCATTGAGCGCATACACTTTACCGTCATATGACCCCACATATAGAATTCCGTCAACAACCACAGGTGAGTTATCGATATAATAGCCAGTCTCATATGACCAGACAGCATCGCCGTTATCTGCATCAAGAGCATATATTTTCCCGTCACGCGCGCCAACATAGAGAATTCCATCCGCAATGGCTGGCGATGACCATATGTCCACACCCAGATTCTTTGACCAGAGTTGAGTGCCCTGCTTTACAGCGTAAACACCTCCCCGATACGATGTGATATAAACGGTATCGTCTGCAACAAGCGGCCTGGAAACTGCTTCAGAGTCAAGCTCATAATACCACCTAAGCCTGCCAGATGCAGTGTCCATTGCATATATGCGGTGATCATTGGAGGCCACGTACACAGTTCCATTCGAGATGCTTGCTCCGCCCCTTATTCCATTTTCAACACTTGAGGAGATTACACTTAACGAATCTCTCCACACCCCCGCTCCACTGGTACTGCGGACTGAGTCCAGCACACCCGCACCACTGCCAACATACACATATCCGTCACCAAAAGATGGCGGCGAGAGGATGCCAATCCTTGGCGAGTAGGTCCAGTTTATCCGGGCGTTATCTGCATCAATCGCGCTGAGAATGCCGTTGGCTCCACTGACATAAACCTGATCATCTCCGTACGCTATTGGAACATAAATATCACTCCCTACATCGACAGTCCAGATACCGTTGACAGTCATATTCCGTACTACTCTGGGGGCGGCAGCTTTGATTTCTGGTCCCTGATTAAGCGAACCTGCGGACACAATGCCTCCACCCAGCACATCATCCTCACTTACACTAACTATAATTGATGCGCTGCCGCAGGTTACATCGTAATCACCAACTGCGCTGCAGTTGTAGGGCGAGTCTTCTGTTGGGTATGGCACAGTAATGTTGAACATCCCGCCATTATCTGACATCGCAGTGCTGACATACCTGAATGTACGCCCCTGATCGCTTAGAATCTCAACACTTGCCATTACTTCCATACCCGGAGCGCATGAACCGACTATGTGCGCCCCCTCCACAAACTCAAAAATCTTTACATTGGATATGTTAACACTCTCAACCATCAGGTCAGACCTGCCCCCAGACTCATGCACAAGGCGGTAATGTGCCAGCCCTTCTACACGGTCATTTACGGGGGTGGTGGTATCTGAGCCGTCGAAAAGATATAGGCGGGCATAGGTCGTATTGTAATATTTGCTGTTAAGCAGCCGGACCGGGGCATATCCCCATGGAGTGGGGACATCGAATGAATTGAAATACGAGTATGGGTCTTCGCCTGCCGTCCTTGCAGCAGCGCTGAACACGAAGTCTTCCGGCATGTGGTCGCCAACACCATAGCCTGTACGGTCGTCGACTATCACAAAGCGAACCTCATGCCTGTTTACAATACCATCTGATTCAGACTCGTTTTGCGCCGTCAGGAATTTTGATGATGCCGCGGCTCCATGCTGGAAATTGTCTGCAACTGCCGGACGGTGCGCAACGTAAACTATCCAGTTGCCATGATCCCACCAGCTCATAACGCCGTATTCCGGAATGCCCTCTTCCGGCTCGTAGTAGAAACTTGTCTCAGGCGTATTTTCGCGCATCCACTCGAGGGAATCGTACCAGTCCCTCGTTATATGCGTACCGCCTGTTGCTATACTGAAGCTCTGCGCCGCACATGGGGCAAAAAATATCAAGGCTATGAATACCAGCATGCCAGCCGAAAGAACTGCGTCAGAGCGGTGCCTTGCGTATCTATCACCTCTGGAACTGCTGCCGCCCTTCCGGCTCTTCTTCACCTTTTTATTTCGCGACCTTGCCTTGTTCAGCTTAATCTTATCTACAGGCTTCTTGTCGGAGTTATTCTTACTGCTGAACAATTCCAGTCCCGGGTCAAACTCTATAAGGTCCAGCAGGCCCACGAAAGCGTAGCCGCAGAATATAGAGATTATCAAAGAAAAGAAACATGCAAAGCGTATCTGCATCAGCATCAATATGAGGGCTGCCAGTGACCAGATCAGGAGCAGTATGTCATACGAGTGCATGCCGCGCCGGAATAATGTGCGCCCGAAGTATGCTGCAAACGCAACAGCGAAGATGTAAAAGGCTGCCGTGAAATAGGTCATAACATGATCATAGAATCCTTCAACACTTATGGCACGAGCCTCGCCGATCGTGGACATGATTTCATAGCTGCCGAAAAGATATTCAATGCCGTGCCTGAATTCGGGCATCTGGTAATCTAGAATAAACCACATAGATGCGATGGTAACTATGACAATGATTGGGTAAATGTAAATCTTGGTACCGCTTTGACGCATAAAACGAGCGAGTAAACCAAAAAACAATGTAATAAACAAAATCCCAAGCATGGATAGAACATAGAAGAATGGAAGCCATTCAACAACAAGGAAGACAGGTAGTATAAATAAAAGACATGATCCAAAGGCTGAGACGCCCAGCAGCAACAAATGATCGGACCTACTGCCATGGATGTAGTCGAAAATGAACTGTATGATAATATACAGCGCTACTATTCCTATGTATATCAGAGAACCGAGCCACGTGAATATGAGGCATGCCATGGTAAAGCCACACAACACGCCCCAGAACGGACCAGAATAATTCAGGCGGCCAAATAGAGTCTCCTTCTTACCTTTATCGGTGATACCGAAGACAAAATCACCGATACTCGAACTATTTCTACTGGCGCGCAGACCTCTCAGTAAAAAAAGCAAAATCAACACAAAAAGAAGGGTCTCGGCAGCATCATAATCAGTCCAGCCGACTAAACTGCGGTTAACATGTGCTGGCATCACAGCAAGCATGAGACCACTGACGAAACCAACCCGGATGTCATCGAAAATTTCACTACCTACAAAAATAAGTGCAACAGCCGTCAGCGCTCCAATGACTGCGGGAAACAGCGCACCAATAAATTCAACAGCACTTGCATCCGGTTTACCCATACCCACGATCAATGATACAAAGGCAATTGCAACGTCGTACAGAACTGGCCATTTCATTACCGGGTTATATGGAAATGCCATATAGGAGTCGTGCAGTGAAATCGATGGAAAGTCAAGCAGAGCCAGAAAGACGCGCCTCATATGGTAATACGAATCATACCCAAAGAAAAGTACGGCACCGCCAGAGAACACGCTGTTCCAGCTGAGAAGGCGAATGCCCAGAGCCAGGAGAAAAACAAGCGCCGATGGAAGAAGTAACTTGTGTGCCTTGTAGATCGATCTAAATGCAGTATGCATGACAGTGAATAACTAATCTCTGTGCAAATTTAAAAGTTTCCAAGTATCTCCGAATCTCATTTCATTGTATGGCAATGGTTATAATCCTTCAAATACAACCAAGAACCTGTATGTCCGGTGAGCAGGCGGCTAAAAAATTTGATAGTATGATAGACCTGATTGTAGTGGCGGCTCTCACGATACTAGCTATGGCAGCAGTTATGGTACCACCAATCAACCAGACTATACTGCGACCAGTGCTGAGCTTCCCCCTGCTGCTCTTTCTTCCCGGATATGTTATGATGTCTGCCTTATTTCCCGGAAAGGATGATCTTGATGAAATAGAGCGGATCGCCCTGAGTCTCGGATTGAGCATATTCGTAACCGTCTTCATAGGGTTCGGATTGAACTATACGCCGTGGGGCATCCGGATCGAGCCGATACTGGTGGCAATCGCAGGATTCATACTCGTTATGACTGTCGTCACTGCAGTAATCCGCCTCAGGGTGCAGGAGCGGGGGGAGAACGCTTCTGAAGATGATGCCAGAGCCCATAATTAAAAACCAGCAACCATTATCGGACCGAGAGATAACACGATTGCGATTAAACCGAGTATAATGCAGAAATTGGAGAAATTCACTTCTTCGGCAAGTTTCAAAAGAATATCCATAGCTGCATAACTCACTGCCAGAGATACTGCAAACATCACAAAAGCATCAACGGCAGAAATGCCCGCAAAAGAGTTGGAAGCGCCCTCAAATACTACCGCACCAATGATGACGGGCACACTTATCAGGAAGGATATCGTCATGGACAACCTCTGCTCCACGCCGCGCACCAGCAGGGTAGTAACGGTAACGCCCGACCTTGAGATGCCGGGCAGGATTGCAAATCCCTGTATCATGCCAAGCAAAACCATATCAAAAAGCGAGATGTCATCTAACTCCTTCAGCCCACCGTGATTCTGAAGCTTCAAGATCAAGCCAGTAGCCAGCAGCATGACGCCGATAAAAATGGCAGCCCACTCACCAACATCAAAAAACCCTCTGATAAGGAGCAGTAACGGTACAGCGGTAACTCCCGTGAACAGGGTCGAAATAACCACTAGGCGGAGTAAAACCGAATTCCGGATGTCGCGCAGCATCCCGAAGAACGTATTCCTGAACTTCAAGATGACTGCACATGCGCTCCCCAGGTGTAGAAAAATAGCCAGTGAGAAAGCACTGGAAGCGCTTATGTGAAGCCACGAAATCATAGCCACCATGAGCTGTCCTTCGCTGCTCACGGGCAGCCACTCCAACAAGCCCTGCATAACTCCAAGAATGATAGAATCTACAAGCGTCATGCCTGAACCAGAGATTTATATGCACCCGATATATATGTTTTGTAAAAGCCAGGCTTGGTTTACATCCTTTTTGAAAAAGATATTAGTGACTAACAACGCGCGGTCAACCCACACGTATCATAACCTCCTGATTCCACCGAATCCTGCAACAACATGGAACGTGATACTCATGGCGCGATCGATCAGTGCAACTGAAAGACCTATGGGGGCGGGCACGCCCAACAAAAGCATCACTGCAACATAGCCTCCCTCAACGAATCCCAATCCGCCAGGGGAAACAGGGACAAGAGCCAGAGTGCTGACTATCGGGAGCAGGCACAGAAGGAATATGAACGGCGCGCCTGAACCGGCAGCGTGCAGGACTAGAGTAACGCGCAAAGTATGCATAACCCATGCTGACACGGTCACGGCAAAACAGAATCCGAGCAGCCTGTGCGGGCGTTCTATTGCAAGCACCCCTTCATCAAAGCCCAATAGAAATGAGCGGACATATTCAATGCCCCTGAAAGAGTGCCGTGATTCGATTCTGTCGATCAGCCTGACCAGGAAGCCGATCATCCTCTCTCTGCGAATCCACAACAGCAGAGAGGTTGCCAAAACAAGAGATACAAGCACCAGCAAGGACAATGCAAGGATGATTGCGGTACTGCCTACTATGATCCTGCTAGAGTACAGCAGCAGAAAACCGCAGATTGATAGAAATAACATGCTTAGAATATCCGTATAGCGGTCGAGGACCAGAGATACAAAACCGCGGTCAACATCGATGTAATCTCTTACCATAAGCGGGCGGGACAGGTCGCCAACACGCGCAGGAGATATATCCGATAAAAGAAAACTGCCCATGAAAGCCTGGTATGCTGTTTTGACCGGTATGTCAGCGCCGAGTCTGGATACTATGAGGCGCCACCTGAGTACCAGCACAAGAACCGTGAGACTGTAAACAATAACAGCCAGACATATGAAAAATAGGTTGACAGATGACAGGGTAGCTAGAACAGCTTTAAAATCAAATGTGTAGGCAAGATATATGATGATTCCGATGCCGATTAGAATCTTGAGTGCTGTTTGCAGAGCGGAGCTCCGCAACCGTATGAAAAACCATAGGTTTTTCAGACATGTCATCGGCAGGTTTCTCCTGCCAGCACCAAGTTCAACATCAACACCCATCAGGCAATCACTCCAAACACAAAACTCAGCCTAAAATCAGGAATAACGGTAACATATATAAATCCACTTCCACAATTCTACACATCTGTAGATACCCTACGTTCCGCAACATAAGAAAATTGCAAGCAGCAAAGAAGGTCTCCTATTGATAATTGCCAATATTTTATACCTACTCGTAATAACTGCCGCAACCATGATCTGCGGTGCACCGCTGATACTTCGCGCAACCACGGGAAAGAGCAACCTGATAGCAAGAGCAGGTTTATCGTTTGCAACGGGTTATACTATCCTATCTATAACAGGGCTTGCATCAAATATGGTTGGAGTCGAGCCTGCAGTCATACAAACTATTTCTACACTCTTATGTCTGACGTGGCTGTACATGGAGCTTGGAAAAAGGCATATCACCCCGAAAAACGCAGGCATCTTGATCAAGCAAAAGCTTGAGAGAAGTGATGTTGCAGCGCTTGGAATTGCAGGAGTGTATACCTTACTGCTACTCCTGATGTTTGATCGCATATGTCTATGGGCAGCAGGCGACTCGGTCGGGCACGCATCCATAATAAGAATGCTGCTGGACGGGGGGCAGGTACCTGTAAGCATCTATCCGCTTGGCACCAACTGGGAGTACTATCCAAAAGCGTTCCATGTATACAGCTACCTATGGGCGATGCTGCTGCAGATTGATATGATGAGCCTGATACAGATAGTGCCCATAGCCATAGCCAGTATGACACCTCTGCTGATATATGGGCTGGTACGTGAAACTGACGGCAGCCAATCAGAGATTGCGCTGTATGCAGAGATTGCGGTGTCCATACTATTCATCCAGCACACTGCATACCTTATATGGGCAGGATATCCTGCTCTCACTGGCGAAATGTTGATGGCAGCCGCAATAATGGGTATGGCAATGAAAAGGTCGAATGTAAATAGATATGTTCTGCCAATGCTTGCAGTCGGCATAATAATTACCCACCCCAGATTCATGGTTTATCTGGCAGGAGTTCTTTTCATATGGATAACCGTGGAAAAATCGCTGTTAAACAGAAAGTATCTTCTGTACTCTACGCTGATTGCTGCAGCAGGCATTGCCGCAGTCATTGGATTTGACATAATAGGTGCAGCACCTCACACGCCATACCTTTTATCGCAGATCTTCAGTGATACGGAATCCGCATCAGGTTATATGTTAAGGTGGTATCCGGCAGTACTTGCAATCCCGGGCATAATAATAGCGGTGCTCCATAGAAATAAGCTGGACAGGCTGTCGGTATCATGGATGGCTGCAATACTGGCAATGTTCATTCTATGTGATACTGGGGTGTATCACTTCGGCACCGGAGCTGACCGGATACTGAACCAGCTTTACCTGCCGTTGGGCATACTTGCAGGATATACTGCTCATGCGGCATATGTCCAGCTCACGCACCTGAATATCGATAGAAATAAAGCAGCCGCGTCCCTTGCAATCCCTCTTATGATTATGGGGGTGCTGTCAACAACAGCCGTATTGTTGAGCTATGATGAATCATGGGCGCTCCCGGATAGTGACTATAGTGCGATGATGTGGCTCAAGGAGCAGAACTTCGATAATGCGGTGGTTATCAATCTTGACTCAACAGGCGGGTGGATATACCCGCTAACAGGGCTGAAGGTCTCGAATCCCGCGTCAGTGCCTGGGCAGGATGCATGGAGGAGCAGTAATACAATATCCATGGTAAAAGATCCTACCAGCCCGCCAGTACTCAAGAGCCTTTCAGACATATTGCAAGCATATGATAATACCCTGATATACGCCTCAAATAAGACAATGTCAAACCCCCCCAGACCGCCGTTCAAGAGGTTTTACGGGGCATATCCAAATGTAGATGTCAGGTTATTTGATGAGGAATACTATGTAAAAGTATATTCCGAGGATGATGTGTGGATATACGGCCTGAGCGAAGAGTTGAGAAGTGGCAGTTCAAAGACCGGGTGAAGTGGGGCCTACCACACCCATTAAGCCCTAAAGACTCTAATAAAATGGAGTGAGCCTTTTTATCTATATCTTGCGGAAGCTTTGCTTCCGCGGGATAACCAGAGCTTCGCTCTGGTATATCTCACCGGTTATCGGGAGGTATAAAACTCTGTTACACAAAAGTCCAAAAGGCTTTTATGCCTTAAGGCATTAAGTGATGTGTGATGGGTACTATTCGAGTATATATGCCTGACGAGATTGAGAAAGAGTTCAGGAAAACCGCGATGGAAGTTTTCGGATATAAAAGGGGCTCTTTAAGTATCGCAGCGGGAGAGGCACTAAAAGAATGGGTAACCAGGATGAAGAGTGTTTACAAGATGACAGAATTGGAAGTCATAGAGGATTCCGTAGAGGCAATATGGGGTATGTTAAAAGCAAGCAAATCTGGCGTTGAATTACAGCATGAAGCATCAAAGATAAGGGCTAGACATGTATTTGATTGATGCAAATATCTTTCTTGAAGTGTTACTCGGACAATCAAAGGGGGAAAGATGCAAAGCAGTATTGAAAAAAGTTCAGGAAGGAGCGCTGCATGGCATAATAACAGATTTTCATATTGATTCCATCGTAGTGGTGATGGAGAACTATAAATTAGGGTGGAAAGAGATAGCCACATTCCTTTTATCATTGCTTAAATATAAAGGATTAAGAATACAATCCATGATGCTGACCGACAAGATAAGAGCGACTTCTCATATAAAAGAGCATGGTCTGGATTTTGATGACGCCTTAGCATATCAATGTATGGTAGAGAATGATATAAAAGAAATCATTTCTTACGATAAACATTTTGATAGACTGGATAACATAAAAAGGATTGTTCCAGAGAAGTTAACAAAGA
>JAUWIL010000064.1 GCA_030605385.1 Methanobacteriota archaeon
ACCCTCAATATGCACCCTCAATATGCACCCTCAATATGCACCCTCAATATGCACCCTATATACTCACACTCTCATGACGAATGGCGTTAGATTGCAATGCAACAGGTTGACATCGGAAATAGCCTGAGCAGGGCATCGAGTCTTAAGGGTATATATTCCATGCCATGGTATTACTTAAGGATATTGAGCGCTAGGCATTAGTTTTATAATTAATGAACAGTATAAATTATACACAAGAAGATATGTATATTATAAAACGAGTAGGGTAATATAAAACTAACCCCATAAAATATAGATCGGCAGTTTGGAATAGTATGGCATTTAAAAAATGCCGTATAATGAACTTTAAGCTGGAACTTGACTTTTAAGTTGGGTGGAATATACCATGTCACTGGATGCAAGATCGGCAATATTTGTAATGCTCCTCTTCACACTCCTGATGCCGAACGCAATCCCGATGTGCAGTGCATCTACCAGACCGTCTGACTATCCAGACATAATGGAATTTATAGACAACAATACCAAGCAGGCGACATATATTTTTGATATCATGAACATAACAGTAACATCCATAAGAACGCGCAGTAATGTAAACGATATTTACGATAATATGCTCGGCCTCATGTACTGGTCCATGCTCAAAAGCAACCAGCAGCTTGCAATGGCAACGAATGAAAGCGAATCGCGTCCGAACACCACAGACCTGTTCAATGAAACTGCGGAGAGTCTCCCGGATATTTTAGGCCCGCCCAACGGCACGTCAGGATTAGCATATCTCCTCAACCACAGCGTGAGGTCTAATAGGACGCTGATGAAGGAAAGATTGAACCAGACCCTCGGCGTGCTGGATAATGCGATACCGATGGTGGGAGGTCTGATGTCAAGGCTTTCGGAAGTATTCGGCTGGGCTGACCAGAGTATATGGTGATATGGCATAGGTATAAAAAAGCGGGTAAAAGCTGATAATAAAAGTGGGGTAAGTGGGATACAAAAGGGTCGGTGTTGAAAGCTGTATGGTGTGCTTCAATCAGGGTGTGCAGTTTCAGAACCGCATAATGGGTGTGATGGTAGCTGTTCTACTTTTAGGTGCCGCGTTGCCCGCTGAATGTGCTGCGAGACCTGCAGACAACCCAAGTATAATGGATCTGGCAGACAACTCCACCCGCCAGACAGGTTACATCTACAGCATTATGGATATATTCTTTACATCGATGACTACGCGAAGTGCCGAGACAAAAGACTCCCTGTACAACAGCATATTGGGACTCTTTTACTGGTCCAATATAAAGAGCAACCAGACCATTGATATGCTGGTAAACGAGAGTGACCTAAAGGATCAGACCGTACGTATTGTAAATACGACCGTGGATAATGCACCAGATATCTTGGGCCCGCCCAACGGCACGTCAGGGCTGACATATCTCATGAATCACAGCGCGCGCGTGGAGCAGAGTACACTCAACACGACGATCTCTTCGGGACTTGGTGCATTCGCATCAGGCTTTGAGATGGTTGGAGAGCTGTACAACCGCATGCATAACGTGTTCGGGCTCACCAACAAGACTGCGAGACCCGTATGGTGAGGGCTGTACATGTGTAGTATATAGTAAACCTATATGCTAAGCCGTAACACCCCTGTATGCTGAGAAAGACATGTATGGTAAAGCTGCAGCAGGTTTATGCAGCATGTGTATGGTGTGCTGTGATGGTAAGCCGTGCAAAAGATATGGGTGTGCTGCCTGGAGCCGAGTATTTATGGACTTCCCTTGTACATGAGAGCGGCACATGGGAAGAAGCCGGTACTTATAAGAACTTCTCACCGTACTTCTCTCTGAAAACCATTTCAGACAGCTCTTTCCTTGGAGTTCTGCTGCCCCCTTCGGTAGCAGGATAGCCTATGGGCACCATCGTAAGAACTGCGATGTTATCTGGCAAACCAAGGATTTTATCAACACTCTCAACATTAAATGCACCCACCTGAACCGTGCCCAATCCCATTGAATGCGCAGCGAGCATTAGATTCTGGACCGAGAGCGCAACATCAAACATCAGCCAGTCACCATGACTTGTGACCGCATCGCTGCGGTAGAAGCCTGACACTCCTTTTTCAGCACAGCTCACGATAATCACCGGGGCCGCAGTCATTGCCTTCAATGCAGGATTCTTTGGTGTCAGCGTTCCGGCAAGCCTTTCCTTAACATCTTTATTCCGTATTACGATGAAGCGCCAGCACTGCGTGTTTGCCCATGAGGGGGCCCATCGGGCAGCTTCAAACAGTTCAGCGAGCACCTCATCAGGTACATCATCATCTTTAAATTTGCGAACACTTCTACGCGTTTTGATAGCATCCATTATATCCATAATTGTAACCACCCGCAATGACAATAAACAAAGTCAATTGATATTGCGCAGATCAGAATATTGACCTTGAGGGATATATAACCTTTATGCATTTAAAGTATTTTCCCCTGGCAGGGCGCCATATTTGTGCCATATTTTAACTCACCCATCTGCGCTTGTATCTACATGCTCATCCACACTCTTTCACAATTTATGAAGGCAATATTTAAATGTTAGGCGGTAGCTTAAGGATTGGTAGTTCGAATCACAATTTTTTGGCTTTGGCTTGGAAATCTACATATTATGTTCATCAGATTACAGTACTATGCTTTATTCAGGGTGTTGGATGATTGTGGATAAGAAGGTTAGGCTATGAATGAGGGTGCTAGGTTATGGATGATGCTGAAACGAGCATAACACTCGTTGGTGCCAGGTTAGCTAAGCCTGGGCTGGAATTAATATTTAGAGGTCCCACTACAGAGTGTGATAATTGTAAGCTGAAGAACACTTGCATGAACCTTGATGTCGGGCGGCGCTACAAGATTGTGAAAATTATCAAGGAAACGCTGCATGATTGTCCAATCCATGATTCCGGAGTGGTGGCAGTTGAGGTTGCCATGGCTCCCGTCAAGGCTGCTATTGAATCGAGAATCGCATTTCCAAAGTCGCAGATAGCATTTGAACCACCAAGGTGCGACCATGTTGACTGCAGTATGTATGATATGTGCCATCCGGTGGGCATCAGGTGGGGGGACAGGTGCACCATCACCAAGGATCTGGGCGACGTTCACGAGAAATGCGAAATAGGGAAGCATCTGAAAGTCGTTGAGCTTAAGTTATAGCTGCTTGAAAACCCCCAATTAACGTGTCTCCACTTCTCCTTTACTGTAAAGTCTATCAACCCAACATTTGCTATAGGGTTCAATGTCTTCTTTGCTGTGGAATCTATTAACCGTATTTTCACTGCAGGGTCTATCCGAAGTATTTTCTCATGTGTTTATCGAAACCACTCACAAGCGGTATGTTAACATCCTCAAGGATCTCGCAGCCGTCATTCCTGAGAGCTGCATTGATATCTTTACCAATGCTGCATGAGGTGAGTTCGGATCCGAGCAGACCCGCTGCGCTGGTGTGCGGGCGCACCATCTCGACTACGTGCCGCTCACCTTCTATGAACATATGGCGTGAGGCATGTTTTTTCCTGAAGCGTTCGTCATGCTCCCTGGACGTAACCGGAGGGCCTGCATGGCGCATTATTTTTGGAAGATAGCAGACCTCCATCTCGAGCAGTATGATACATGTTCCTGAATCCGCCCAGCATGTGCTGCGGTACACCCTGAACCCGTTTCTCTGGAGCAGTTCCACTGCACTCCTTTCCGTCTTCTTTAGCTGTGGGTAGAGTATGTCCTCGACCATACCGGGAGCATTGAATTTAACTGCTATCAGTTTTGTTCCGCGCTCTTTCAGTATGTCTTCAAGTTCTTTAGGAGTCAGGGGTTCCGGCTCCGGCGGAAAGAATGACTCCATCCCTGCCGATCCCGGATAGCTGCGGGACGCGTCTATCATTCTGCTGAAACTGTCATGCGATACCGCTGCCGCAACATTCCGGTTTGCATCTACGGGGTCGATTACTACGAGCGGGTCGTCCCCTTTGTAGGTGCCGTTCCCCTCAATGTCTATGAGCTCTCCATGTTTCCAATCTGCCGCGCTCTCCACCATGTTGTTAAAAGACCTGTAGTGCAGTATCAACAGTTCACACAGGTAGCCCGAGAATCCGTTGATCTTCAGCTCGGCTCCATAGACTCCGGCGCCCTTCATGAACTGCTTCAGCAGGAGCACTTCATCCTCCAGACCTGCAATGCGCCCCTTTATATATTCCATGTGGAACGGCGTCCTGTCCACCGCGGATTGTATCACTGTCGCGTCCTTGACACTGTATGCAGGTACCAGGTCTACCTCATATTCTTTGAACCATGCATGGACATATGGGTGTTCAGCATAGCGCTCCTCGTGCCGATCTGCCCCCTCGGAAACCTTTCTTGCTATTGCAATACCCTGCGCCTCGAGTTTCTCTCTTGGGAGGCTGGCAGGAAGCATGATGAATATATCTATGTCCCTGTCTCCGGATATCCATGTATTTCTTGTTGTTGAGCCTACGGGCAGGGGATGGGCATCGATAGCCAATTCTTTGGCAGCATTTCTGGTGAGTTCCTGAATTCGGGCTGACACATCATTGAGTTTTTTCCTCTCTCCTACAGAAGGTCTAATCCGTTCCAGGACCTCCTTGTTCAGTTCAATACTTCTAATATCCATACAGGCTATACCTCGAATCGTTGGACACGCATCGCAGTTTCTCTGATGCAGCATTATTTTCAGGATGCTAAAGTTTTAAAAGCTTAACCTATGTGAAAAACGGGGCAGCTTGCCGCAAAATGGGCGTAAAGCTTGTAAAATGGGTTTGCCCGCTCAACATTGAACATGCCTTAGAATTTTTTAACATAAAGATCATCATATATGGGTCCGCTTCGAGTCAGAGTACTCTTCTTCAACTTCACGGCATCCACGGTCATACTTCCCAGCTTACAGTCCGAGAACTGCGCAACAACACCGGCAATAGCAGCCCTGTCGTCCGGAGATATTTTCTTAACCCTTGCGATGGTTGCATGCGCCGTGAATCTGCCCCTGTCTTTGCCGAATCCCAGCGGCTTGAGCGCATCCTCAACTTTCCTGTGCAGCGGCTCGAAATCCCCTGCTGCGCCGACCCATATGACGCGGATATAGTCGGGCTTAGGAAAGACGCCAACACCCCCGATCTCCGAGGTAAACGGCTTGTATTCTATCTGATCCAGAGCCTCTGTTATATCACTGATGCGCTTCTCCTGCACATCGCCCAGAAATTTCATGGTGATGTGGATCAGCGCAGGATCTACCAGCTTCACATCGAACCTGCTGAACTCTTTCTGGATATCCTTCAGTTTATCTCTTATCTCATTTGGGATATCTACGGCGATAAAAGTTCGTATACCAATCATCACACACCTCTCATTGTACACCCATCATCGTACACCCAGTATCAGCTACCCTGTGCCTAGCCGTATATTTCGCATCGATAAAAATATATTGGTTGGCGGTTAGAGGTATTACAAATGGGTCTCGTGCATGTATATACCGGAAACGGCAAGGGCAAGACTACCGCGGCTCTGGGACTTGCGGTGCGCATGGCAGGTCACGGAAAGAAAGTTTTTATGATACAATTCCTCAAGGGCGGGATGAAGTATGGAGAACTTGCCGCATCGGAGAAGCTCGAAAACCTCACGATAAAGCAGTGCGGACGCGCATCTTTTGTTGACAGGGATAACCCCGACCCCGTTGACGTGAAGATGGCGCAGGATGCGCTTGAGCTTGCCGGAGAGGCTATCAGCGGCGGGGAGTATGACTTGGTAATACTTGACGAGGTTAACGTGGCACTTGAGTTTGGGCTCATACCGCTTGAACGGGTCATCGAGATCGTGAAGCGCAGGCATGAGAGGGTCGAAATCGTGCTGACAGGCAGGTATGCGCCAGAGAAGATAGTGGAGCTGGGAGACTATGTTACTGAGATGCGCGAGATACGCCACCCATACAAGGAAGGTGAGGGTGTAAAGTCGCGTCCGGGAGTGGAGTACTAAGAAGTGGTAAGAAATCCGACCACCATACATTTGATAAACATTTACACCTACATTTACCATCTTTGCATATTCCGTATGATGACTTTGCACAATGTTCCATAGGGTGCTTTTAACGGCTCTGGAGGATTATTTCAATGCATAAAGTTATTAAAGACGTATATCTTCTCAAGCCGGGCAAGTTAGTGCGCGATGCCGCAGGCGTTATTAAATTTGCCTCCTCGTCTGTTGTACTGATAATTGAT
Organism: Methanobacteriota archaeon; assembly: GCA_030605385.1. Taxonomy (GTDB): domain Archaea; phylum Halobacteriota; class Syntropharchaeia; order JAUWIL01; family JAUWIL01; genus JAUWIL01. Next base: position 6,251 of record JAUWIL010000064.1, read on the forward strand.
CAGGAACCCGTTATTGTTGACACGGCATTATCGTCCGACTGGGGAGAGATAGAATCGGCACTTTCGAGCATTGGCATGCATGCCGGGGACATATCTGTAGTTGTAAACACCCATTTACACCATGACCATACAGGATGCAACAGCAAGTTCGTGAATGCCGTGAATTGTGCCCATGGTGAGCAGATCGGGAGTTTGACCAAACGCAGGCAGAGAGATTTAAGGCCTGTGCCGAACATCATATCAGGGCGAATCAGTGTCATCGACACTCCGGGCCACTGTCATGGCCACATATCAGTGGTTTTTGAGGGTGAAAAGACCGTCGTAGCGGCTGGAGATGCCATTCCCACGATAAACAACTATATTGAGCGGGTGCCGCCGCGCATTCATTTTGACGGGGAGATTGCCATGGAGAGCTTCCATCGCATAGAGAAGATAGCAGATATCATTATACCGGGCCATGATATGCCCATTAATGTGAAGAAACAGAGATGATGAGAGTCAATTCACATATTTGTCTGTTTTTGGACTCCATGCCTGCATACATCGGATCAAACCTGCGCAAACTATATAATGCACATGATGGAAACACATATCTGGTAATATTCTTTATGAACATCGCTGAAACGCAGAGCGTTTCGGACATGTCTCGCGGAACTTCGTTCTGCAAGATTTCAAGGAGGTTACATGTGTATGAATGTCTTGGTAGTTTATGACTCCTTGACCGGAAATACAGAGAGGGTAGCTCAGAGCATAAATGACGATCTCAAGGGCAAGGGTGCGGAATGCACGCTTTCAAAGGTCAGGGATGCCGGCGATTTGAGCGGTTATGATCTTATATTTGTCGGCACTCCGGTGCATGCGCGGTCACCAACGAGGGCGGTAAGGAAGCTCGTGTCCAGTAAAGAACTGAAGGGCAAGAATGTGGCTGTGTTCGATACATATGCCGCGTTTGCCGGTGAATTGGTTTTGGATAAAATGCAGGGGGTGCTGGAGAAGACCGGCGCCAGTGTGGTGGGCCGAAAAAGTATTAAAGGGCGCCCGAATGAGGACTATTTGAACGAGTACGGGTCATGGGCGTCAGACATCCTGAGTGCCAGTATGAAGTGACGGTCAAGGGCTCAAACAGTTGTGGAGCTTTACTCCACACTGTCCCGCGAACTTTTGGTTCGCAAGACTTGACGAAGGCGGAGCCTTCGGTTGTCCCGCGGAACTTCGTTCCGCAAGACCTGACGGACGGTAGTCCGTCTGTCCCGCGAACTTTTCAATTCTTAGTTGCCTACTTAATATTTATAGCTAAAGCGCGTAAGCAGTGTATAAAGGGCTTCAAGCGCGCTTAGAGTATATTAAATCAGCCATTAAATCAATTAGCACTGATTTGGTCACATTTATTAGTTGTTAACATACTAATTGCATAGTAGCAGGGTAGTTAAATTGGGCATCACAGCCATGAAAGTGGAATCTGGCATCCATATCCCGGGATTGAAACCGACATCCCACCAGTTCTGTTGACTGGTGTTTGTGAAATCGAAGATTTCACAACCGTCTAAAAAGCGTTGCTTTTTAGACATGTTTGCGGAATCCGAGATTCCGCAACAGTACGAAACGCAGAGCGTTTCGAACATGTTTGTGAAATCGAAGATTTCACAACCGTATAAAACACGCAGTGTTTTATACATGTTTACAGAGCGGGGCTCTGTAACCGTCTGGAAGCTCTGCTTACAGACAGGTTTGAAAAATCGAAGATTTTGCAACCGTACGAAACGCAGAGCGTTTCGGACATGTTTACAGAGCGGGGCTCTGTAACAGTTTAAAAATCAAAGATTTTTAAACATGTTTGCGGAACGAAGTTCCGCAACCGTACGAAATATATCTCTGAATGCGAAGCATCCAGAGATACATTTCAGACACGGAATTAGTATGCAGAACCACTGGCCAGTGGTTCTTCACAAGAGCGAGATGAATCATGGAATTTGACGAAACAGATAACGAGAAGCACCCTGAAGGCAAATCGGTAGATGATGGGCAGAAGAAGGGTGACGCTGAATCCAGCGAATCACTGGAACTAGACCTCTCCATATCTCCAGAGATCACCGAGGAAGAAAGTCTTGAGGGGGTGCAGGACGTTGAGGAGACATCAGGCGGCATCGAAGATATTGATGGAGCTGAAGACTTCGATCTGTCTGATATAGATGATATGTTAGAAGCCGTTGAAGATGCAGAGGTGGAGGATAAGGGAGAGCTCGGCTTTGGAGAAGTTTCTGGCATTGTTGATGGTGCGGAAGATGAGAAAGTGGAAGAAGCAGCTGTTGAACCCGAGACCACTGAAATGCCCTCATCCGAGTTTGACGCTGGTGCTGACGATGAGACAGATTCTATTGATGACATAGAAGGTCTTGGAGATCTTGATCTGGAGCTGGAATTAGAGACTGAAACCCCACCGACAGCAGTTCATGCTGAAGCAGAGCCGGCTGCAGAACCCGGGACGGCTGCCGTACCAACAGAATCCGAAGGCAGCGCTGATGAGGCCGAAGATCTCTCGGAACTGCTCAAGGAGCTTGATGAAGAGCCAACCCCAGGCGCTGAAGCGCCCCCGGAAGGCGGCCTTACGCCGCTTGAGGATGAGGTAGCCGAGGAAGACATCTTTGAGGAAGTCGATGCCATACTGCCGAAAGAGATCGAGGAAGAAGGAGAGGAAGCCGAGGAAGCAGCCATCAAGAAGCCAAAGGCAAAAGGAATCGGAGATATCTTCAAAGAACTTCTTGGCAGTAAGGCTGAAAAAGAGGCGCCAAAGTACGAAGTCGAGAAATACGACCCCAAGAAACACGGTCCGATGTCAGTGTTTGAGGGTGTGGAAGATTATGTTGAAGTCGAGCGGTACTGGGTGGATGAGCCGTATGCATTTGTTGTTGTGCTATTCCAGGAGGATACTGACACATATCTCTACTATATGGTGGAGCCGAAGCTGACGCCGTTTGAAGAGGGATATTTGAATGAGCTGAAAAACAGGCTTCAGAGTGCCCTACTCGTGACTGAAGTGGGGGAGGGCGTGGACAAGGAGGGAATTCTGCGTGAGAACATCGACCGCGTTCTTATAGATTATGGCATTGAGCTTGAACCCATATCATATTACAAAATCACATATTACGTAGTGAGAGATTACATAGAGCTTGGCAGGCTGACGCCAGTAACGAAAGACAAGCTGATTGAAGATATTTCCTGCAATGGATATGACAACCCCATATTCCTGTACCATAAGAACTACACCAACATAGAGACGAATGTTACCTATGGGAAAAAAGAACTCGACTCGTTCATTATAATGCTGGCGCAGAGGGGGGGCAAACATATTTCTGTCTCAAATCCAATGGTTGATGCCGCAATGCCCGACGGCTCACGCATTCAGATGACTCTGGGCGAAGAAATCACAACTCACGGCAGCACGTTTACGATTCGTAAATTCAAGGATGTACCATTGTCACCGGTAGACCTCATAATCTGGAAGACATTCTCATCTGAGCAGATGGCATACATCTGGCTGTGCATCGAGAACGCGAAGAGCCTGATATTTGCCGGAGGTACGGCATCAGGTAAAACGTCATCCCTGAATGCAGTAGCATTATTCATGCCGCCGAAGGCGAAAATAATCACACTTGAGGACACCCGCGAGGTTCAGCTTCCGCATCTGAACTGGATTCCGGGACTCACCAGAGAGGCGTTTACACCTGACGGATCAGGTGCAGTTGATATGTATGAACTGCTGAGGGCTGCACTGAGGCAGCGCCCTGAATACATCATCGTGGGCGAGGTGCGCGGCAAAGAAGCCATTACACTATTCCAGGCAATGAGCACGGGACACACCACATTCTCAACACTGCATGCAGATTCCGTTGATACTGCCATACACCGGCTGGAGAATCCGCCGATCAGCGTACCCAGAACCATGATTGAGGCGCTTGACATTATAAGTATACAGGCACAGACGTACACAAAGGGCAAACGCGTCAGGCGGAACATGAACATTGTAGAGATAGCTGAGGTGGATGCCATGACGAAAGCAATAAAGACTATTGACATATTCAAGTGGGATTCAGCCACTGACACCTTCCCGAATGTGGGCATATCAAAAGCTCTTGAGGACATAAGGGTGAGGCGTGCCTGGAGCACAGCGGAGTTGAGGGAGCAGCTTGAAGGGCGCCGTAAGGTGCTTGATCATATGGTCCAGAAGGACATCAAAGATTATCGTGCCGTGGCCAAGATCATTCGTGCTTACATGGCTAACCAGGATAAAACTCTGGAGAAGCTTGGATTGAAATAACTTGGATTGGTGGACTTAATATGATTTTCTGACATTGTCAGGTGAATATTTTGACTTACTTCGAGGTTTTGTTCTGATGGCGTTTGGTAATCCGTTGCTTGCAATTCCATACAAGATTTTTGGAAAGACGACCAGTAAGAACAGGGAAAAGTATGGTGCCCTGTCCCTCAAACTCACACAGGCAAAGATGCCCATATCCGTTGAGATGTATATGGCGGCTGTAATGTTCTATTCGATTGTAGCCGGGGTTGTGGGTATAATTGTGGGCGGTCTGGCAGCTTACGTAGTCATATATGTTATTGGTTTGCCCGAGCAGCTTACCAAGATAGAATTTCCCCCTGCATTTGAGTGGATGATCGACTATCGGGAATTGTTTGCCGGTCTGTTTATATCCGGCTTCTGCTTCCTTCTCATCACAGGAATAACGTACGGCCTGATTTACGGTTATCCTTCGATCAAGGCTGGAGAGAGAAAAGGCAAAATGGAGCGTACAATTCCATATGCCGTGACCTTTATGTACGCATTGGCCAAGGGCGGCATGAATATTATAGAGGTATTCACGTCTCTGGCTGCAAGTGAGGACTCCTATGGTGAACTATCAGTTGAGGTCGGTGGAATCATACGTGACATGGAATTCTTTGGCT
>JAUWIL010000085.1 GCA_030605385.1 Methanobacteriota archaeon
GATTCTTGCATCTTCAACCTGGCGCTTACCAGCTTCACCGCGAAGCTGAAGAATGATATCTGCAGCCTGTCGTATGCCTGTTGCTCCGAGGGGATGACCGAACGCCTTAAGCCCCCCGCTTGTGTTGACAGGAATCTTTCCGCCGAGAGTTGTAACGCCATCATCCACTGCCGAACCACCCCTGCCCTTTTCGACGAAACCAAGATCCTCTACAGCCATGATCTCGGCTATGCTGTAACAGTCATGCACCTCGGCGACATCAACATCATTCGCAGTTATGCCGGCAATCTCATAAGCGCGGCTTGATGCGTTAACCGCTGCATCCAATGAGCATAGACTGCGCCTGTTATGGAGGGATATGGTATCGCTCGCCTGAGCCGATGATAGTACATATGTCGGCGTTTCAACATATTTTCTGGCAATGTCTGCGGCTGCAAGAACGACTGCCGCGGCTCCATCTGAATTTGGAGCGCAGTCAAGCACATGAAGTGGTTCGGATATGACAGGTGATTCGAGTACGCTCTCAATGGTAATATCCATACGGAACTGGGCATTGGGATTCATGGTGGCATTGTGGTGGTTCTTGACAGATACTGCAGCCATCTGTTCCCGGGTCGTGCCGTATTCATGCATATGGGCACGTGCCATCATGGCATACAGACTCGGCAGGGTACCCCCTATGATGCCTTCCCATTCGCGGTCAACCGTTGACATGAGAGTATTATCAAGAACGTCAACACTCACATCAGTCATCTTCTCCACTCCAGCAGCAACGACTATGTCATGATAGCCCGAAGCAATCGACATTATTCCATGACGCAGTGCAAGACCCCCGGATGCGCATGCACCTTCCACCCGGGTGCTTGGTATATGAAAATCCCTGGCGAGACCTGCATAGTCTGCTATGAGTGCTCCCGCATGCTCCTGGGATATGAAACTTCCTCCACCCATGTTGCCCACGTAGAGCGCATCTATATCCCCCCCTTCAATTCCTGCATCCTCAATCGCGAACGTTCCCGCCTCTATGAATATGTTCCTGAATGATTTGTCCCATAGTTCTCCGAACTCCGTGCATCCGATGCCTATTATCGCAACGTCTCTCATCGCATTCAGATCTCCGTATTTAACGTTCAGCCCTTCACTATCTTGTTAACGTGCTTTGCATACATCGCATAGTCAAGGTACTTCAGGTTCTCCATCATCTGATTGAAAGTGGGCACAACACCCCTGGAACCTTTTATTCCATCCGTAACCCGCAGGCTGAACGAATCGCTGCCCGCTCCCGAGCCAAATGACGTTAGCAGTATCCTGCTGCCCGGTTCAGCCTCATCCAGTACTGCAGCAAGTCCAAGCAAACATGAGGCTGAGTAGGTGTTTCCCACCCTGGTGATCACGATTCCTTTCTCTGTCTGCTTATCAGTGAACCCCATCTTTCGCGCCGCACGAACCGGGAACTTGCCGTTGGGCTGGTGCAGCACAACATAATCATAGTCCTCCGGCGTTGTGTTCATCCGCTCCATCATCCTCTCGGAGGCTGATATCACGTGCTTGAAGTATGCAGGCTGTCCTGTGAAGCGCCCTCCATGTTCAGGATATCTTCTGTATGCCCGCCTCCAGAAGTCGGGCGTATCGGTAGTGAATGAGCATGTGCCTTCTATCTCAACCATGAGGTTGTCAGACCCTATTATCAGCGCCACACCGCCTGCCCCGGAGGAGTATTCAAGGGCGTCTCCGGGTGCAGCCTGCGAAACGTCAGAACCTATGGCAAGCCCGTACTTTATCATACCCGATTGAACCAGTCCCATGCATGTCTGCACCGCCGCGGTTCCTGCCTTGCAGGCGAATTCATAATCTGCAGCGGTGTAATCATTACCAACGCAGAGCGCTTCAGCCACCACGGTCGCAGTCGGCTTCACAGCATAGGGGTGGCTCTCGGATCCGACAAAAACGGCACCTATTTCTTCAGCGTCAAGGTTGACCCTTCGCACTGCATTCCTTGCTGCCTCCACGGCTATTGTTACCGTATCCTCATCCACATCCGGTACGGATTTTTCAAATACCTTAAGACCCTTTCTGATGTCCTCAGGTTTTCTCCCCCAGACTCTGGCGATTTCCTCGATCTTTATTCTGTACCTTGGGACATATCCCCCATAGCTTACTATTCCGATCGCCACGAAATTACCATCCTTTAAGAATTTCCTTCATCTCGTTCAGCGGCATTGTCGTAACCAACAATGGAACGCGCTCCATCTCTGCAATCTTCTTTGCCATTGGATCGATATCAACCAATTTCAGCCCGTGCAGCACCATTGCCTTGGGCTTCAGGTTAGTCACACGAAGCGCAACCATGGGCGATTTGCCTGTTGAGACTCTCGTAAATATGAGTGCTCTCTCGGTGCTCCAGCCGTACAACCTGTAGAACTCCCCCGATGACATCTCAATGATTGCCTTCAGGCTGTCTATTATCGTATAGCCGTTTATGCTGCTGTCCTCAATGCTGTCGGACGTAACAGCCTCTGCATCTATAAGATTACAGAATCTGCCCAGAGGCATGGGTTTCGCATACTCACATATGTCATAAACCAGCGGCTCCTCGTGCAGCATGTAACCATACGCCCTGATCTTTTCGCCGCCGTTCTCCATGTCGATATCGAGCAGGGCGTTTATCACTTTGCTGACCAGTAGCGTACCTGGCGATTTCCTGCGTCCGCTCTCATAATCGCTTATAACAGATGATGATACATTGAGATTTTCGGCAAGCGCGGTCTGTGATATGGCAAAGTTCTTTCTCCATTTACTCATCGTCTCGCCCGGACTCTCTGAAAGCGTTATGTCTCCTGCCATCTTCTCTGCCAGCTTTTCCCTGGTTATCTCCAGTGATGATCCTTCGTTCATGCCTATCTGTCGAGATAAAACTCAATAGTTATAAAGTTAACGAAGGGATTATCGACATTAGACGTAAAACGGATTGTAGGGATGTGAAGAACCACTGGTCAATAGAACTGGTGGAATGTCGGTTTAAAAAAGTAACCCGATTCAAACCAGATTGATTCAAACTATATTGCCGGTTATAGGAAAATATAAGAGCCATTTGCTCACATTGAAATGGATTGTACGGTACTTCGCATGTACTAAAAGCTATGGTTTTATACGGTTACAGAACCATGTTCTGCAAACAAAAAGAAATTTACTCTTCGGGGTCGTAGGGTAGCCAGGCATCCTAGGGGACTGGGGGTCCTCTGACTCGAGTTCAAATCTCGGCGACCCCATTATCATTGGGTGAAAGTAGATGCCTTCTGGGTAAGCTGGCTGAGATTGATAGAACTGTATTTGCCGACTCAAAGCTGGCTGAGATGGATGGAACTGCATTTGCCAACTTAAAGGCACAGGGTTGTGTAACGTGGCAAGGAAAGTTGCTGGCTCTGGCTTTTAAAGATATATGAGGTAACATAGCAAGGAAATCTAATGGAAAGTTGCCGGCTTAAAGATATGGGGCGCAACATGGCGATAGGGTGTATAACGTGGCAAAGAAAGATAAAATTCTGATGTGGGATGAGACTGTTTTTAGAGATCCCGAGGTCTTTGAGCTGGACTACGTTCCGGAAACATTCATCCACAGAGATTCCCAGGTTCAGTCCCTAAAGTACGTTGTCCAGCCGGCAATGCGCGGTATGCGCCCGCTAAACGCACTCTGCCTCGGAGCGCCTGCAACCGGGAAGACCACGGCAATAATAAAGATATTTGAGGAGATCGAGAAACACACGGACAGTGTTGCAACCGTCTACATCAACTGCCAGCTGAATTCAACGCGCTACGTGGTTTTCTCACAGATATTCCAGAAGCTTTTTGGATATGCCCCTCCGTCTTCGGGCGTATCGTTCAAGAAGATATTCAACGAGATTGCCAAACATCTTATCGATAAGGGGACTGCTATGGTGATCGCACTTGACGATATCAACTACCTCTTCCACGACAATGAGGCGAACGAGGTGCTTTATTCCCTGCTCCGCGCCCACGAGGAACATCCCGGCGTGAAACTTGGAGTGATCGGTGTGCTCAGCGATGTGGGCGTGGCGTACAACTTTGATCAGCGCGTTAATTCGATATTCCTGCCCGAGGAGATACACTTTCCGCTATACAGCCGGAAAGAGATAAGGGAAATACTCAAAAATCGCACCCAGATCGGTTTCTATCCCGGCGTGATGGATGATGATGTGCTTGAGATGATTGCAAGCAGGGTTGAGGCTGCAGGAGACCTGCGCGTTGGAGTTGACGCTCTCAAAAGAGCCGGACTGAACGCCGAAATGCGGGCAAGCAAGAAGATAAGCGCTGATGATGTGAAGAAAGCAGCCGAGAAGAGTTCGCAGGTGCACATGCGGCAGGCGGTGCAAGCGCTGAGCGATAACGAGAAACTCATACTGAGGCTGATGGCTGAAAACAAGGGTGAAGCGCTGAGAGCGGGCGACCTGTACGAAAAGTTCAAGGCAGACAGCAAACTCGGATATACTGTGTTCCACGAGATGCTGAACAAGCTTGACAGCATACGTATAATCAACACAGATTTTACAGGCAAGGGTGATAGGGGGCGCAGCCGTAAGGTCAGCCTGAGGTATGATGCAAAGGAGATTTTAAAATTGCTGGGTAGATAGATGCGTATGGTTGCATTGGACTTGGCATTATTTATGCAGGTTATGGGCGCGCCCATGATAATAGAGTTACCTTGATTACGGTTAGCTCAGCATTATACGGTTAGCTCAGCATTACTATCACTTACGGTGCCTACAATAATACAGTTACATTGCCATTATTTTATATACATGCGCCTACGATAAATAGTGAGCGAAAAATGGATGAAAATGCTATAAGACAGGGCATAGAAGGGCTTGTGAGCCGGTACAAGGAGCTTGCAAAATCTAAAAAACGGAAGGACATGGAGGCTATCAGCGAGGCGAACGTAAGGGCTGACTTTATAGATCCCTTGTTTGAGGTCTTAGGCTGGAAAGTACACGACCCTGATGAATATGACCGTGAAAACTACGTGAGAAATGTTGGATTTGCCGATGTTGCGTTAAAGATCGCTGATGAGCCAGTAATCTTTGTCGAAGCAAAGCGGTTCGGGGGCATTCCGCCCATAAGTGAGAGAAAAGCCGCTGACTGGACTCTTGAAGAGCGTCAGGTGATACTTTACGCTGCATCCTCGAACTGTAAATGGGCTGTTCTCACCAACTTTGAGAAGTTCCGGGTTTTCAATGCCTTAACAGGATTGACCATTCTGGATTTTGAGTCAATATATGATTATACGGATCGGTTTGGTGAGCTTCTATACCTGACAAGGGATTCTGTTGAGAGCGGACGGATAGAGCGGCTTGCCGAGAGAAGGGAAAGACCTGATATCGATCGGGAGTTTTTAGATTTATTGAAAAAGTGGCGAATCGAACTGGCGAACGATATTTACAAGGTGAACAAAGACAAGCAACTCTTAAAAGATGGACAGGGGCAGCTAGACCTAGAAATATTAAAAGACGCCGTTCAGCGTATCCTGGATCGGCTAATCATCATCAGATGGGCAGAGGATAACCTTGTTTTGGATGACCCCAATCTTTTAGAGCGCAAATACCATGATTGGAAACAATCCCCCACTTACAACTCCATTGTTGATTCTCTATTTGCCGACCGAGCGCTTTTTGATAGATTCAATGACATTCATGACGGTAAGCTGTTTGAGAGAGGGCATATCTGCGAGAAGGTCAAAATAACCGATGACGTCTTAGGGAGGGTTATTCATGAGATGTGCCAGATGTCTTTCAGGAAGTTTGATTTTGACATATTAGGCAACACCTATGAAACCTATCTTGGGCATACACTCTACCTAGAAGATGACGGAGCGCTTGGATTAAGACCGAGCCATGAAACACGGAAGGAATCCGGTATCTATTACACGCCGCCTTACGTGGTTGATTATATTGTCAAAAATACATTGGGGGAACTGCTAAAAGATAAAGCGCCAGAAGAGGTCGAGAAGATACGGGTACTCGATCCAGCATGCGGCTCTGGCTCTTTTTTAATTAAGGCATTTGATTATTTCAAAGAGTACTATGAAAAGGAGAATGAGGAGATAAGAAAGGAGAAAGAGGAAAAAATCAAGGAGTATCTGAAAGCAAGCGGAAATCAGCTAAGCCTTGATATGGATGCTTTAGAACACAACGAGTACAGCGGATTTGAGCAAAAGATTTTGAAGAACAACATTCATGGCGTCGATCTGGACAGGCAGGCAGCAGAGATTGCATCCGTAAACCTCATGCTGAAGGCGCTGAAGCCAAATGAAAAACTCCCATTGATTTTGGAAGAGAACATCAAGGTTGGAAACTCACTCATCTCTGGAGCTGAGGAAGAGCTTAAAAACTATTTTGGAGATGAATGGGAAAAAAAGCGCCCATTCAACTGGGAAGAAGAATTTAAAGACGTTTTTGCACAGGGCGGTTTTGATGTTGTTATTGGGAATCCGCCGTGGGGGGCCGAGTTTTCATCCAATGAGGTGAGTTTTATAAAAAAGGAATATCACAAGACTTCTGGGCGAGTGGTGGATTCTTATGGGTTTTTCATTCATAGATCATTGGACTTAATAGGCGAGGCTAAACGCTTCGGTTTCGTTATTCCTAATACGTTACTCACACAATATGAATTTACTAAACTAAGGGAACACATCCTAAACCTATGTAGGATTGATAGCATTATTAATCTTGGTGAGAATGTCTTCAGTGAGGGGGTGGCACCATGTTGTATACTAATACTTTCAAAAAAAACAAGCAGCTTAGACCACGTTGTGAGGGCACTAGATGTTAGCAATGCCAGAGATAATGCGGAAAAGGAGAGGATAATTAAAAGTATTGAAACAGAATGGACTAAAATCCCCCAGAAGTACTACGAAAATACTTACAATAACGGTTTTTATTTAACATATGATAAAAGCTTTTTGAAGTCTAAAGAAGAAATAGAGAAAATGCCAAAATTAGGGGGTATTGTAGAATTTATTAGACGAGGTGTTGAGACAGGAAATGATTGGATTTTTGTTATATCTGAAAAAATAAAGAGTGATCTCAATCTAGAGAACAAAATATGTAAACCATTCGTAGTAGGTGAAGATATCAGTAGGTATCATTTAATCCATACGAATAAAAATTTGATTTATATCGAAAGGAATACAGACATTGAAAGTTATCCCCATGTTAAAAAGTATTTAGAAGAAAATAAGGAAGAGCTAACGGAAAGAGGTGAAGTAGGTGATAAGATTCTAAGGTGGTATGATTTAAATAGGCCAAGAAAAACCAAAATTTTTGAGACAGACAAAATCATAATGAGACAAACCGGTGATAGTTTAGTGGCAACTGTTGACCTGAATAACCAATATACGAAGAGTACAACACATAATATAAAGGTTCAAGAAGATTGTAAAGGGAGATTTGATGTGAAATATATCCTATCATTGTTAAATTCGACGTTTCTGAACAAATATTATCAGGATCTTGCTAGAGAAAGAGGGAGGACTTTTGCAGAAGTAAAAAAAGTGAATCTGAAAAAACTCCCAATTTTCCCAGCAACCCCAGAACAACAAACTCCATTCATCACCCTCGTCGATAAAATGCTCGCCCTAAACAAACAACTCCACAAGATAAACACCGACTTCGACCACTACATAAACCTCAACCCGCGCACCAAAGATGTTGCACTCAAATACTACGTTGGTAAACTACAGGCTGGCGACAAAGAAGTCTTGAGAGACCACTACGGCAACCTAGCCAACAGAATTGAGGGTAAAATCAAAAGATTTGATATTATAGAAAAAGATGATTGGCTCATATTCGAGGTTGACTACCTTCTTAAAACCAGTAAAGGCAAGGAAGCGTTGATTAAAAACGTTCGCGCCTTCAGGTGCAGATTCGAGGATGAGAAATTAAGGAAGTTTCTGTATTACAGCATAAAGAAATACACGACGCCCAGTAAAGTCGGCAAAGGCAACATCTATGAGAGGATTTTGAATATCAAGGTGCCGAACTTCGCTAACAATGAGAGGGAGAACCTTAAGATTGTGAATAAGCTGATGGAGGGCTACCTGAAAGAAGTCGCGAAGAGGGAGAAGTTGGAAAAGGAGATTGAGGAAACGGATAGAGAGATTGATAGGATGGTCTATGAGCTGTACGGGCTGACGGATGAGGAAATAATGATGGTGGAGAAGGTAGTCAAATGAACGAAGACATATATCATCCAAAAACGCTTGAATTAATTTATAGCGAAGTAAAAGATGCGCTAAATATACAGTTTCAGTCGATTGATAGTCTCAATACAAAAGCAAGCATTATTATTGGATTTGTTGGCGTGATAATCGGAATATCACTAAATTTATATCCATACGGTAATTCCTACCTATTCGGCTCATGCATGACATTCTTTTTGGTATCCACCTTCTTTTCGTTCTTTGCTTACAAAACTGAGAGCTATAGAAGAGATCCTGAACCAAGACAGCTCACGAAGAAATATTTACGTGAAGATAATAAAAAAGTTAGGAAACAACTTATAGATAATTTTATTCAGTCATATGAGGATAATAAAAACAGAATAGAGAAAAAAGCTAGGCACATTAATTATTCCCTCATTTCATTATTCATAGGACTGATTCTTTTAATCTTAAGCATGTTTGTGGGGTAAGAAAAATGACAAATAAAGAGGATAC
>JAUWIL010000098.1 GCA_030605385.1 Methanobacteriota archaeon
ATGGTTCCAATCGGAAATGATATATTCTCGTTAGGAATAATGTCATATGTTCTTAGTTTTTGTTGCATGTTAATCGATTCAACCAAAGCTAAGAACACTTATATTTATTTGCGTGGCAAAGTTGGGCTGTAATAGAGCAAAGTCTTGGTCTTGTGAGCACTGTCCTAATTGGTTGACAGAAAAAAGTGCAGGGGGATGCTCCAAATGCTACTGGGCTATCCTAGAGCAGTATACACATATTGCTTTAAGAGAGGTAAGGCGTGTGGATATATTATGGGATGAGATAGAGGTATATGAAAAACTAAAAAATAGCGTTGGAGGAGAAATATCTAATACCTGATTATGTTAAGGAGATTGTTATGAATTATTTAAATCACTAATAAAGAAGAACTTCGACGGTTCTGTTGGATTGTAGGATATTAAGGCTTTTTATATACGGTTCTGTTGAGTTGAGGGATCGTTAGGTGTTTTCTATGCTCACTGTTGTATGGTGGGGTTTGTTAGTCTTCCATTAACTCAAAAGTCCATAAATGTAATTTCAGCCCTGCTTTATCTCTTCTTGAACCATAAGATAAGGCGTAGTTGTTATCTGGAATTTTCTCTTCATTGTTTAACTTGTTAATAACTCTCATAGCATTTATACCTGCAGAACCATAAGCGGAAACAAAGAATATTTGGAACCTATTATCCATAAGTGATGTTATTCTACTATAAATCTTATCGTCACTATCGTCTGCTTTAACAAAAAACGTAATTCTTTCCCATGTATCTATTATTTTATCAAATTCAATGCCCAAGTCCCTACGATTCAAATCCGTTCTAAGTCTTAATCCGCTTAAGTGATCAATGATCTCAGTAATTACACCAGTGCTCCCCATGTTGATAATTGCCGTACCTCGTTTTCCATATTTTTTATAAACTGAGTCTTTTATTTTCTGAACAACTTCTCTTTTCCCTTCATCATTCAAGCGGGATATATGGATTCCTACTCTTATAAGGTCTGTTGACCAATGGGATTCTAAGCAATCTTTAAATCTTCTATAAACATCACTCCGACCAATTTCATAAAGAGCATTTGATTCTTCTGCATCCGGTGTAAATCCATATTTTCTTTGATTCCAAAGTTCCTTTACTTTTTCTCTGATATGATTGACAGCCTCTGGGCCATACTTTGACGAAATAAGAAGCGCTAGAAGCTCTTTAATTCCCATTGAAGAGACTCGTTCAATCAACTCAGGGGGTACAGCCATACCCCTCAATCCTGATCAAGAAATCTGGAAAAATATTCTGAGAGAGATATTGCTGAAGTATTTATTAATACTGTTGAGCCAGGAAGTATTGACGCATCGTTAAAACGAACTTTTTCTCTAGTTATTGGACATATATGTGGACTTCCTGTTCCCCTTTCGATAATTATTCCATTTTCATCAACATCAAAGTTTAAAATATCTAAAAGAAGTTCTTTTTCCGTATCACCAATATCAAAAAATGTTATCCCTTCATCTATCATACACTAATCTCCACTATCTTGGCTGTATCACACACTAGACCATAAACCTTTCGTAGTTAACTACCTCTAATGAAAGACAGCTAACGCTATTCCTATCTTTCGCATATATATTATGTAAACCATATCATAAATAGCTTTTTGTATTTGAGCTTTGCACCTAAAGTTTGATTAAAACTCTTCACTGTGTGTTATTACCTTCTCTAACTTACAGTTCGTCTCACGAAGAGCTTTCCCCCCCTCCAGGGGCTAATTCGAAACAGCTAAGTTTGAGATAATAGCGCTTATTGGACCACAAAAACCCCCTCTAAGTAGCTATTCTTAGACAGCCACAACTCCTAGGCCCTATGTGTATTAATGCCTGCTCATTGATAATAAATTTTTCCTTGCTGGTTATTATTTGTTTCTTCTCACTATATGTTTCATCCTTTGAATAGTAGTATAATGTACAGACCCACACAAATTTCATCATCTTCTTAGTGGAAAATGAAGGGGCAAGTGTACGATTTAACCATCATTATATATACTTTTTTGAATGAAACATACCTTTAAGGTGCATTAAAATATCTCCAAGTCGGTAATAGAGATACATGCAATGTATGTATTTAGATGATATACCCTCTTCATTCATCTGTTACTTTAAGGTCAACCCCCTGACTTTAAAGTCAAAAGTGACTTTAGGTACAAAGCTTCCTGTTAAGCAACCTTAATATGCCATGTATCTGTAAACTCGATTCCAAGTCAGTCATGGATTGCAATTAGGGTTTGCTTGATGTGCAGCGGTACGGTTTACTTGATATGCGGCAGGCATGATGCAGCTATAATGCAGGTATGATATAGGCATGATGTGGGCATGATGGACCGAGGCAGCAATCGCATACATTTAAATTCATGTTGGTTATTTGTTTTGTTGGTGAATTGATTTATGACCACTCATAGAATACCTGTGATCGGCGGAGATGGAGTCGGACCCGAGGTCATCAGAGAGGGCAAGAAAGTCATAGACGCGGTATCAGAGGTTGAGGGTTTTGATGTTGAGTGGGTTGAATACCCGCACGGTGCAGATCACTATCTCGGCACAGGCGAACTGATTTCAGAGGACACACTGAAGGAACTATCCGCATACAAGGCAATCTATCTGGGCGCACTTGGCGACCCGAGAGTGGAGCCAGGGGTGCTGGAACTGGGCATTCTGCTCAAGACGAGGTTTTACTTTGACCAGTATGTGAATCTCAGACCAATCAAACTCCTGGATGGTGTGTGGACCCCGCTCAAGGATAAGGGACCGGAGGACATTGACTTCACTGTCGTCAGGGAGAATACCGAGGACTTCTACATCGGCATCGGAGGAAGGTCAACAAAGGGTACATCGAAATGTCAGCTCGAACTCATACGCGAGCTGTATCATGTGAAGTTCGGTCTTGACGTGGAGACGGACAGCGACGAGATTGCATACCAGATAGGTGTTATCAGCAAGGAGGGCGCCGAGCGCGTCATACGCTATACCTTCGAGCTTGCGGTAAAAGAGGGCAGGACAAAGGTTACATGCGTTGACAAGGCAAACGTCATCACATATATGTACGGGTTCTGGCGAGAGGCATTCCGCAGGGTGGCATCCGATTATCCAAACATCGAGACCGACTTCAACTTCGTGGATGCGGTGACAATGTGGTTCGTGAAGAACCCCGAGTGGTATCAGATGATAGTAACTCCCAACCTGTTTGGAGACATCATAACGGATCTTGGTGCGATGATACAGGGCGGACTTGGTGTTGCGCCCGGAGCCAACATCAACCCCGGGGGCACGAGCATGTTCGAGCCCATACACGGCTCTGCGCCCAAATACAAGGGCATGGATAGGGTGAACCCCATTGCAACGATATGGTCTGGCGCACTTCTGCTTGACAGCCTTGGTGAAGCCGGTGCAGCAGGTAAAATAGAGAAAGCCATTCGTGAGGTACTCAGGGAGGGTAAGGTGCGCACATATGACCTCGGTGGAACCTCAAAGACAAGCGAGGTTGGTACCGCGATAGCTGACAGGGTTAAGACGGTTGAACTCTAACCTGCACTTGTATCTGCACTTACGGCTGTAACAACTGTGAACCGTAACAGCGGTAATCAGCACTTAGCAATTATAACAGGCACTTAACAGGCACTTGGCGATCATAGCATATTTACCATAACATATCTACCTCTACCGGGTGATGCGGTGTAATGTCCCGTACAATATCAGAGAAAATCCTCAACGGCGATGCAGGAGAGATCGTTGAGCGTGAAGTAGATTACGTGATGGTAAACGATGTCACCGGAGTGCCTGCTTTTGAAGCTCTTGAGGAGATAGGCACCCCCCCAATTCTGGAAAAGATAGTGGTGATCGAGGACCATTATGTGCCAAACAAGGATATCGCATCCGCGATGCAGGCTAAGAGACTGCGCGATTACGTCCGAAAGTACAACATAAAGCACTATTATCCGGTGGAAAAAGGCGGCGTGTGCCATCAGCTCATGATCGAGGAAGGATTTGCAGCGCCAGGACGCCTGATCATCGGAGCAGACTCGCATACATGCTCATACGGCGCTCTCGGCGCATTTGCCACTGGCGTGGGTTCAACCGAGGCAGGAGCAGCGATGGCATCAGGCGAGATATGGTTCCGCGTGCCCGGGACCCAGAAGATAACGGTTGAAGGAACACTTCCAAAATTCGTAATGGGCAAGGACATAATCCTGACGCTGATAGGCGACATCGGGGTCGACGGCTCACTGTACGCGGCGCATGAGTTCTATGGGTCGGCAATAAGAGCCTTGAATCTCTCGGACAGAATTACCATCTCAAACATGGCGATCGAGGCTGGCGGCAAGGCAGGCATAATACCGCCTGATGATAAGGTATTCAGCTACCTGGACAACCGCGTTATTGGCTCTTATAAGCCGGTGTATGCGGACGAGGGCGCGCAGTATGCAGACACATTCGAGTATGATGCAGGCAGTCTGGTGCCAATGGTGGCGAAGCCGTTTCTCCCCTCCAACACCTCGCCTGCAAGCGAGCTCGGCGGCACAGCGGTTGATCAGGCATATCTCGGCTCATGCACCAACGGCAGAATCGAGGACCTGCGCGTGGCTGCGCAGATACTTAAAGGCAGGCGCGTGCACCGGGACACCAGGATGATTGTGGTGCCTGCGACAAGGGATGTTTACATGAGGGCACTGGACGAGGGACTTATCAAGGCATTTATCGAGGCAGGAGCCTACATCTCAGGTCAGACCTGCGGCGCATGCCTTGGCGGTTATATGGGAGTTCTTGCCGAGGGCGAGAGATGCGTCAGCAGCACAAACCGCAATTTCATCGGGCGTATGGGACACAAGGACTCTGAGGTATATCTTGCATCGCCTGCTACCGTGGCGGCAAGTGCGGTGACCGGGCACATTACGGATCCAAACGATCTGGATTGACAGGTTAATTAGCAGGATTGACAGGTTAATTAGCAGGATTGACAGGTTGGCTAGCAGGTTTTGTTTTACCAACGGGGGTGTGTGTAATAATGGCAAAATTCAAAGGTCGCGTTTGGCGTTTTGGTGATAATGTTGATACAGATCAAATTATTCCTGCCGAATATCTGACCACTGGCAACCCGGCAGAGCTTGCGGAGCACGCCTTTGCCAAGGTGCGCCCGAACTTTCCATCAGAGGTTCGGAAGGGAGATATAATCGTGGGCGGCTGCAACTTTGGCTCAGGTTCATCAAGGGAGCATGCACCACGTGCGCTGATGGGTGCCGGAATCTCCTGCGTTGTTGCCGGCAGTTTCGCCCGTATCTTTTATCGCAATTCCATAAACATCGGTCTGCCCCTTATCCAGTGTGTTGTCGATGTCGAGGACGGCGCTGTGCTGGAGGTTGATACTGATAATGGCATCATTCTCGATGCAGATTCCGGAAAAGAATATGGATTCTCTCCGCTGCCTGCTTTTCTGCAGGAGTTGTTTGATGCCGGCGGCCTTGTTAACTATGTGAAGCGCAAGATGGGCGTTTAGCGAGTTTATTTAGGGTTACTTCGCGTTTAGCGTGTTCAACTTGTGCTGAACCGCATCTTCTGGATTTTTTATTTTGTGAAGAACCACTGGTCAATAGGCCAGTGGTTCTGCACACTAATTCCACCAGTCCTAACCATGTCTGAAAACCTTTGGTTTTCATACGGTTGCGGAACTTCGTTCCGCAAACACCAGTCAATAGAACTGGTGGAATGTCGGTTTTAATTATATCGCTCTTCTTTATAGCATGAGAAATAATAATTACAAATATATTTATGCTAGAAGGGATTATCACCAATAATTACTAAGGATTGCAGACAAGATTGCAGATAAACTTAATTATAATGAAAAATAATTAAATACAGGGTTAATGTGGGGGTAATTTTATTGGCTGAATTAGAACTAGCTCCCATTCAGAGGGAGATATTAACGGCCCTTATAGGCATATATCGTGAGAAAGGCAGGGCAGTCAAAGGTGCTGAAATAGCGGATGTGATAGACCGCAACCCAGGAACGGTAAGAAACCAGATGCAAGCCCTGAAGAGTCTGGGGCTAATTGAGGGAGTACCAGGCCCCAGAGGCGGCTACAGTGTAACAGAAAGGGCATACCAGATTCTTGCGATGGATGAGACCGGAGAAGAGGTCATTGTGCCGGTTTCCATAAATGGCGAAAGGGTGCCTGACCTATCGATACGCGACATAAAACTGACCACTCTAACACACCCTATGATTTGCAAGGCGACGATAAAATTGATGGGCAACATCCGCATCTTCGGCATAGGTGATATAATGGAACTTGGCCCAACACCGGTGAACAAACTCATCATGAGATGCGAGGTGGAGGGCAGGAACGACCAGGACAACGTTCTTATGTGCGAGGTAAAGGAGATGGTGTCTCTTCCCACTGGACATGTGTTGAATTATATTGACCGCGAGACGATAACAATACCTCCAGGAGTAACGGTAAAGGAAGCAGCAGCAATCCTTCTGGAGCGCAACATATGGTCAGCACCGTTGATGGAAGGCAAGAAGGTAGCAGGCATAGTATCTCTCAAGGATATTGCCAGAGCTATTGTGTTCGGGGACATTGGGGACAGTGTGAAGAACTATGCAAAGATGGAAGTAATCTCAATAGATGGTATGGAACCTCTATCTGAAGCTCTGAGGATCATAAACGACAATGATCTGGGAAGCCTGCTGATAACTACTGACGGCGAGCCAGAGGGGCACATAACGAGAACTCACCTGTTGAATCAGCTGGTTAAATACTAAAACAGGTATCCTCTGTAGAACAAATCGAGCAGATATCCCTACTCGGCATCAACCCGGCATCACCTGTTGGTATAA
>JAUWIL010000156.1 GCA_030605385.1 Methanobacteriota archaeon
TGAAATACGGCACCACCAAGAACTACGTGCTTGACCTCGAAGTGGTGATTGCAGACGTACATATCATAAACACCGGCTCGAAGGTGCTCAAGAGTGTGTGCGGGTACGATCTCAACAGACTCTTCACAGGTTCTGAAGGCACCTTGGGTGTGATAACCAGGGCAATTCTTAAAATCGTTCCATTACCCCAGTTCCGGAGCGTTGCCGTTGCATACTTCAACGAGCTGGATACTGCAGGAGAAGCCGTTGTAAAAGTGCTGTCGAGCGGCATAATACCGTCAGCATGCGAGATAATGGACTGGTCTGCAATAAAAATAGTGAATAAATATGACCCGGGTGTGAACCTGCCCGAAGTGAGTGCTGCGTTGTTATTCGAATTGGATGGTAACGCATCATCTGTCGAGGAAGGTTTGAAGATGGTTGACAAGGTATGCAGGGATGGGGGGGCTTCTGATGTGAGGGTGGCTGGCACAAGTGAGGAGGCTGAGATGCTGTGGAGCGGGCGTAAGAACATTGGAGCGGCTATCTCACTTATGGATCCCAGGCTGACAAGGCTGTATCTTGCGGAAGACCCCTGCGTGCCAATAGAAAAAGTACCCCAGATGCTTCGTGAAATCAGGACAATATCAGAGAGGAGCGATATCCCCATCGTCACATACGGTCATATAGGCGATGGAAACATGCATACAGGCATAGCTATCGACATGATGGATGGAAAGCAGCTGGAGAAAGCGGAAAATGTGGCATGCGAGATATACGAGGCGGCAATAGGGCTGGGCGGAACGTCAACAGGTGAGCACGGCATAGGAGCCGCAAGGCATGAGTGGGTGAAGCGGGAGAACGAGGGTGCATTCGAGGTAATGAAGAAGATCAAAGAATCACTCGATCCCAATGGGATAATGAATCCCGGCAAGCTTGGTATGTGAATACATATTGTATGTTGCATATGTACCGTATATGTACTGGTATTGTATGTCGTATGTGGATATGCATTGTGACGAATAATGACGCGGAACTAACGGGTGATGATAGCTCAAATGGTAATGACCGACTACCTGCCGCACATATTGAAATGTGTCAGGTGCGGTAAATGCAGGATATACTGCCCGGTGCATGAGGAGTTAAAGTGGGAGTCTACCAGCGCACGAGGCAGGGTTCTGTGTATAAGGGCACTCTGTGACGGGATTAAACCAACAGAGAGGATGCTGCAGAGCTTCGGCACATGCGTTACCTGCGGGATGTGTACCGAGAACTGTCCTTCGGGAGCGAAGGCTGATGAACTGGTGGAAGTCGCAAGGGCTGAACTTGTTGACAGCGGTTATTTATCTAAAGAGCATCGGCTGCTCTCGGACAGGGTAAACGAGTGCGGCAACGTTCTGGGTGAAGATGGAGAGCGTCTGAACTGGGTGCCTGATTATACGCCTGTGGATTCGGCGGACGAGGTGTTCTTTGCCGGATGCATGGAGTGCTACCGATTCCCTGAGACTGCGGCTGATACTTACGAGATATTGCGCCGCTTTGGAGTTGCACTGCTGCCTGATGAACGCTGCTGCGGCTCACCACTCCTTCGGACCGGTCAGATAGCCGATGCAAAGAAACTTATCAAACACAACATAGAGCAGATACATGGACTGGGCGCCAGAAAGGTGATTGTTGGGTGTGCAGGATGTTATACGACTTTGAAAAATGACTATCTGAAGTATGCTGATGACGGTATAGACTTTGAGGTGGTTCATGTATCGGAGTACATTGTTGACAGGCTGGATGAACTTGAGCCGCATAGGCTGGATCTGACAGTGAGCTACCACGACCCCTGCCATATCGGGCGCAGCCATGGGATATATGAGGCTCCGCGCAGGATAATAGAAAGGGTCTGCGAACTGGTAGAAATGGAGCACATTAAAAGTGATGCGCGATGCTGCGGAGGTGGGGGCGGCGTGCGCATAGCATATAACGACCTTTCAATGGCGCTGGCCCGAAAGCGCCTACATGATTCACCAGAAGATGTCGATTACATTGCAACTCCATGCCCGTTATGCGAGCGCAATCTCAGGGATGCCGGTGGGAAAACAATTAATCTGATGACGCTGCTGAGAAACGCATTGTAGCGGGTAATGGAGAAACGTACAGGGCGTATCCACATAGGGGTAAGGTGCATGTATTTAATGCCAAAATAATGTTGATAGCGCTAAAATTCCAATGGTGTTTGATGCCAGCATGAAAATAGAATTGAAATACGGCTGTGGAACCGTTAGTGCCGATGTGCCTGACAGGAACCTCGTGGATATTATCAAGCCGACAGAGCTTCCCGGAGTTCCGGACGAGAGAGAGGAAATCATACAGGCACTTGGAGCGCCAATCAAATCGAAGCGCCTCCGTGATATCGTAAATAAGGGTAGTAATGTTGCGGTGATTGTCAGCGACATTACGCGTCCGGTACCATCGTATAAACTGCTCCCCCCACTGCTGGATGAACTTAACTCGGGAGGTGTGCGGGACAGAGATATACTTGTAGTATTCGCACTCGGCATTCACAGAGGGCATACCGGGGAGGAGCAGCGCAGGCTTGTTGGGGACAGCGTCTTTGAACGGGTGACGTGCATCGATCATGATATAAATGATTGTGTTGGTGCGGGCACGACCAGAAAAGGCAAGGCTATAGAAATATTCCGTCCGGTTGCAGATGCTGATGTTGTCGTATGCACAGGTAATGTGGAGCTGCATTACTTCGCAGGCTATTCTGGCGGCGTGAAAGCCGTTATGCCGGGTGTTTCCACAAGAGAGGCAATTCAGACCAATCATGCCATGATGATGCAGCCCAAATGCACTGCGGGGAGGTTGGATGGTCCAGTCAGAAAAGAGATCGATGAAATAGGTGAAACGTTCGGAGTTGATTTTATCCTCAATGTTGTGCTCAATGCCGCAGGTGATATTGTCGGGGCGTTCGCAGGCCACCCAATTGAGGCACACAGGTCTGCCGCATCAATGGTGGACTTGATGTACAGAGTCGATCTGGCGGAAAAGGCGGATATAGTCATTGCATCAGCAGGAA
>JAUWIL010000079.1 GCA_030605385.1 Methanobacteriota archaeon
TAGGGAATAATGTAGGATGAATAAAGGGGGGATAGGCTGGTAGATTGATAACCCATTCCTACTTTTTCCCACCAAACATTTCTTCATCAAATGGTTTGGCGCCTGCTTCGGATGACCTCTGGCACAGCCAGCAGCAAAAATAGCGATCTGTACCACCAATATTCGAAACATAAGGCTCCCAGGGAATTTCCGCTCCGCACCCATCACATTTTGGCATTATATGTAACCTCCACGTCATTTATACAAGATGTGTCTTACATTTATTCTTTCATGTATGGCGGTTTTTTCATAGCCCAACCGAACCTGCTTTTGACTGTACCTGGCGGTACCTCCTCGACATCCGCCCACCAACCCGGCTTATTCAAGATGTGTCCGTGTTCGCATTCATATAAGTAATATGGGACCAACTCTTCCTTTGTGTAACCGCCTGTCAGATCATTTGGTCCCTTGATCTGCCCTACATCTTTTTCAAGTGACATGGCAGGCTCTTTCCTCAATATCTTTCCACCGCACGGCTCATCCGAACCATTCAGCTTCGTCTTATACCATATTGGACACGTTCTTTCCTCGCTCATGAGTGAATCACTTCCATTAACACCTAATCCTAATCATTATTCATTCCTTATTATACTTTTTGTTATAGGTCCATTGTCAAAAAACCAAACTACCATTTGGAGTGTTAATTTGTGCGCTCCAACGGCATTAATTCCCTAATGCTGTTAATAATTATTTAACACCTATATAGCCTTAACTATCACATAGCTCTAGCACCTATATAGCCTTAACTATCACATAGCCCTCATACAAGATATGGCAACATATGTTGAGCGATAAAGTCCCAAACATAAAAACTCAAAATGGCACTCCTACCCGAGCAGTTTCAAAAGAAGCGCCTTCTGGGCATGCAATCGATTCTCAGCCTGCTCGAAAACAGCAGAATGGGGTCCATCTATCACACCATCGGTAATCTCCTGACCGCGATGTGCGGGAAGACAGTGCAGTATTATGACGTTATCCTTTGCAAGACCGACAATCTCATCGTTGACCTGATACGGCGTGAGGGCCTTAATGCGTTTCCCTGCTTCAAATTCGTCACCCATGGATATCCATGTATCGGTATAAATTATGTCTGCATCGGCGACCGCTTCGCGCATGTCATTGGTGATTTCGGGGGTGAAACCCATATTCTCGCCCTTCTTTAGTATTGATTTGTCAGGTCCGTAGCCAGCAGGACATGCTATTGACATATCCATACCCATAATTGAACATGCCAGTATTGCTGAGTTGCACACATTATTGCCATCGCCGACCCAGGAGAATTTCAGGCCGTTGAATCTGCCTTTAAACTCCCTTATGGTCATAAGGTCTGCAAGAAGCTGACACGGATGCTCGATATTGGACAACGCATTGATTACCGGTACAGTGGAACATTCCGAAAGAGCCTGAATGTGCTCATGCTTGTGGGTGCGAGCCATGATTCCATGGCAGTATGATGATAGAACGCGTGCAGTATCCTTGATAGATTCACCGCGATCGAGCTGAAGATCATTCCAGTTCAAATACAGAGCATGACCTCCAAGATC
The DNA here is from genome assembly GCA_030605385.1 of Methanobacteriota archaeon. Taxonomy (GTDB): domain Archaea; phylum Halobacteriota; class Syntropharchaeia; order JAUWIL01; family JAUWIL01; genus JAUWIL01. The sequence continues at coordinate 1,584 of JAUWIL010000079.1, forward strand.
AGTCATAGACACTTCAAATGACACCCTTGTTCTGGTGGATGGTTTCTCAAATATCATTGCGAGGCTCTTGTTGCTCAGCAGGTTTGTTACCTTCCTCCGCATCCGCTTTTCCTTCAGGTCCGCCGCCGAATCAAGCAGGTCCAGTATGTCCTGTGCACCGAGATCGGCAAGCGATATAAAATGTGAAGGATTTTTCATTTCTCACCCCCCAGGGAGCGCATATGGTTGATGCTGTTACCAATATGGTGTTTTGAAGCGATATCCCATCTGTTCCAGAGCGCTCCATCAGTAGACTTTACACCGTCCAGAGATATGTTCCTTGCGGATTCGATGCTGTCGCTTATGCCAACGACTGCAAGAGCGCGTGAGCTTAATGCGTACGTCTTGCCGTCATCACCAAGCTTCATGGAGCCTGGATATAATCGTATATTGCTGCCATATTTGTCCTGTAAACTCCCTGCATCATCCATAACTACAACAGTGCTGCCCGAATATTTGCCGCGGCACCCGCCATAAGTCATTGGTACTGCATACGTTGTCACGGTTGCCAGTTTTTCAAAGTCCATACCAGTGAGATTTCCGTTGATCATGTCATAGCATATATCGACAAAGTTGTTTTCGAGTATAGGAAGTATATTCATGATTTCCGGGTCACCAGGGCGGCCGTTGATTTCTAGTACTTTTACCCCGTCCTTCGTGCAAATGTATGCCATGTACATCGGTATGCCCCTGAGCCCAGGATTGGTGCCGCTACCTCTGAGGCGGTTGAAAATAAGCTCACCTATACGGAGTCCCTCTTCCCAATCCCTCTCCTGCATGAACGGCAGGAGATTGCCGGTATCCTTGTATGAACCCATGCCGCCGGTGTTTGGACCCAGATCTCCGTCAAATGCCCTCTTGTAATCCCTTACACATGGCGTGCTGATGAGGTGCTTGCCGTCCGAGAAGAACTGGAGGCTGAACTCCTCGCCGTCCACTTTCTCTTCTACTATCACTCTGGCGCCTGAATCATAGATACTCATAAAGTGCTCCCAGAGTTCTTCACGTGTGTTGAAGTGGTCTCCCCACACACCAACGCCCTTTCCGGTCACAGGAATGTCGGGCTTGACAGCAACTTCGTTGTCAAACTCGTCAAGCCACTTCCAGAGTTCTTTCCTGACCTCTTCCCTGGACATACCTTCTGAAGGGTCAAATACCCTGTACCGCGGGTTCGCATCGGGCACCACTTCAGCCATCAGCTCGCGCTGGATAACCTTGCTACCCTCTATGGCAAACTCCTTTGACGGACATATCATCGGTATGTCCAGCTTGTTTTCAATGGCATCCCTCACTCCCGCAATAATGGGGTCTTCGGGGCCTGCAATACCAAAATCTATCTTTTCTTTGTATTTGCCGGCAAATGAAACAATACGCTCAATATCGCCGCCCGTGGCTTCGTGCGCATCCGAATATTTGTCTATAAACGGGTTGCGGTGCTTGCCCGCATCGAATATTCTGACATCATACGATCCATCTTTTGTGAGGGAATCCACTATGCATGCAGCTCTCGAACCGTAGCTAATAAGAAGAACGCCAACTTTTTCCAATATTTAGCCCTCCAAAAAACGAATTTTACATGAACTTAAATGTACACTCCACCCAAAAATAATGCCGTTCTCAATTTAATACATTATGTACATGCCAGAGTGATGGCCTGTATCTCTTGAGTTTGATTGCAATTTATATAATACTAGCGCATTAGCGATACTACATATCACTCAAACAATAACTATTTTCCAAGCTCACTCACCTTGAGGAGCGCTACTAATTCAACCCCATGCTTTTGTAAATTCTCGGATGCGCCTTCCTCGCGGTCAACTACCACTATTACACTATCTACTGCGCAACCCGCCTCGCGCAGCACCTCTACGGCATCAAGAACTGACCCTCCGGTCGTGGTAACATCCTCTATGAGGAGAATCTTCATGTCTTCTTTCCTGCTTCCTATGACCCTGTCGCCGGTACCGTAGCTCTTGGACTCTTTGCGCACTATGAGAAGCGGGAGTTTTGTTTCAATTGATACGGCAACCGCAATCGGTACGCTTCCAAGTTCTATCCCTGAAACGGAATCGAAATTACCGGGGTCTATTTTCTCTGAGATGCATCGGGATATCGTTTTCAGGATTCTTGGGTCGGTATAGGCTTTCTTGATGTCCACGTAGTAGCTACTTTTCCTGCCCGATGCAAGGGTAAAATCACCTTCGAGGAATGCGCCGCACCTTATGATTTCAGCCGTCAGATCATCCATATTTTAACTCACCATTCTTCTCACTTTTTGCTGCTGCCATGGGGCTGGAGCACTATTGACTAAACCTGTCAGGCATGAGCATTATTGACTAAGCTAGAAATATGTCATGTCTGAAAACCTTTGGTTTTCATACGATTATGGAACTTCGTTCCATAAATATCCACAGCCACCAGTTATGAATGTTTAGTACCTGATTCTTATGCATCCGTATTCTTATCCCTGTCTCTAGCGCACTCGGTACACAGACCAAGCATTATTAGGTAATGTGTAGGACATACCCGTCTGTTACATATTATGCAATCTCTCAGCGTGTCGCTTGCTTTTCCGCATATTGCACATTCTTTAGCTCTTTTCTTTCTTACCATGACACATCCTTCTTGCCTATTTTATACCCTATTACATTGACGCCTACGTGTAGGATGGGTGTGATTATAATTGCCGAGATTATAACTGGCAGCGTGAAGTTGGAAGCAAACCATGCAGGCGCCATCAGGTAGGTGATTAACCATGCACCGGCAAGGAAATCGAACTGGTCTACAATAGGCAGGCTAGCCCCCCTATCCAGGCCGAATCTGCGCTTGAAGAAACTGGCCGCCATATCGCCAAGCAGAGAACCATAAGACATACCAATTAAAACCAGAACGAGTTCTGGAAATTCTCCGAATGAGGGTGCACCAATGAATGGCGATATGCCATGAAGAATCATGCCTGCCACCACTCCGACCAGTCCCCCCATAATGGTGCCCTTATAAGTCTTACCATCACCAAGTATGCGCCTGCCACCCCTCATGGTCCTGCCAAAGTCCACTGGAGTGCCGCCCCCCAGCAGCACTGCTGACGGGTTTGGCACATAAGCAGGAATCATGAGCCATATACTGGTAACGACTACAACTGAAATTGCAGTAAAATCCATAATAGTTACATCACCGAAAACATTTTTAATTGATACATACCTATGCTATGTGTTATGGGCGCATATAGAAGTAGGCTGATAAAAGGCTTGCCAAAGACAACCGGGTCGATATGTCCTGTTTGTAAGAACGTTATCGAAGCGGATATTTTCGAACGGGATGGCAAGGTCTGGATGAGCAAGGATTGTCCTGAACACGGACATTTTGAGGACATATACTGGTCTAATGCTAAGGAATATTTAAGGGCTGAACGTTTCGCCTATGATGGAAAAGGGGTTGACAACCCCACGGTTAAGGATGCAAAGTTATGTCCTGCCGACTGTGGGTTATGCAATCTGCACCTAAGCCATACTTCTCTGGCAAATCTGGATCTCACTAACAGGTGCAACATGAACTGCCCCATATGCTTTGCCAACGCAAATCAGACTGGTTACGTATATGAGCCGACTTTCGAACAGGTCGTTGACATGCTGAAAGAACTCAGGGCGATACGCCCGGTTCCATGTCATGCAGTTCAGTTTGCTGGTGGAGAGCCCACAATATACCCCCGGTTATTTGATGTGATATCCAAGGCAAGGGAGCTTGGATTTGCACAGATACAGATCGCAACCAACGGCATCAAGCTGGCTCATGATCCGACTTTTGCGCAGCGGATGCTTGATGCAGGTATGCATACGGTTTATCTGCAGTTCGACGGACTGGATGATGAACAGTACCTGAAGACCCGCGGTAGACGTATGCTGGACATCAAAATGAAGGCAATAGAGAACTGCCGCAATACGAAGCCCAGGCCTTTATCAACCGTTTTGGTACCCACGGTCGTTAATGGTATTAATGACGATCAAGTTGGAAAAATTCTAAAGTTTGCCGTAGATAATATTGACGTTATTAGGGGTGTAGTATATCAACCTGTTTCGTTCGCCGGCCGCATATCCCAGAAAGACAGGCTTAGTCAGCGTTTCACGTTAACAGATCTGATGGATCGATGTGAGGAGCAGACCGATTTCCTTAAGGCACGAGATTTTTATCCTGTGCCAGTGGTTGTGCCTGAATCGCTTTTGGCATCCAAAATACTGGGCAGGGATTTCGTGGCATTCACAGCCCACCCACACTGCGGCATAGCCACATACATTCTGGTAGACGATCTGGGTACCCCTATTCCCGTGACGGAATTTGTTGATGTTGACGGTCTGACACGTGCACTAATTAAACTGTATAACCGCATTAATTCGCCCACAGGTTCATTACTGATTAAGAAATTAAAAGCCGTTCCTGCTAAGCCTGCTGCTAAGTTGGGCAGGCACGGTAAGAGTATTGGTAGAGCCACTTCCAGGCCTTTGGAGAAGATTCTTGGGAAATACATAGATTATAGTAAAACTCCAAGTGGAATTGACATGGTTGAGGTTCTCGCAAGCATATTCTCAAAGGGGACCAAGGGCGCTGTCGGTGAATTTGCATGGAAGTCCTTGCTGGTAAGCGGGATGCACTTCCAGGATGGCTATAACTACGATATAGAGCGTGTTAAGCGCTGCGTCATCCATTATGTGACGCCCGATCCGGTTATGCGCATTGTACCATTCTGTGCCTATAATGGCGGGCATGAACTAAGATACGAAATTGAGAGAAAGTACAGCATCCCAGTAGAGGAGTGGAAGAAGCAGCATGGAAGCGCAGATGAGCCAGCCGACCAGTGAGTCTGATATCGGCATTGATAAGGATCAGGTATGCATCTTTATCCCCACGCTTAACGAAGAAAGGGACATAGGTGAAGTCATAAATGGGTTTAAGAATTTAGGTTTCAGCAACATCTTTGTTATTGATGGGCATAGTACTGACCGGACGGTCGAGACGGTAAAAGAGCTGGGTGTAAGGGTTGAAACTCAGAGCGGTACTGGTAAAGGGCTTGCAATACAGCAGGCATTCAGGATAATAGAAAGTGATTTCGTAGTCATGATCGATGGAGACGGCACATACCTACCAGATGATATCAATAAACTTCTTAAACCCGTTATCAATGGCGAGGCTGATCACGTTGTAGGCAACAGGTTTGCCGACCACCGCAGGGGCGCATTCACAAGGCTCAATCTGTTTGGTAACAAGGCGCTGAATAAGTTGTTTGGAGTTGGCTATGGCATATGGTCTGATGACATCTTATCAGGCTACCGTGCATTCACAAGGCGTGCTGTTAAGACCATGCACCTCAGCCGAACAGGTTTTGATATAGAGGTGGAGATGATGATCGAAAGCCTGCGAAACGAGCTGCGCATCGTTGACGTGCCCATTACGTATCTACCTAGGTCCAGCGGCATCAAGACGAAACTTACACCTCTGCGCGACGGTTCGAGAATCGCCATCACCTCATACAAGCTTCTCAAGAACTACAGTCCAACAATATATTTTGGCATAATAGGTTCAATCTTCGCTGTAATAGGGCTGATATCAGGAATATTTGTAATTCTTGACTGGCTTGCAGGTATAACTCGCATACCCTTAACGGTATTTACTGCCCTCATGATAATAACGGGCATCCAGATGTTTGTTTTTGGTATGATGGGTGAAATAATAACAGCGTCCCACCGCGAGCTTATGAGGGAGTTGAAAAATCTAAAGGAATAAAGCATCTTTGGGATAAAGTATCTTTAGATGTAGTTTTAGTTTACACCTACACTTTTACTATTCTGCCGTTGATCTTGCCCTCTTCTACTTCAAGTATTCCATATGTGTTAACTGATGCAAATACCTTATCGGTTGGCGTACCCGGGTTGAAGAACAGCACGCCATCCCTTACTTCATTAAGTGGTTTATGTGAATGCCCATACACTATAACATCTATATCTTCAGGGAACTGTCGCCTTATGCGCTTTTCAAGTCCCCATGGGGCGCCTGAGCCGTGTATCAGCCCAATCTTATATCCCCCTATGTGCAGTAGGTCTTTCTCGGGCAGCTCCTTTCTGATGTCGTAGGGATCCATGTTGCCGTATACGGCTCTCACATCCCCTAAATTCTGCAGTTCGCGCAATACTTCTATATTTTGAAAATCCCCCAGATGAAGTATCATATCAACATCATTAAAGTCCTCTATTATTTTCTTGGGTATCTTCTTTGCTCTGCTTGGTATATGTGTATCTGATGTTACTCCAATGATCATGTTCTTCCAATCTCCCGTATTAGTTATTGAATTTTTACCACCCAATACACTTTTTATGAAAAGGTTTATTTCAAATGGAATACCCAATATGTGTTGCATTGTTATGCACATTATTATGTTAAAATGATATGCAAATGGCATCGGTTTGCTATTAGTATGCAGACTGGTGCTGTAAATTGATTGGTAGATATCAAATCTGGGGTGTTGCCAAGGTGGCGGAGAGGTTGACGCGGTCGCCTGCAGAAATGCCGTTCAAGGCATTCGCAGCCAGCGACTTTTACTCCGGTTCGAATCCGGACCTTGGCTTTCCTTGATAATCAATGATAGTTAATTATCCTACGTTATCCTTTCAAAACATTTATAATGAGCTAGCATGAGTATAATCTCCTTTGTATAGCGGCCATAGTGGTGGGGAAATTCCTGATCTCATCCCGAACTCAGAAGATAAGTCCACCCACGTTCCATATTGTACTGAAGTGCGCGAGCCTTCGGGAACTATGGTTAGCTGCCATACACTCACATTTATCCATTGGAATAGCCTAATTTGAGTGGTTCTGGCTTTTCTGAGTGTTTTTAATGCTGCAAAGTTGTGTGGTACCTGTACCCATCATATTTGTTAAATGTTTTATGTTAACCCGTTCAATCTGATTATCAGATATGTCGGCATTGCTTGAGCAGATAGTTCCAAGGTTGTATGAGAAACGGCTCCGTAGAACCATAAGCGGAGCCTCCAACTCTGGTAGCAGAATGGTAAATCACCTAATACTCGTGTTAAATGAGAGTGATCTGCTGCAAAAGAATGGAATCGCTCGGCTCAGGTTGTTCGCAGATTGGTGTGACGAGACAGGAGTCAAAATACTGACGGTATATATCAGTATGATTGGAGTTGATAATATTGACAGCCATCTCGCGAGTGATATCGAGAGACGAATACATGGTATCTTTTCTGATGCTGATTTTGAGTTGTTCATATACTCAAAGCACTCAGATAGCAGGACTGTTAAAAGCAGTAATGAGGGTGCGCTGAAGGTCAACATATCAATTGGCTTTGGTGGCAGGGATGAGCTCACCAACGCTATAAAGAATATAATGAAGAGTGTGAAATCCGGAGAATCTATGCCCGAGGACATTAATGCTAAGTTAATCGAGTCCAACCTGATATTTGACGCTGAACCTGACTTGATCATCCGTTCTGGAGGTAAATCTCTAACCGATTTTCTAATATGGCAATCCGTATACAGTGAGCTCTATTTCACTGATGTAAACTGGAATGACTTTCGTAAGATTGACCTGCTGAGAGCTATACGTGATTATCAGACACGCGAAAGACGGTATGGAAAATGACAGCCATATGTAGCTGGTTGGGGGTAGCTTGTAACAGTATCATTTGAATGTTTCAGAGCTAAATGGCTTTGGACCAGTTAGAATAGCCGAAAAACTTCCGCAGCCGCGTTAGAGTTGCACATGGTATGCGGGGCATGTGAAGAACCACTGGTCAATAGACCAGTGGCATGTCTGAAAAACCTACGGTTTTTCATACGGTTACAGAATCTCTGATTCTGTAAACATCTAACTGGCCAGTGGTTCTGCACACTAATTCCACCAGTCCTAACCA
>JAUWIL010000036.1 GCA_030605385.1 Methanobacteriota archaeon
GACATGACGAACCAGACCGCCGTTAACGTGGCAGTGAATCCAATCTTAAATGTGCTTGAAACAATGCTGAACGAGACGATCATACATGGAACCTCCGAGTATGTCGGAAACTTTACCATGAACTCGACCGGTAACTATCTGCTGGAGAACATCACATTTACCAATCAGTCAGGAAACCTGCCGGATTCGTGGGTCAGCTTCGAGCCTGCGGACATAACATCCCTGGATGTGGATACGAATGAGACGGTGAACGTTACGGTGGCTGTTCCGGCGGGCTCTTCGCCGGGAATATACGAGTCGATATACAGGGTTAATGCGACATCCAGCACCTGCCCGTATAACGCATCAAGGTGCTGGGACGAGCTGAACATATCTGTCACCGTACCTGAGAATGTGACGTGGAGCAGAAGGCCGGTTAACTGCACATATGATGGGGCCATGGGAGAATCCACGGGTCTCATCTGTGAGGTTGAAATGAACAACACGGGAAACGTACCAATTGACTTTACGATATCTCCCGAAACCAATCAAACAAACCCTTACAATTATACATATACCAATGAAACCAACTTCACGGTTCAGCCCCAGACACTCCACAACTTTTCAATTAACTACAATACATCCTCTGTGATAGGGACATTTACAACCAATTACACGGTCAATGCAACCCATGTCAACGCAACGCCTGACAACCTGAGTATCGAAGTTGAGCTTACCGTAGTCTATGGACCGGTAGTGGATATACTCGAGGTATATCCGGAAAAAACCGAACAGGGCGAGAACATATCCATAACGGTTAATGTAACAGACAGATCGTGGAATGCCACATCAGGGTCATGGAACGGAATCGCACATGTGTGGGCAAACATAACCACGCCAGGTGGAGACACCGATGTCATTGAGATGACCAACATAACTACGCCCGGCTACGCTGAAAATGTAACCCTGTGGAACGTCATTTATTCGAACACGACCCTCAGGGGAAATTACACAGTTAACATAAGGGCAGTCGATAACAAGGGAGGATTTGGTCCCAATACGAGCAATATCACGATATATGCGAAACTGGTTCTTAACACGATTAACATAAGGACTGTATCTAACACCTATGAGCAGGGGGAGGATGGAGCCTTCAGGGTATACATTCAGGATGAGCATCTGGACCCGATAGAAGGGGCAACAACCGTCATAAGGGCCATGGATCCTGAAGGATGGGAGATATTCAATGAAACCCATACGACAAACGAGAACGGCAGGGTCGAGCCGCTGCCTATCTTCAGGATACCATCCAACTCCCCAACGGGAGTGTATACATGGGGTATTAACATCGGTTATCACGATGCTGCCGGGGACAATGACATAACCGGAAATATATCGAGCTCATTTAACGTGACACCGAAGATCTCGGGTCTGCCGCTGTACCTTGAGATCGATGCAGGTTCCGCCTACTATCCCGGCGACACGGTGCCCGTATACGCCATCGTCAAGGACCGGAACGGAGACCTCATCAGCAACGCGACCGTTGCAATCAACGTTACACCGCCTGAAAACATATCGACACTGCTTATCCTCACGCCGTCAGGCGGCTCGACATACAAGACAGAGATACAGCTATCGGATACTGCGGCGCTTGGAGACTACGTGGTAATGGGTAATGCTACCTATGACATATATACCGCGAATGACGGCGACGTATTCACCATATCGAAGGCACCCATATATCTGGACATAAGCATCGGAAAGGACTACAGACCCGGCGACAAGGTTGACATTAGCGCAGTGGTGAAGGACCGCAGTGGAGCGATGCTTGAGGGTGCCGCGGTTGCAATAAACGTAACCGCACCCAACGGCACGCAGATACAGCAGCTTGCAGCCACCGAAACATCTTACCACACCTATACTGCCAGCTTCACATTGAGTGAGAGCACACCAACCGGCACATACATGGTCATTGGGACTGCAACCCATGGCTCAAGTTCATCCTCTGATGGGGACGCATTCACAGTGTCGGATCAGTTATATGCATCGGTCGAAACAAGCGTCGTGTGGTACCCAAGCAACGTGATGAGGTTTATCATACTCGTATACGATTCGAAGGGTACACTCATCGATCCCGACAGCATGACGCTTACCACATATGACCCGGCTGACAGCCAGTACTTTACTGTGGACATGGGTAGTATGACCAGGAAATCTACGGGATATTACAAATACTCATATGCAATGCCCATTACAACCGCAGAAGGCATGTATCTGGCTGAACTCTCGGTAATCCGCAATGCAGTCGAGGCAAAGGATCTGACAGTGTTCAGGGTATCGAGCGGCGGACCGTACGACTTCTACGTTGATGTGATAAACCAGCCGTGTCCTGGCAGTGAAGTGCAGTTCAATCTCACCATAGAGAACTACGGGGAAGTATCGCAGGATGTATTTGTAAACTGCTATATATACGACATGGATGGAAATGAATACAATAGCATTGACCTCTCGGGCATATATGCGGGCTCATGGTCAACCCGTACGGTGACCAGGGAGCTTGATATATGGTCCACACAGCCCCTTGGCATATACGTCCTCCATTGTACTGGCGCATATTCAACGATTCAGCCCCAGCTCGAAACCAACAAATCGTTTGAGGTATCGGTATGCCCGGTTACCCCAACACCCACACCCACACCGCCACCAGCACAGCCGAAGGTAGGAGGCGGAGATAGGGAGCCAGCACCGGTAGTGCCGGTAGCGGCAAAGAAGCCGGAACTCACCATATCGGGATATTCATCCGAGCTTCTGGTCGTGCGCGGAGAGGACCGGTCCGACATGATAACTGTAAGGAACACCGGTGAGACAGCACTTACCAACATCAACGTAAGCATATATGGCATACCTGATGAATGGTATGAAGTAACCGGCATAAGAAAGATCCTTGACATCGGGGAGACAGAGGAATTTCTACTCAGCCTGAGCATACCGGACGACGCGAACGTGGGCACATACAGCGCCATAATACGCGCATCATCCACCGAAGCTCAATCAGATGCCGCCATGAAGCTAAAGGTCTTCGAGGATAAGGAGAAGCTGCTGCGGTGGCTTCTGATTGAGACAAAGAAGAATCTGGATACTGCCAGAAACGAGACGGAAAGTGCCAGGGACGATGGATGGAACGTCACGGCAGTGATGGAGGTAATAAACCAGGCACAGCAGCTGATAGAAAGCGCGGAGGTGCAGATGAACTCTGCACAGTTCTCCAGTGCATCGGTTACACTGCAGGAAGCCCGCAACCAGATAAGCAGGGCAAACTATCTGCTCACTGCGGTGAAATATCCGGGCGCAGGAATACTTCCGATAGACGCATCTGTGATCGCCCAGCTGTTCGCTGGAACCATGGTAATATTCGTCTCATTAATGATCGCCATATGGATCAGGAGAGCAACCAGGAGGATAGAAACGATGGCGGACATTGTGAGAGGGAAGGGGATGTAGAGAAGAAATCGGGACGGCACAGCTGTTAATCAGCTGTTAACCGGAGATGCTAGCAGGTCAGATTCCAGCCCCGGGACCTCTCCACGGCACGATGCCAGTCGCGTATCAACACATCTCGTTTTTCAGGATTCATCGATGGTTTAAACACCCTGTCAACAGACCATTTCTCTTTTAACTCGTCTATCGTCTCCCAATAGCCGGCAGCCAGACCGGCTGCATATGCGGCACCTAGTGCGGTAGTCTCTTTAACAACCGGTCGGACGCACTCTATGCCCAGTAGATCGGCCTGGATCTGCATGAGGAGATTGTCACTCGAGGCACCGCCATCTACTTTTAGCGATCGTAGTTTAATGCCGCTATCCTTCTCCATGGCATCGAATACGTCAAGAGATTGAAATGCAATCGATTCAAGGACTGCTCGTGCAATGTGGGCGCGATTACTTCCGCGCGTCAATCCGACAATCGTTCCGCGGGCAGAAGCATCCCAATAAGGGCTGAAAAGCCCGACAAAGGCAGGGACAAAATAGACCCCCCCATTATCGGAAACAGCAGCAGCCAGATCTTCAATCTCAGGGGCTGATTTGATGATTTGCAGTTGATCACGCAGCCATTGAACTGCCGCCCCGGCTATTGCCACAGACCCCTCTACTGCATATGTTACCTCCGAATCAATGCCGTATGCCACGGTGGTTAGCAGCCCGTGTTTCGAGGAAACAATTCTGCTGCCCGTGTTCAGTAAAAGAAAGCAGCCCGTTCCATAGGTATTCTTGGCGCCCCCTGATTCGAAGCATGCCTGACCGAAAAGAGCGCTCTGCTGGTCCCCAATATCACCACAAACCGGTGTCTCTCCATTCAATATGTCAACGTCTGTGTAGCCGTAATAGTTCCTGTCACTGCTGGCCCTGATCTCAGGCAGCATCGATTCGGGGATTTTAAGCTCTGAGAGAATCTCATCATCCCAGTTTAATGACCTCAAATCCATCAGCATTGTTCGGGAAGCGTTGGTAACGTCCGTTATGTGTGCTCCTGTCAGGTTCCAGATCAACCACGTATCAATGTTTCCAAAAAGAAGGTCTCCCTGTTCTGCCCTTTCTCTGGCACCTGGAACGTTCTCCAGAAGCCATTTAATTTTTGGTCCGCTGAAATAGGTTGCAATCATCAGACCGGTTTTTCTCCTGACCAGTTCTTCCAGACCCCTCTCTCGCATATCTCTGCAAATACCCTCGGTGCGGGTGCACTGCCAGACGACAGCATTGGAAACAGGGACTCCGGTATTCTTATCCCAAACGACAGTGGTCTCTCTTTGATTGGTCACACCAACCGCAGCCAGGTCATTTAGATTGATATTGGCTTTTTTCAGAGCTCCTCTAATAACCTCCAGGGTTTTCCCCCAGATCTCCAGCGCATCATGTTCTACCCCACCCAGGTCGAGGAAATATCTGCTCATGTTCCTGATACGAAGATGCGAAAGGCATGCCGTCAGAATTAAAAAGAATAAATCTGGTACCTGTCGTACCCTGATCTATTGCGCCTATGAATTTTTCATCCATCGCACTCATGCACCTTCACTTCGGGTGAATTGAACCGATACGATCAAACTGATGCGAATACACAGGAATCCATGGGTCGACTATTTCGGGTTGTCTGCATGAGCTGCGGCAGCACCTGTTTATCGGCAGTCTGCGCATGAGTGGGGGCAGTTGAAGGGATTGGACACTACCGGATATGACACTACTGGATATCATGAGGGGTAAGGGCTGCAGAAATAGGGCAGGACAGCTGGAACAGCAGTTGCACGACCCCCTTATCCATCCGCATACGCGGCATCAGGCGCAATCACACCGGTGCGCTTCCGAACATCTTCCTGCCGAGGACAATTCCTGCCCACAGCCAGAACGGATAAAGCACGAACATGATTATACATGCGAACATGCCCCATCCTGAAATGTCACCCCAGTAGGCGCCGGGCGCTACTATGTTGAATATGATTCCATTCACCATATATTCTGTGCCGCTTTCAGCTCCCATCAGCTCCCATGTAGACTCCAGCATCCCTATGTTGCAGAACAATCCAACTGATATAAAGAAGAATACTGCGAGCAGCAGCGCGGATATGCATGGCACAAAAGTGTCACTGTTGTACATCCACTTCTTTGCGATGTATGCGATGATAACCCCAGAAGCAATCAGCAGTAACGGATCCATCCAGAATGCCATATTTGAACCACCTCATCAGGGAATTATGCGCCACCATTCATATATTTTTGTATGTACCCTCTACCATTGAAGCATTTTTACGCGCACCCCCACCTTTACGCGCACCCTCTATCATTGAAGCTCACGTCAACAGATGCGGAAATTATAAGTAACTATAAGTAACCATAAGTAATTATAAGCAACTATTGCCCCTTTATATAGCCCCCTATAACCCTCTTACAATTACTGTGCGGGCTTCTTGTGGGCCTGGCTTCTTATAATTGCTTCTTATAATTACCGGGTGATGACATGGGCAAGATTAGGGCGAGATTACAACAATATGGTGAATGACATGGGCGAGATTACAACAATACCCGTGCATAAAAGCACGAGGGAGAAACTAAAAGTGTTCGGTGTAAAGGGAGAGACCTATGATAAGATCGTCAGGAGACTGATGGAAAAGGCGGAATATGTTGCATTTATGGAACGGCAGTACGAAATACTCTCGAACAAAGCTGATTTTGTCCCGCTGGATGAGATAGTTTGAGATGCGCCGTAATGCTCTCCCAGATCGCCAGAAAGCAGCTTGAAGGACTGCGGAAAGACACCAGAACCAGGATCATAGGCGCAATCAGGCAGCTTGAGGAGAATCCAGTCAGGAGTAGACCAAAGGCAGACATCAGGAAGCTTGTTGGAATCGGGGGTGAACTGCCCCTATATCGGTTGAGGGTGGGAAATTACAGGGTTATTTACGAGGTCTCCGAAGGCAAGGTCTGGATATCGGAAATAGTGAAGCGCAGCAGGGCGTATAATTTTCTTCTCTGAGTTTGCCGTGGCGCGCCCTATAGGCAGGCGCATTCAATCCCCTCCACGCATACGCAGGATGAAAGCGCCTCCGTCACCCCCTCTAACCATTCATATATTTTTGCATGCCTGCTGCACCCTCGTAAAGCAGGTCTGATATCTTTATATCTCTCGTTGATGCCGCTCTCGGGGACCTGTGCGCAATCTTCGCATCCTTCATGAACTTCTCGACGCGATAATCCTCGAGGTGCCCCCACACCCCTTCATGAAGCATTACCGCCTCCTCGACTGCATTTATCGCCGTCTGTCCTGCCTTCCACCGCGCCATGGCCGTGAGCATGGGATTCGGCCTTCCATGGTCTGCCGTCCATGCCGCTTTATGCGTGAGCAGTCGGGCAGCCTCTACTTCTGCCGCAATCTCAGCCAGCTTGAGTGAAGTTCTCTGGTAGTGCCATGTCGGCTGGCTGAGCCCCTCTCTCTCCTTTATGTACTTTATCGACCTGTCAAGCGCACCCTGAGCCGTTCCCACAGCCTGTGCAGCAGTCTTGATCATGGATATATTCAGGAACTGAGCCGTCTGCTCGAATCCGTTATCTTCGATTCCTATAACGTTCTCGCTGGGCACGCCCACATTGTTGAGCGAGATTCTCAGGGTAGGCGGCGCACCATTGATGCAGTTCGCGGCAGGTTCGTGCGGCGTGCATCCTTCTCTATCAGTCTCGACCATTATTATGCTGAGCTGTTTATCCGCATGCTCCGCGTTGGGGTTTGTCAGGCACAGCGCAGCCGCATAGTTGGGAACAACCTCACCAGCGATCAGCACCTCTCCGCTTATGACCCATCCTTCGCCGCTTTGTTCTGCCATCGGAATGTATTCGGCTCCGCCGGATTGCATATCATCGGTTATGCGCTCCCCCTCCTCATCGCCGGCATCGATATACGAGAACGACATCAGGGCCCTGCCCTCTGCAAGAGGTCTCAGGTATTTTTCCTTCTGGCTGCCGCCTCCAAACTTCACGATCAGCTCGCTGCCGTATGCGGATAACATCACGGCTCCGGCAAGTCCGGGATTCACCCTGTACATTTCTTCCACAACCAGTACGTTCTCCAGTGTACCCAGTCCTGCCCCACCATACTCTTCGGGAATCGCTATCCCTACAAATCCCAGTTCACATGCCTTTTTCCAGATATCCCAGGGGAACTCCCCCCCGCTCAACTCTGCCTTGAGGTCGGCAAACTCACCTTCGGCAAACTTCCGTGCAGCGTCTTTAATATCCTTTTGCTCGTCAGTTAACTCGAAGTTCACGACTCTCCCCCTGAGAAAGCACTTGCAATATAATCAGCGCACCGGCTGGCAAAAGCCATAATCGATATCTGGGGGTTCACGTGCACAGACTCCGGGAACATACTTCCATCGCAGATGAACAGGTTCCTGATGTCATGGGATCGGCAGTACGAGTCTATGACACCTTTTTTCGGATCTTCACTCATCCGGCATGTGCCCTGGGGATGATATGCGGTCCATATGAGTCCATTGGCCTTCAGCTTGCTTGCTAACCTTTCCAGATCCTTTACATCATCCTCACAGGTTACCCATGGTTTGCTGAGGATTCCGGTAGAAACCTTTGCGGCACCCGCTGCCAGAAATACCCTGCATGATTCGGCAATGCCCTTGATCATCTTGTTTTTGTCCTGCTCACCAATCCCGTACAAAATGAGCGGTTCTTTCCCAAGAAGCGGCACGGCGTCAGGCACTTTTCTGATTCTTCCAACCGAGTCAGTCTCTGCAATCATAATTCCCATCACCGCTGCCTTCTTCCACTCCCCTATCACATCTGAAAGCTCCTTGCCGGTAAACGGGCAGGATGCAGCACCGAAAGGAGGCACCATCGTCCCCTCCATTGTTATCCCCTCCTCGAAGAACTCGGTGATTCCAGTGGCTTGCGAGACCCCCCTCCAACCATAAAGATTTTCGGGGAACAAGCCCATGACCGAAGAAGCGGGGTGAATACTTAGGTTCCTGCCAACCATTCCGCTGGAATTCGCAAGCCGATTCTTCAGTAGTATGTATGGAGTATACACGGTCCCTGCCGCCAGAACAACTACCTCGGCTCTTGCAACGAACTTGCCGATCTTTTCCCTATCGCGGTTCAATACAAATCCTCCCACCTTTTCTATGCGGTTCCCGTTTCGCACTATCCAGACGACCTGGAATCCAGTGTAGAATTTTGCCCCTGCCTGTGTTGCCAGTGGTATATACGTTACGTGCATGGCGCGTTTCGCATCGATGGGACAGCCGTATTGACAGACTCCAGTTGCATCACAGCCCGAGGCGTTTTTGTTCAGAGGCCGTACCTCATACCCGAGAGATTCGGCACCCCTCATCGTCATGGCATTTGCCTCGCCCATCAGGTTCAGAGATACGGGATGGACAGACAGAATTCTTTCCACACGCTCAAAGTAAGGCTTCATGTCATCCGGGGACAGCCCCTCAAGCCCCTCTCCCGTCCACTTATCAAGTAAGCGGTCGGGCGTCCTGTAACAGGTGCTGGAGTTAACCACCGTGGTACCGCCGAGGCATTTACCCATTGGAAGGAGAACGAACGGCAGGACAGGAATGCTTATTGGAGGGAGTGTTACCGTACTCCCACCATCCCTGTAGAGCAGCGGAAGCATATCACGGGCCTCTCCGCTGAATTCGCTGGCACCATACCTGAAACCCTCCTCTACTACAGCCACATTCAGCCCCTTTTCAGCGAGTTCTTTGGCTACGACTGCACCGCCGGCCCCGGAACCGATGACCAGCACGTCACATTCTATCTCTAAGCATTCGCGTTTCTCCCGCAAACCTTCTGGCAGCTCCTTAAACTCAAGCACATTCTCTTCCACGAGCTTTGGGGTCGAAATCCTCTTTCCATCCAGATCGATGTGTGACTCGATTGCATTCTTTACCTCTTCTCTACCGCAGTAATGCAGGATTATCACGGTCTTTAAAAGGGTCAGCATACCGCGAACCAGGTAAAACGGACTTTCATTTAACCTTTTGAGGCATTCACCGCGACCTTCTACAGAGAGTCTCGTGAATGGAAGGGGCACCCTTCTGCGGAATGGATTAATGAAGAAGAAGATTGGAGATATCTGGATAAATATCAGGGAGAGGCGCAGTACCAGAGAAAAGCGGCTCGGTATAGAACCAAAGTATTTTTCCACATCTTCATCAAAATCCTCAGCCTGCTTTGGCGATACCTGTAAGCTTTCTGATTCGGGTAGTAAAGCCTCTGATAGACTTTTAAGGATGTTTCTCTCTAAGCCTGTGAACATCGGATATAAAACTCTTCTTCTATATTATATAACATATGCTTTATGACCGCTCCACAGTCATAGTTTGGAGCAATCTGTTGGTTTCTGCGCCCGGAAAGCGATATTCAGATTGGGCGATGACCAGGGTAGAAAAAGGTTTATTACATCACACGCTTATTAAAATAGGAATATGACATTTGATGCAGATAGAGCGTTAGTACTGCCAGCCGTAAAGTTGATGGCAGCCATTGCAAAGTTCCGGAAGTCCGAGACATGGCAGCCCGGGCAGAAACTAAAAATCCTGCTGATAGGGTACAACGGCAAGCGGAATACTGGTGCGGACGTGCGCGTTAAGGGAATGGTCGACCAGTTCTACCAGATTCTGGGAAAGGAGAACATCGAAATAGGAATTCTAGCATTGAACAATGAGAACGTAGCGGTTTACTTTCAACCTCCGACCAGGTTGATAGAGTTCAGTACCATCTTTTTCTTACCCCTTCTCAGGGCATGTTCATCATATCATATGGCAGTGCTATCAGAGGGGAGCTGCCTGAAGAGCAAGTTCGCAAACTCGCTCACCCTCTTCTTCGTCGAGGGCTCGGGCATAATGAAGAATCAGAACAAACCGTGCGTAGCATACGGCTCCGAAGCTGGGGATATGGACAGCGTAGTTTATGAAATAGCCCGAAAACTCTGCGCTGATACATACTTCATAGCAAGGACAGAGAATTCAATGAAGATTATCAGTGATATGGGCCTTAAGGGGGAGATGGGCACTGATACTGCATGGATATTTCAACCAGGCACAATGGAATGGGCTGAGAAGGAGCTGAGGGAAAAGGGCTGGGACGGAAAGAAAGAACTGGTGGGGGCAGCAGTCATCAACCCGTTCTGGTGGCCTGTCAAGCCCGGTATAACGAAGCTCCTCACAGGATACGCGAGAAGGCATCCAGATGAGCACTATGAAAAGTACTACTTCTTCTCACACTCAGAGGAAAGAAAGCAGCTCTTCGACCACTATCTAACATCGATTGCAAACGCATTGAACGAATTTGTAGAGCGGCATGATGTTCAGCCGGTCATCATCGGGATGGAGGCGCTGGATTTACAGGCAATTACCAGACTGCAGGAAATGCTCAGGTTTCCCGCACCCATCTTCAGTTCCAAGTACTATGACGGGTACCAGATGACAGCCGTTCTCAGAAGACTCTCCATGCTGGTTACCTCACGCTACCATGCCAGAGTTCTCTCCATGCCTGGCGGCGTACCCTCGATAGCAGTTTCAATGGACGAAAGGCTGTACAACATCCTGAAGGAAACGGGGCATCTGGAGGACTACTATCTCAAGACAGACGACCCCGAGCTCCAGACAAAACTGCTTGAGGCAATGGAAAAGATGTGGGGAGAAAGGGAGAAGGTCAGGGAGGACATCATCAGGACCATACCTGACTATTTGAAGAAAATGGCAGAGATGGGAAGAACACTCCGCAATTTCGTGAAAGACAATTTCCCGGGGGTCCCGCTGCCTCCGGAACCTGAAGACTGGAAGGGATACCTGCCTCCGCTGTACCCTGAGCTGGAGCAGATCGTGGAGAAGTATGGATAACTACTGCATTTTATAGTCATTTTTTCCGCTGGTGCAGCCTAATACTCTCCAACAATGATAGCAGTGGCATCATAGAGAATCGAGAGGGTACTATCTGGGATATGTGGATTGATGCATATTCAGGCCGTTCCTGATGCGTTAAGGAAACTTACATTATGGTGTTGTGTGCATAAACCCCGGTTATGTATGATTTTGCAGTTGTCGGCGGCGGGATAAACGGCCTGGCTATTGGTGCCCTGCTGGCTAACAGAGGAAAGAAAGTCATCCTGTTTGAAAGAGACAGGGAGTTGGGCGGCAGGGTTAAAGTTACGAAGAGAGACGGTTTTGAACTGAATTACGGATTGCACGCCCTCAGGTTTGCAGAAAATTCTCCACTGGTCAGCATATGCAATCTGTTGGGGAAAGGCGTAGAGGCTGCCCCTTTGGGCGACTCGTATTATTACAGTCGTGAGGGCAGGAAGTATATCTTCCCAACAAGGCAGAGGCAGTTTTTGACGACAAAAATGTTCAGTTCATATGAAAAATCGAAGTTAGTCCCCCTGTTAAAAAAGATCGGGAAGAGCAACCCGGAAGAGTACCTGGAGATTCCACTGAGCGCATGGCTCATGGAGAGATGGATGAAGGGCAACCTGAGGAAGTATCTGGAATTGGCTGCTTCTTCCGTCATGGTGAACCCTGATATGGACACCATAAGTGCAGGCGAGTTCATCTACTACATCAAAGAGGTTCTGGAAGTTGGAATGAACATTGCAGTCCCATGGAATGGATGGGGCGAGATACTGGGATTCTTTAAAGGAAAAATCGAGGAGGGGGGCGAGATTTTAACTGGTACAGAGGTAAAGAGGATTGAAATAGATGGAGGCGAGGCTAAAGGGGCGGTCCTGGAGGATGGGCGGTTTGTTGAGGCAGGGAATGTTATTTATGCCGCGCCCATTCAGGAGTTGTTCAATCTGGCAGATGAAAAGTATTTTGACGGGGAGTATGTTGGGATGTGCAAAAACCTGAGACCGACTTCCGGCGTTAATATTGATTTCTGCCTCAGGGAGAGAATATCAGATGAAAGAGGGCTCATCTACTTTGAGGAGCCGGTTGTAATCGGCATATTTGTCAGCAACATAGCGGAGTGCACAGCGCCAGAGGGCAGGCAGCTGTTAACGGCATTCTCACCTGGGGATTTCAATGATGCCGGTAAGAGGGTTAAAGAAATCAGGGAGAAAGTCCTCTCGGCATATCCAGAAGTCGAGGACAAGACAGAGTTCGAGGAAGTTCTGCCCTTGAAACTTGTTGACGGCGTAGAGGTCAACATAGACCAGCATAGAAAGAAGAGACCCGGGGTAAGATGCCTATCTGTGAAAAACCTGTATTTTGTAGGGGACTCCCTGTCTTCAAAAGGTTTGGGAGGGGACATAGGATACAACTCGGTGATTGAACTTTATGGATTATTAGAACCATCAACAGCACCGTGAAGTAGTGATAAAATGGGGTTAATAGCACCCCAAAATAGAGATGAGGTATGGACCAATAGCACCGCAAAATAGAGATGAGATTGGACCAATAGACACCGTAAAACAGCGATGGAATATGAGTTAAATAGCGCCATAAAACAACAATGAGACATGGACATAGGACATGAATTAATGGCAATCTAGCATTAACGGCAATTTAGTTAAAGATAGCATTATTGAATCATACTTCTTCACGTACCCACATGGAAACTGCTGCATATGTTCCTGAGGCTCTCAACCGCGGAAAGAGCAGCCAGATAACTGGTCTTCGGATTATCCGGGGAGGGAACATTATTCACGATGAAATGCATTGAGCCGAAGCCGCCCTCAACGTGAATCTCATGAGAATTCCTTTTTGCGTCAGGATCGGCGACAACGCGCACTTGAGTACGATCGAAGCCAATACCGGCAAGGCTGAGGGAGGCAGCAACGTTCACGTTTGCGGGAAAGAGGAGAACGGCATCACGTGCCGAACCCTCGAAAAGTACGGTCTCGGATTTTATGCTGGATAAATCTATTTCGTTATCTACCACGTATTTTGATCCCTCGAATCCCGACGGCGGTTTGCGGGTGGTGATAACAACCTCCGAGATACCCGAGCTCACGGCTGACCGAATTGCATCCAGGCACCCTATGGCGCCTGACGGTATATGCACATCGCACTGCCTTTCCTCCGAAAGCTGCATGATCCTGCTCAACAGCACATCATCCGATAGAGCGCCCGCGCTCATAATCATAACGCTTATGCCCCGTTCGAGTGCCGTAATCAGATACTCACTCACTGCACTCTGGGATGCAGCCTCAACCATCAGATCAGGCTCAAGCGACAGCAGTTCATCAAAGCTGGATGCGGCTTTTATGCCGCCCCCAAAATCAGAGGCGACTGACTCGGAGCGCTCGGGATTACGGTCATACACTCCCAGTATAACTGCACCCGGCACATTGCCCTTGCCGATCGAACCGCATATGTGCTTGCAGATCGAGCCGCACCCAATTATACACAACTTAAGCGGTCGGGTCATAATCACACTAACTTAATATATCAGTGGTACAAATTATTTGCGGAAGAATCATGAGCGTGAAGATGACCACCTCCGAGATTGAACGGATGATAGAAGAGGACGTGAACTACTTTGACGTCTCGGCGGAGGCGGTGCCTGACGTCGAGGTGACAGCATCGATAACCTCCATGGGCAGCGGCATACTTGCAGGGGCGGAGGAAGCCGCAGAGATACTGAAATATTTCAATCTGAAAGTTGAGCTGCGCAAGAACGACGGGGAACGGCTGCATAAGGGCGATGCCGTTATGGCGGTAACCGGCAGCAGTAGAAGCATTCTGACAGCCGAGCGCACCGCATTAAACGTCATGGGCAGAATGAGCGGAGTTGCGACCGTGACAGGGGAATTTGTGGATGCCGTAAAGGGCGCGGTAAAAGTTGCCGGAACCAGGAAGAACACACCAGGATTCAGGAAGTACGAGAAGAAGGCAATCATGATTGGCGGGGGCGCACCGCACAGGTTCAATCTCTCTGACGGCATTCTCATCAAGGACAACCACATCAGGATCGGGGGTCTGGAGCAGTGCATAGAGGCATGCAGGAGAACGGCGTTTACCAAGAGAATCGAGGTAGAGGTCGAGACAGTCGATGAAGCCGTGAGGGCGGCAGAGTGCGGGGCAGAGATCATAATGCTGGACAATATGGCGCCCGAGGAAATAGTTGAATGCATATCGGTTCTGGACAGCAAAGGTCTGCGCAAGGGCATAACACTCGAAGCATCGGGCGGCATAACGCTCGACAACGTGGAGGATTACTCGAAAACGGGTGTTGACGTAATATCATCGGGCGCACTCACCAACAGCGGCAGGTGCTTTAACTTCTCGCTGGAGATAATTAAAGTGGCTGGAGATAGTTAAAGTTGGTTGAGGTGGGAAAAAAAAGTAGTAGTTTTCAAAGCATCTTGCAGAATTGGAGATTCCACATGTATATCTGAAACGCTCTGCGTTTCAGAGATATTCAGCGTGGGACATGTTAAGCCAAAAAGCTATGGATATGTAATGCAGGTAATCGCAATATTACTTCTCATTACGGAAGTTAGGTGTGCTCAGAAACTCAAGTTGCGCTACGCTCTCACTCCACTTCGCTCCGTTCGAGTCATATAACAAGGGATAAAAGGAAAATTGTTCGACTCGCAATTTCCCCAAATTTTTCAGAATTATTTATGTATGGCTCTCTCGTTAGAAAACATTAAGTACATCATACTACTATTACAATATAAACATGGTTCGCTATATAGATTCAATTGGAGAATTTCACTCACTATTAGACTATTACATCTCTTGTTTAGAGAAAGAGGATATCCTATCACTAACTTTCAACTTCAGGTTAGATGGTAAAAAGTTCCACTCTAACATTTTCAAAAAAGAGCAACTGTTCTTACAGAAAAAAGAACAAATCAAAATTAAGAAAACACCCGAAATTGAAAACATCTTTAAAAATTATAAACTCTTCCAACGAAACATGCCCGTTTTCTATGGTTATCCTTTATTCATGGATTCTAATGGAAATGTAAGTCCTATTTTCTTTGTTGAAATCTTCTTTGAAGAAAAAGAGGATTCGATTATTTTTACCAAAGAGTCCATAATTCCAGAATTTAATCATTATATCTTAACCCAACATGATTACGGTCTGGAAGAAATAAATAAAATCCGATCAGAGATAGACGAAGAAGATAACTTCATCATCAAACTTGAAAAAATTGAAGAATTGCTCAATCTTGATAAGAAAACTATTTCTCCAGAACTTGAACAAAAGCCACGTATTGTAAGACCATCGTCTCAACTGATAAACAAAGCAATTCTATATTTTGGAGGGAGAACGGGCTTTACCAAAGGGTTATTGGATGAATTACAAAAACTCAAGAAATTATCTCTACATCAGTTAGAATCAACATCCCTTGGAATCTTGTTTAATAACGAAGAACATGAAAATCCAAGAAACGAGAGAAATCTCATAGAGATATTCCATCTAAACGAATCACAGGAGAAAGCGGTTGAAAGTGCCTTTTCAAATAATATTAGCGTGATTACAGGACCACCAGGAACAGGAAAGTCGCAAGTAGTTCTTAATGTTATTGCAAATGCTGTCTGGAATGATAAAACAGTCTTATTTGCAAGCAAAAATAATAGGGCGGTAGATGTAGTAAATGAGAAACTAAAAACAATCCTATCTAGAGACCTAATCGTGAGGATGGGTTCAAGTAAGCATAGGAAAAATGCTAAATTACAAATCCTCAAACTATTCCAAGACAAAGATTCTCTAAAGATAGCAACCAGTTTTGAAGATGATAAACAAAGAATAAAGGACATCAACAAGGAAATGAATGATCTTAAAGAACGGTTAGAAGAAATGTCTAAAACTAATGAGGAGATAGACGGATTACAAAATCAAGCCGATAGTATAGCAAAAGAGATTCCAGAAAAACTCTATAATCAATGTAAAGACGATAAATTCAAAGCAATTGATAAATTTAAAATTGAAAGCGATATTAAAAACAATTTTGAAAGTATAAGTTTCCTTAAGAAACTAATCAAAGCGATTTTACCATCTTTCTACCAGAAGAAAGAACAGGAGATTTTCCAAGAATATTATAACAAATTGAGTGACGTTTTCAGGGAGTATCTAGACAAAAATATTAAACTTAACACAGAAGACATCAAAAAATCGCTGGAATGGGTTTTTCTCTTTAAACAAATTGAACTACTCAGGAAAGAAATTATTACCCTAAAACAGAAATTAGCAAAATTAGATTCTGCCTATACA
>JAUWIL010000010.1 GCA_030605385.1 Methanobacteriota archaeon
AGATGTCACGATAAACACATCATCTGCCAGCCCCCTTCTCAGAGGCATCCCAAAACCCCCACACACAATGTCCCCCAGAACATCATATATGATCACGTCAAGGTCGAATCCGTCATAGAGACCTAATCTCTTCAATAAATCAACAACTATGATGACGCCACGCCCTGCACAACCCACTGCGGGCTCTGGACCCCCTGCTTCCACGCATAGAACTCCTTTATAGCCCTTATACACGATTTCGTCCATTTCTACTTGTTTACCGCCCACCAACTCCGTCAGTCCAAGTTTTGCCACTCCTTTCTCTCGTAACACATCCAGTACAGTGGGAATATCAACGTCGCCTCGCAGGTTTCGTGTGCAATCGGCCTTTGGATCACATCCGATCACCATCGTGTTAAGCCCGCGTTCGGCATAAGCAGCAGCGATATTCGATGAAATCGTTGATTTCCCTATGCCTCCTTTGCCATAGAAAGCTATTTGTCTCACCTCTTTTTCTTTATCCATTTTTTACACCTCTTCTTATTCTCCTATCTTTTCCTTTCACACCTCAATATAATTATTTATTACAGAGTTTATAATCCTCTCTGTAAGATGCGTTGTCCCCGTAAATCCTGCATAAGGTACGTCAGAGATTGATACTTCGTCTATTACCGGGTAAAAAATCCTGAACAACGGCACCCCAAGTTCCCATGCTAATTTCTTCTCCATCGAGGAGCCAAAGATCATCTCCACTCCCTTTGATTTTATTACCTTGTTCATTTCGAATCTGTCTGGCTCTATAAGCAGTGTTTCAAAATAATCATCGTTGGTTTTAGTTTTATCCAGTGAAATATGGTTTCTCGAAGTGATAGCCAGAACCTTTACATTTAGACAGAGTTCATCACTGAGGAACTTAGCGAGGTCATACGCACGACCTCCATCTCCAACTACCGCAACCGACATATCGTAGATACCCTGCAAGAAAAGGAATATGCGCTCTATACGCTCTTTAATACGGTCTTTCTCTGCGGCAATAAATTCTTCGTTAACCTCTCTACTTAAACCCTTGGTTACACTTTCCAGGAACTCTATGCTGTTATCCAACCCAAAGGGATACGGAGTTATGACGTAAGGCATGCCAAATTTTTCATGCATTATTTTTGCACTTTCGAGTCCATCTCCTCCCAATACGACATTTAGTGATGCTTTTGGTGCATTTTTTAGTTCCTCGAAACTGGAATTGGTTAACACCGAGTTGATATTTATCCCCTGGCTGCTTAACATCCTCTCGATTTCCAAAAGGTCGGCATACGCCTTAACGTCATCCTGTTTAAAGCCAATCAAATTTACTTTGCCACTTTCTGTTTCACCGAGAACCATATATCGGGTAAGTTCAGCTAAAGCTTCCTCATAGCCAATCCATGCAGGGCCTTCGTAGCCACCCGTGCTTAAGGTGATGATTTCAGCGGGGATTTCTTCTTTCATTGCGTGAACAACTCCCTCTACATCGTCACCCATGATAACTGGAGCACTGCAATTAAGAGCAGCAATTAACGATGGCTTAAAATTATTATAGCACAATCGTATTGTACCCGCGAGTCTTCCTTCTGCTCCATATACCATATCCTGTGCGCGGAAGCCACTGCTTACTATCCTGATGTCGTTTTGATTTGAGCCGAGTGCTCGGAGAAGCAATATACCGCAATGACAGCCAGGGCGCCCATGAACGATAGTTACCGCGGCTTTAACACCGCTAAGTGCTCTCGCAGCTCCTACCAGTTTGCAGTCCTGCGTAGGGTCATAAACCAAACCATCTCTTATTTTCAGTTCTTCCGGATCGAAAATTTCGTTCATTATTCTCTCCTCCTTTTACATGCCATACATACCTGCTACAACCTTATCACCCACCGCTCCCTGTCTAATCGTGCCAAACATGTCCGCCAATGCTGCCCATTCTGGTATCAGATTTGTTCTGTACGGATCGTATTTCAGCATACTCAGAAGCGGGTTTCTCCTTTGAGGCTTTTTAAGTGCCTCTTTCAACAGGATAGCGAGTTCGATAGGGCACTCAAAGCCTATTCTTTGATGGAGGAGCATGAAATCCATAGGGTTAAAAGTCCTTATGCCTTCTTTATTATATTTATGAGCAGTTGCACCCATAGAAATAACCAGATCAGTTCCAGTTTCTTTGATTGCTTTTATCTCTTCTTCAATGGTTGGATTTACAAGGACTTCCGGATCAGACCCATATTTTCTCGCCAGCTTGACATTTATATCCAGCATTTCATTTATCGCTTCTGAGGTCAGACGGCTCTCTAAAACCTGCGTCTTATAGATTATGATACTTGCCATCATTCCTACATCACGCAACAAGGTCATTCCGATACCATGAATGCCACCCATAATAGCGACTTTTTTACCATCGAGACCAACTTTTGCCTTTGAAAGCCGTTCAGTTGCGACTTTTTTCCGCCTTTCTATCACTTCCTCAGCTTCTCCTTCTTTACCCAACCGTTGTGCGATTTCCATTAAGACCCTTGCACTCCCTTCGATTCCGTATGGACTGAATAACTCAGGGTCGCGAGTTTCTTTAAATCTATCAAATGCCAAGATCTCGTAGTGGTCAACACCAAATCGTTCTTTCATCAACTTTGCCCAGACCATTGGATAATCGGTGATGGTGAGATCAGCCTTTGGTAAATCGTACAGGTCTTTTACCGTGGTATGGTCAAAACAAATCTTATTTATCTCGATACCAATTTCGCTTAGCACAGAAGCCATCTCTGCTGTCTTTAATCCTGCACCATGTATAGGGAATGTGATGATGTTCACTGACCCCTCATTTCGCTCTATCTCTCCTTTTTCCATACCAATACCCTTACCATTGCACAACATCTGGTCTGTAATCGCGTAAAGAGCATCTTGATACCCAACAGGCTTTGATTTTACAAAATCTCCTGTCGTATAGACAACGTCACAACCAATATCCCCCTTTGCTTTTGTCTCTTCTATTACTGCTTTAAAGTCGTCGCCAATTAAATCGCTTGGACAGGTGGTTATCACCACGATCAAATTTGGGTGATACTTTTCGTAAGTCTCTTTAATTCCCAGGCTTAATTTGTCCTCCCCACCATAAACCACATCTACATCATTCATATCGGTACACGGTGTCTCGTAGAACGGGAGATACGGTCTAAAAGGGTTTATCTTCCTCTGAAACGCACATCCAACCGGACCATGTATCAGAGGCACAGCATCTTCAATAGAGTCAACAACCATCAAAGCCCCTGAAATCTTACCTGGTATAGCGGTCATCCCATGCAAGGGTAGCGTGCTGTACGCACTAATTAGCGGCCTTAAAAAGCCTACAGCCCTTCCATTTCCTTTCGTCGTCTCTATTTCCAATTTTTGTTCTTGTTCATACATCATTTTTTATACAGCCTCTTTTGTTTCCTTATTTCTCATCAAAACATCTATCTCCTCATTTATTTCGTCGAGTTCGTCGTCTGAAAGCGGTTTAGGTACTATCCTATCCTCATTCAGATAAATAGAGAGAGCTAGCCCTCTGAACATATCGGCGATCTCGGAGTTTGGTGCATACTCGAGCACGGTTTTATGGCGTATTTCGGCTCTTGATATGAGCTCGCTCATTGGTAGCCTTCCCATCACCTTTGCACCTAATCTTGTTGCGAAACTTTCAATTATTGATGGTTCGTCCACAACGCTTCTGCCATTATGGATTAGCCCGCCAAGTGAAACTTCACCGCGGTCTGCGAAGCGTTTTATGCCTTTACTGATGTTATTTGCAGCATAGATTGCCATTGGGTCGCAGGTCGTGACAATATAGACATCATCTGCCAGACCCTTTCGCAGTGGCATTGCAAACCCACCGCACACCACATCTCCCAACACGTCGTATATCACGACATCTGGCTCCAGGTTATTGAAAGCACCGAGGCGGTCGAGCATATCTGCTGCGGTTACCACTCCGCGACCCGCACCACCCACTCCTGGTTCCGGTCCACCTGCTTCAACACAATATATGCCATTGAAACCTTTAAAAATGACTTCTTCTAACTTCATTTCGTCTGGTCCCTTCGCACGGAAAACGTCGAGCACGGTGGGTATCCGTTTACCGATTAAATTCCGGGTCATGTCGGACTTCGGGTCGCAGCCCATCACCATCACTGTCTTACCATCCTCTG
Source organism: Methanobacteriota archaeon (assembly GCA_030605385.1). GTDB lineage: Archaea > Halobacteriota > Syntropharchaeia > JAUWIL01 > JAUWIL01 > JAUWIL01. Next base: position 4,185 of record JAUWIL010000010.1, read on the forward strand.
CCAGAGCGGCAGCTATGTTTGAAACCACTGTGGATTTGCCAATCCCTCCTTTCCCATATACACAGAATTTTCTCATTTTATTTTATCTCCTTTGTTTCAAAACCCATAACAGCGTTGAGTATTGTCTCGGTCAGGTAGACTGCACCCCTGAAGCCGGCATAAGGCGCATCTTCGTACACGCACACGTGATCAAAGACGGGATAAATAAACCTAACGAGAGGTATTTTCAGTTCTTCGGTAATATTTCGTTCAAAACTGCTTCCGAAGAGAATTGTCGTATTAGAATCGCGGACATTCTGCTGGAAGATGAAGTAATCATCCTCGAGGCTGGCGAGCACTTCGATGTCAAAACCAAGTTCGCTATCCAGAAAGCCTGTCATAGGTTCCGCGTGGAAATCGCCAATGACTGAAACCGGCGTTCCATAGAGTTCGTGCAGATAAAGGTATATTCTTTTGAAATGTTCTAAATCGAACTCTTGCTCTGCATCATATCCTATACCAAGATGTTCACAGATTGTATTGGTAAACTCCTTGGTACCTTCAAGTCCATAAGGATAACCCACTTCAAGGTATGGCACGCCAAAGTCCTTTTTCATGTGCTCTACAAGTTCGGTTCCCTGTCCCATTACGACATTCAGTTCTGCCGCAGGGGCATTAACAAACTCATCGAAGCTGCAGTTTGATATAACACAGTTCACTTTTACACCGGCGTGGTTCAGCAATCTCGTGATTTCCTTTATGTCTGCGTCAACCTTGAAATCATCAGGACAAAAGCCTATCAGATTAACAGAATTTTTTATCACGTTACGTTCTTCCATCAGCCGTGCTAAGTGAACCAACGCATCCTCATATCCTTCTCTCATGGTGCCCTTAAATCCCGCGGCATCCATCCACACAACTTCTTTATTCAGTGCCACTGAATCTATCACCGCCTCAACGTCATCTCCGATTATTGCAGGAGCATCGCCAGCAACAACTGCAAGCAGAGGAGTGTTATAAAGCGTGTCTGCGCGCACCAGTGCCTCTCGCAATGCTTCTTCACCGCCAAATACGATTTCGCGTTCGTGCATCACGGTGCATGCCTGTCGAATGTCTGGCTGATTCGAGGTACTCTTGAACATCGCAGCACCCCAATTACACCCAACCGGAACGTGGGTAAGCGTTACCGCATCCTTTATTCCTGAACATGCGCGAAATGCGCCAAAGAATTTACCGCCGTCCATTTTTATCTTTCACCACTTTCCTTTATTCTCTTTCACTCTTCATACCCCACATCGTGGACCACATCTCTCTGGACGCCATGCACATCGGGGCAGCAAGAAGCGGGTAATAGGTTGTGTCGTAATCGAACCTAGAAATAATGGGTTTTCGATTTCCTTTCGGCTGGCTTCGGTGCAGCACGTTTGCAAGGTATTTACTAAACTCGACTATCCCACTAAAGCCCGTTCTGAAAAGAAGATACCGGGTGGTTGAGATGTCCACCATGCCAATACCACCGCCCTTCTCGTACAACGGCGGCGTGATGCGGTCGCTAAGCACGTGGTCAACGTTCTTTGCGATCTCGGACATCTCATCGAGAGTTGGGTTCATAACGACCTCAAATCCCATGTCCCAATTCGAAAATGCCTCTTCCATGTTTCTCATCATGATTTCTATCGTCCTATCAGATATGTTAAGACCTTTTAGTAATTGTGTATCGACACAGAGATACTTTATAGGGAGTTTAAGGTCTTGAGCATACATGTTTACGAGATAAGGAGTGAAGAAGAAACCCTGTGTGGAAACGGCAAAATCATCCCGGGCAAACATCCGCTGGTATCTCTCAAGTTCTCCCAGAGCTTGCATCTTCTCCTTTTTTACAGCAGCATCAGCTTCGCCATCCAAACCCAGTTTCGATGCCACATCGAGGTAGAATTTCTCAACACCATCAAAACCAAAGTAAAAGAACCATTTACGTAGATAATCGTTCCCAAAATTCTCCTTCATCCGCTCTGCCCAGCGAATATTGCGAGTCACGATGTTGAGCTCGGCAGCCGGTGCACGCTTTATCTCCGCGACGGTGCAGGTGGGAAGCGTCAGATTTACACGGACTCCCATCTCACCAAAGATATGTTTGATCTCTTGAAGCTCGCTTTCAAACCCATAAGTGAATCTACCAAAGGATTCGATGTTTACAAGATTTTCGACAATATCCTGCTCTTCCATCAACTGATCCACGAGCGAGAACATCCCCTCTTCGTGCCCGCAGCCACGTAGGTCGTATGCCGGGGACCTTGTAGGGTCCTTCCATGACTCTGCATAATCTCTCATCAGCAGATCGAGCGACTCCCTGCTCCTGTGAGCAAAACCCTCTGATGGAATATATAAGACATCACATGGAACTTCGACTTCTGTTATGACTCCCTGTACGTCATCGCCGACCAGACCTGAGACACACGTTGGAAGGACAGCGATCAATGAGGGATGGAATCTGTGATAAACCGCGTATATCTTCTTTCGCAGCTTCTCCTCACCACCATAAATCACATCATTCTCATCCAGTTCTGTACATGGCAAATTATATACCGGTGCATACATCTTGCGTGGTGTCAATCGCTGGTGAAAAGCGCAGCCATTTGGTCCGTGTATGAGCGGGATTGCACCATCAATCTCTGATACTGCATAGACCGAGCCGGAGAGCTTGCAATCAATCCCATACCGGTGAAACTGCCATGATGTTCCTTGATAGATGCCGTTGAAGACGCGATCACGGAATACGTTCTGAAGCACATCTTTACCTGCAATTTCAGGTGCCTCTAAGGCTTTAGCTTCACCATATCCTTCTGTCTTAACATCTACCTCAACATCTGTTTTCATTTTATCTTTATCCTACTCCTCCTCCTCCTTCTTGTGGTGGACTGTTGAAAATATCTCTTCTATCTTTACCAGAACTGCGGATTTTACCTTCAGGTCTGTATGCCCCCTCCATCTCTTTCGCATATCTTCCACCATTTTCTCCGCTCGTTCAAACATTTCACCACTTGTGAATATCTTTGCACGTCCTTTGAGCTGATACCCACGTGGCGGCATTCCTTTTCCTAACACTTCGACTGCGATTGCAACCTGCGGGTTCTCGAGCAGGTTCTTTTTCGTCTTGTCGAAGAGAACATCTACAATCAGTAACTCGCTGTCGCTTATTGCACGTATGCCACCTACTGGAACTACATTTGGCTTGCCATCTTGGGACGTAGTCGCCAGATGGACCAGGTTCTCGTTTATTATATCCTGTATCTCATCACTCATTTCCATTCTCTTTTTTCCTCCACCAGATCATAGCACTACTCATTTCACGTTTTGACCATAAAGCTCCGTCTTCTTCAATTAAATTTCTAGATAAATGCGATTTAATCACTTCTTCTGCATCAGGCGTAAGAACGTCTAGGTTCTCTTTCCATTGGGCTATTGCATCGTCTAAATTAGAAAATTGCTGTTTATGCTCGTAGTTCGTGATTTCAACGTTTGCATAGATGCCCATTCTGTATAAAACATTGTAGAGGTAGATATAATCAGGTCCGGGTTGATATTCTTCACCGTATAATTTGGGCCAAAGCGTGTTGTAATCACACATCCGTCCACCTGCGAAGGAGAAAAGGTAAACATATCGCTTCGCAACATCATTCATCTTTGATAACGCTTCTTTTATGTCCAGCATGGTGAGCGAATGTGATGCGAGCACGATGTCATGCTCAGCTATATCCGATCCGATTTCTATATCTTCCCATTTCTTATTTATGCAAGTTATGTTTTCCAATCCTTCGCTCATGGCATTTTCCTTTAAACATGCGAGCATGCCGCTGGATGGATCTATTGCAGTAACATGTTTTGTCGTTTTTGCAAGCGGTATCGCGAGCGTGCCAGGCCCAGCTCCGATGTCTAATATTGTGCAGTCAAGATCTATGTCGAGCTTTGCAATTATCCGATCTGCATGATTGTTGCGCTTTATTGATTCGCTATAATGCTTGGCTCTTTTGTCCCAGAAATCAGTCATATCGCCATTTCTACGTCTTCTACTCCAGGAAGATTCTTGCATCAACTCTTTCCATATTTCGTTCCAATCTATATCTTTCATAGTCATTTTAGTCTTTATAACCACGGATTATCTCGTAAAATCTCGTGGTTTTTCATTCTATTCCTTCCTCCACGAAATCATAGCAGTCCTCAGATTATGCCTCAGCCAAAATGCATCATTCTCTTTGACCAGATTCTCTGACAGATACAATCGAAGTTTTTCCTCATCAGCTCCAGATACGTCCATCCATTTCTTATAATGCTGAACTGCGGTATCTAAATCAGGGAATTGCATGTTATGATTCGCATCTATGATTTCCACGTTTGCGTATATGCCGAGTTGGTAAAGGATGTTGTAGAGATAAATGTAGTCAGGATGCAGTCCCTGCTTTTCTCGATTAAACAATGACCATAGCGAGCTACCTTCTTTTTCGTTTCGGCGTCCTGCAACGATAAAGATGTAAACGCTGCGTTTCACAGCGTCATTTATCTTTACAAGTGCGTCTTTGATGTCTTTTATAACAAGTGAGTGTGAAGCAATAACAACATCATGCCCGCCCGCTTCTATATCTTTTCCTATTTCTACATCTTCCCACTTCTTTGGTAGGTAGGTTATGTTTGCCAGATTCTCCTTCGATGCATTTTCTTTCAAGCGAGCAAGCATGCCACTGGATGGTTCTACTACGGTCACGCCTTTCACATTCTTTGCAAGTGGTATTGTGGTAGTACCAGGACCTGCACCGATGTCAAGAACCGTATAATTGGATTCTTTTTCAATTCTTGACATAATCATTCCTGCACGGTCACTCTGCTGCACCAGCTCCTCAAACCAATCAACTCGCTCATCCCAGAACTCAGGCATTCCAGCTCGTTGTCCCCAACGCGAGCCATCTATCGCATTATTCCACATTTCTGTCCATTCAAAATCTTCTATTGTTTTCATTTCGTTTAGTTCCTTTTTATAACCTCAGATCACACAGATTTTTGCAGCTTGTATCTTGCATCAGACAACTTACTCCTCATACCCATTTGGTTTTATAGGCTTCATCGGCACGATATATGGTCTCCCTGCTTCCTCCCTCACGACAGCCTCAACACCATAAACCTGTTTTATATTCTCGGGATTTAATACCGAGGAAGGACTGCCTGCATCGAAAATACTGCCACTATTCAGCATGATTATTCTGTCTGAGTATCTCGAACCGAGATTAAGGTCGTGAATAGCCATTACCGCAGAGATACCCGTTTCCTCTACCAGTTTTTTTATTATGTCCATTGCCTCGAGCTGATGCTTTATGTCAAGGTTGCTGGTGGGCTCATCGAGAAGAAGAACGCCAGCTTCCTGCGCTAGAGCACGTGCTATCAATACCTTCTGCTGCTGACCGCCGCTAATCTCGTTAAAGTCGCGTAATGCAAACTCCATGATCCCCAGCAGTTTCAAGATCTCTAAAACCTTTTCCACGTCTTTTTCATTACTTCGCCAGCCGAGATGGGGGCGTCTGCCCATGAGAACAGTGTCAAAAACGGTAGCAGGAAAGACACGTGTACTAGTTTGCGGCACGTATCCCAGACGCCTGGCGATTTCCATCCTGCTCATATCTTTTACCTCCTGGCCGTCTAAGAGTATGCTTCCGCGCTGTGGTTTCAAGATCCTATCAATACATCGTAACAGCGTAGATTTGCCAGCGCCATTTGGACCAACGATACCCAGTACTTCAGATGGTTGAAGTTCCATACAGACGTTTTTGAGAATCGGTGTGCTAGCATAGCTAAATTCCACATCTTTTATTTTTAGTTTCATTTCTTTTCGTTTTCCTCCTTTTTACTTTACCAATATTCCTGCCTCCTTTTTCTCAGTATGAGGTACAAAAACAGAGGGGCACCCATGAAGGCTGTCACTACGCCCACAGGTAGAATTACAGGTGCAATAATCGTCCTTGCTACGGTATCTGCCAAAGTAAGTAATACAGCACCAGTAAGACCTGCTGCGGGTATTAAAAATCTGTTATCTCCGCCAATAACCATTCGGCATAGATGTGGCGCAACAAGCCCAATGAAACCGATTGTGCCAGTGAAGCAAACGATGGTGGCTACCAGAAATGTTCCTACAATCATTGTAATTATTCTGACATGTTCGACATTGATACCAAGACTTTTTGCAGTCTCGTCTCCGGAACCCAGGACATTGAGGTCCCATGACTTAAGCATGAGTATAGGCGTGCAACATACAAGTGCGATAGAAACAGGGACCAAAATAGACCATGAAGCCTTACCAAGATCACCAACCATCCAGAATACCGCTTCTTTTACTGCCTCTGCTTCTGCAAAATATTGAAGTAACGTTGTCATTGCACCGAAGAGATACATCAATGCAATTCCCGCGAGTATCATTGTCTCTGGAGAAGAACCTCTACGACTCGACAAGCCGAGGATAATAAGTGCACATAGCAGAGCAAAGAAGAAAGCATTCCCTATTATAAGATACTGACCCCCAACGATACCTGCACCGGCGAGAATGGCAAGCGATGCACCGAACCCAGCGCCAGAAGAAATACCAAGTGTGTAAGGACTTGCAAGAGGATTCTTTAACACTCCCTGAAAAACAGCACCCGCAACACCAAGGCCGAAACCTGCTGCAACACCCAATGCGATTCTCGGAAGCCTCAGATGCCATACACATATATCCGCGAGCCAGGTCGAGTGGAAATAAGAGGGGAAGAAGCGATGGAAAATTGCTGAGTACGCATCCCATATCGTGAGGTTCGCAGACCCGAGCGTGGTAGATACACCAATGATGAGAAACAGAATAGGGATAAGAGAAACAATAAAAATGACTTTCCGTCCGACGAACTTCTTGTATTCTTCAGCCACCTCACCCGATGTTTTAGTCTTCTCCCGTATTTCTTCTTCTACTCCTGCCATTTTAATTACACCTCTCCTCCTCTTTACCTTGCCCTTACTTTTTCCAATTTCAGTCTAATTTTCTTCTTCATCCTCTCACCTCATCATCTTCGCTTTTGCATCGCCATATCTTTGTCATTTTTCTTACTTATTTTATAAATATAATATTTATTATATATGCTTTTCGATTTTTATCGAATATTATGTATATATACAAAGATTTCCTCATATGTCCTTAACATATAGTTAAAAAAAGTGAATAAAAAGTATCTCCCTCTAACAAATTTCTCATATTTTTCGTATTGCTCTTTTATTTTCGTCCTTTTTGTTCCTGTTCTGGGTATCTTTCATTTCTATCGCCATTGTGTACTTCGTTCACACCGGCACCTTAAATGCCTCCCGCTTTGGATAATGAGCATAACCAAAACGGGTAAGAAAGCGTGGCTTATGATCCCAATACAGCAATGAGATTCGAGCCCACTGTGGATTTTCCAACACCTCCTTTGCACTAAAATGCTATTTGTCTCATTTTTAGGTTTGAGGAACCAGCTTCTAACACCTCACTCTCCAGTAGATCACCGCATCTTTTTAAACGAACACGATTTGAATGTTCCCGGTCTCTATCATATTCAGCAGCCATACGATTCCACGCTTCACTTATCGAGCCATATTTTGCTATCCAGTGCTGTGACCATGCGTTTAGTATCCCGGATTCCCACGTTCCAGCCCAATCAGGCTTTGGCTTTATATCAAAAACTTCTTTCACGTTATCACGCCCTCCTTACGAATACAGCCTATCCTTATCGCCAACAGCTCCTTCTCTAAGAAGCATAAACATATCAGCAAGGGTTGCCCAGTGAGGTATCAGATTGTTTTTATATGGATCGTATTTCAACATGCCCAGAAGTGGATTTCTACGTTGAGGTTTTTTAAGCGCCTCTTTTAATTGAATGGCGAGTTCGATGGAGCATTCAAAACCAATTCTTTGATGATGAAGCATAAAGCCAAAAGAATCAAAAGTTCTTATGCCTTCTTTATTATATTTATGTGCAGCACTTGTTAAACTTGGTAAAATAACCAGATCAGTGCCAGTTTTTTTGATTGTTTCTATTTCCTCATCGAAGGCAGAGTTTATAAGGATTTCGGGATCTGAGCCATATTCTCTTGCCCATCCGAGCGTAATATTTTGAACTTCCTCAATGGCTTCGGGACTCAAAAGCCGTTTTAAAGTCTCGGTCTTATGGATTATTACACTTGCCTTCATTCCCACATCCCGCAACAACATCAATTCGATGCCATGAATGCCTCCCATGCCGATACAAGCGACTTTTTTACCCTCAAGCTCAGTTTTAATTTTTGAAAGCCGTTCGAGCGCATCTTTTTGCTTTCTTTCTCACACCTTCGCTTTTTTTCATCGCTGAAAATAACATCTTAAAATTTTAAGGTTGATACTATTTTTATGTTTTTCTATTTTGAATATATATAGTATAAAAATTATCATATCTAATAAGAAATTTAAGAAATGAACCAGAAAGACGAGTATATAATTCAAACCTTGAATCTGACGAAAGAGTATAACAAAGGCAATATTAATATTAAGGCAGTGGATGCGGTGGATTTAAAAATACGTCGAGGGGAGATATTTGGGCTGCTTGGTCCGAATGGTGCGGGCAAAACCACGCTCATCCACATGCTGTGCACGATTTTGAGACCCACTTCCGGAACCGCTTTTGTTAATGGCTTTGATATACTCAAAGAATCTGGCAAGGTAAGGAAATCAATTGGGATCGTTTTTCAAGACCCCAGCACGGATGATGAACTTACTGCTTATGAAAACATGGAGTTCCACGCCATGATTTATGATGTTCCTGTGGAACGCGAGAATATATTGGATCTGTTGAGATTAGTGGAACTTGGGGAGCGGGCAGACAGCTTTGTCAGTACGTTTTCAGGGGGCATGAGGCGTAGGCTTGAGATCACACGCGGTTTATTGCATCAACCGGAAATACTGTTTTTGGATGAACCTACTCTGGGCTTGGACACACAGACGCGACACAAGATATGGGAATATATACGAGAAATAGCGACTGAAAGGGGTATGACGATTATTCTCACCACTCACTACATGGAAGAGGCAGACAGCATTTGTGACCGGATAGCCATAATAGACGGAGGTAAAATAAAGGCGATTGGCAGCCCAGCAGAAATGAAAAGGAATTTGAACACTTATAAATTTATCATAAAATTGATTGTAAATCACTCGGGCGAAGAGTTCGAAAAGGAACTTGTGAAAAGCATCATGCGTAGAGAATTTGGAGTTGATATAACGGACATCAACATAACGGAAAACAGCGCTAACGAAGTTGTATTGGAAATCGACCTGAAACTAGACGATGATGCGAGGAAAAGTTTTGATGATTTACTTATAGAAGCCCTTATTTCGGTTAAAGAAGCCTTAAAAGAATTCGAAAATATCGAAATATCCACGATTGATTTACACAAGCCCACTCTGGATGATGTTTTCATGCACTACACAGGTAAAAAGCTCAGAGAGGAGAAACCGCAGCCCGATCATTATTTGAGAATGCTTGCAAGCAGAAAAAAGTCTGGAGTGATAATAAGGTAAGAGTGAGTGAGGTGTGAGGTGTGAGTGGTTAGGGAATAGGCAGCAGGGAATAGGGAATAGTAGTCAGAAAACAGACGGCATAATTCAGACTTCTGTTCTCTGAGACCTGAGACCCAAAACCTGACACCTAAAACCTAAACAAAATGAACGTAAAAAAGAATGCAAAGGCTATTTATATCATCTGGCGGCGTGGGATAAAATTGTCTTTGAGATACAAGATAGGTTTCTTAAGTCATTTAGGACAACCGTTACTTTGGCTGCTCCTCTTAGGTACGGGGCTTAGACAGTCGGTAAGTATGAGTAGTATGGGTTTGGGATCAGGGGCGACAGATTATATGGCTTTTATGCTGCCGGGAATAATAGGAATGAGCCTTCTTTTCTCCTCGATGCAAGGTGGGATGAGAATTTTGTGGGACAAAAAATTTGGATTTTTAAAAGAGATGATGGTGTCGCCAATATCAAGGATAAGCATAATCTTTGGCAATAACCTCAGCATTGCCACAATCGCAATTTTACAGGGAATCGTGGTAATCATATTGGCACCAGTGATAGGAGTGAATTTAAACCTATTTTACATACCCCTTGCCTTAGTATTCATATTTATGCTTGGATTGACTTTCACAGGTGTTGGTGTGGCAATATCAACAAAAATAGAAGACATCGGTGCGTTTCAGGGCATACAAACATTTTTAACTCTCCCTCTTTTCCTATTATCAAGCGCATTTTTCCCAATCGCACAACTACCGCATCCGGTACAAATAATAGCTTACTTTAATCCTCTGTTCTATGGTGTTGATGGTTTGCGAGGTGCATTAATCGGTGTATCTATACTGCCAATGTGGCTCGACTTTTTGATGGTAACCTCGTTTTGCGTTGGATTGACATTGCTAAGCACTCTTCTGTTCAATAAAAGTGAGGGACTATAAATAATGAAAATGAAAGCGATCTACATCATCTGGCTGCGAGGCATGAAGAAATTCTTGAGACAGAAGCTGGGATTCATCAGCAATCTGGCTTTCCCCCTGATCGTGCTATTCTTCCTGGGAACAGGGCTCAAAGGCGCGGTGAATATGGAGAACATGGGTTTGATGGGGGCAGGTTCGCCCGATTTCGTGGACTATTTGCTACCTGGAATCATAGGAATGAACCTCCTTTTTTCTGCTACTTTTGGTGGTATAGGTATTTTGGAGGATAAGAAATTCGGATTTTTGAAGGAGATACTGGTCGCACCCGTATCTCGGGTGAGCATCGTAATCGGCATTACCCTTACCAGTACGACCATATCACTTCTTCATGGAATTGTGATTATAGCAGCAGCGCCATTAATAGGCATTGATTTAAACTTTTTTCATATCCCGATTGCGCTATTATTCATTTTTATGGCTGGAATGACATTTGCAAGTTTTGGTGTGGCGATAGCAACGCAATTGAAAGATATTCGGACACTGCAAAGCTTGGAGACCTTTTTGATGATTCCCCTTATTTTTCTGTCTGGCGCATTTTTTCCTATAACCGGACTGCCGAGAGGTATTCAAGCGCTGGCATATATCAATCCACTCTTTTATGGGATTGACGGAATGCGCTGTGCTCTGATTGGAGCATCCACGATGCCGATGTGGATAGACCTCTGCGTAGTGACTGCATTTTGTGCTATTTTAATTTTGCTTGGCGCTTATCTGTTCACTAAAAGTGAAGAAATATAGGTATTTGCTCAAAATTCTGTGGATTTCAAGAAAACAGAAAATAAATTATTGACACAGATTAACGCAGATTAACACAGACAAGATGAAAAGAGCACTGCCGTTAAAATAGTCCACCCAGCCCACCAAAAGAAAGAAAAAATCCGTGTAAATCACTGTCGTAAATAAAAGGAAGTTATAGTTTATGTACAACGAGCAATTAATTGCAAAGTGCAAAAGTCAAAATTTGCTTCATCCTCAAACCACACTTTCCTCAGTAATTCCGCGGATGCCGCCGCGTGGTCTCTAAACCTTAAACCTAATACCTGAGCAAATATCGTGGGTTGGAGGAGAGAGATGCTGACAAAGTTCGAGTCGGCGGATTCTAAGGTAACGACGTTAAATGCTAAGGTTGAGAGCTTGAGAAAAGAGATGCTATCGAAGTTCGAGTCGGTGGATTCAAGGTTCGATTCTCTTGAAGCAAGGATTCCGGTGATGGAGAAGATGGCGGAGTTTGAAGTTAGGCTTGCCGATTGCGCAGCGTTTTGATCAAACTTTCTTAAAGTTTGACTTGAGAAGAAGTTAAGCGTGCATACCTGAATACAACTACCACATCAACGCTAAAACAACTATTATCATTACCACCACAATAAGCCTTAAAGAAGTAGCTAAAGTCATTATCTGTGTTCCAAGTTTTGGGCCAAAGATCCCAAGGTAATATGGAATTATAAATCTTAGTATAGTTATGGTAGAGAGGACATCGCCAATTAAAAGTGTTAGAACCACATCCTTTGCATCTAAAATACCTTGCGATAACAGTCCTCCAGCAATTGTGTATGCAACAACGGGCTGTGCAAACTGTGCTGCTATTATGGTTAAACCTTCTGCTGGTATAGGAAAGTATGCAGCAACACTGCTCAGATATATTTCTAACAATTCAAAAACGCCTATGTCCATTAACACAAAAACAATTATTATGCACGGTATTATAATAAGCAATATCCGTTTTATCATTTTCTTTGCATTTTTTACAGAGGTTTTAAGTGCTTCCTTCAGCGGTGGTCGTTCCTCCTTATCGATTTTTGTATCTTCGGCATTTCTTTTTGGCAACAAAAACCTGCCCGCTACCAGAACAATTGCTGTTTCTATTATTCCTCCCAGTATTAATATACAAAAATAAATCACGCCGGGAAACCCAATTAAAGGAATTAAAGTCGGCAGCATATATGGCCAGTGCATAACGATAGCAGGAAAAGCGGTTATCATGGACGCAATGATGACTTCCCTTCTGTCTATCAACTTGTTGTTATAAAACTCCATCAGCATTGAGTTAGCCGCTACTGGCGACCCAAAAGCAGTTAAAAAACTCACGCCACATTCTGTTCGTAGATGCCCGAACTTCGTTATCGGTAACATCAAAAAACCAAGTGCACGAACCAGCTTCAGCTCGACCACTAATTCCGCTAATATTATGCCGATTACAATAACTGGAATTAGCCATAGAAGGGTACATAATGCCAAAAATATCGCATCGGTTATCATTTTTTGTTAGGTTTCAGGTTCAAATAAAAAATATCTTCTAAATTATATTATCAGTAATATTACGATGAACAACACATCTATGGCAAGCGTAGTTGCAGCGTTTACCGCAACAGTCTTGCCTCCCAACTTAGGTCCAAACAGCGATATATGTAATGGTAATGAATGTTTTACAAATCTTGCCGAGAACGACACCACAGTGCCTAACAATAATGCGATTAGCACTCCTTTTGTTGAAATCAATCCCTCACCCAGAAGACTACCTGCGAGGATTATCCCTGCATAAGAGTTCACAATCTCGGTTGCACTTATTAGTGCAACTTCGCTTTCCAATCCCAAAATGCCTGTAACAGGCTCCAAAATCGCAGAAAAAGATTCAAATAAGTTCTGTTCAAGCGCCACAGATACCAGAAACAGGGTGATGAGCATCGTAGGGACAATCCTTTTTAGTAGTTTGTAAGTGCTCTTAGCACTTTTATTCAGTGCTTTGTTTTTATCACCAACCGGAGCAGGTGCAGGGTCAAGACCTGGTAGTTGAGGTTTTGAGGGGGTCCTTTTTAGCCATAGTCTTGCAAGGATTATTCCAATACATGATTTCAAGAATGCGGCAAGACCTACGAGGCATACATAGATTGAGCCGGTAGCAAGACCGAGAATAGGAATCACCACCGGGACGAAAAACGTGAAGAGGTGAGAAAGAATGCTTGGAAACGAGCTGATTACCGTGGTTGCGATGACTTCTCGCTCGGAAATGATTTTTTCATTCAGTCCATTCACGAGCATAGAATAACCGGCAGTAGTGCTGAACATGCACGTTACCACCGATAGAGCCGATACTGCACTGATGTTCGCTTTACAGGATAGGGGTTTGATCAGCCGGTCTAATTTCCTCATCAACCCGAGATTAACAGCAAAACTCGTTACAAAGATGCCTAAGGCAATAATTGGAACAATTTTTGCCACATAGTAAGCGGCATATAACAGAGAAGTGTGTATAATCTGGACAATCATTTTCGTATTGCTCTTTTATTTCTGTTTCTTCCACCATATCATCGCACTCTTTGATTTACGTTTCAAACATAGCGTTCCATCATTTTCATCTTTTACCAACATTTTAGACAAATATTCCCTCAAGACCCTTTTCTTTCCCAATGGCACGTCATACATCTCCTTCCATTTATTCACAGCATCATCCAAGCTGTCATATCGCTGTTCAAATTCTGAATCACTGATTTCCACGTTTGCATATATTCCCATTTCATAGGGAACATTGTAGAGATAGATATAATCAGGTCCGTGTTGATATTCTTCGCTGTATAATTCGTGCCACAATTTGTCATAATCCCATAATCGAGTGCCTGCAAATGTGAAAATGTAAACATATCGCCTTGCAACGTCGTTCATTTTTGATAATGCCTCTTTTATGTCAAGCATAGTGAGCGAATGTGATGCAATTACAATATGGTGTTCATCAATATCCTTTCCAATCTCCACATCTTCCCATCTCTTGTTTATACAAGTGATGTTTCTCAATCCCTCATTTATGGCGTTCTCTCTTAAACAAGCAAGCATGCCACTGGATGGGTCTATTACAGTAACGTGCCGTACGGTTTTTGCAAGCGGTATCGCAAGCGTGCCTGGTCCAGAGCCAATATCTAATACCGTGCATTCAGGCTCTATGTCAAGTTTTGCAATTATCTGTTCTGCACGGTTATGTCGCCTTATTGATTCGTTATATTGCTTTGCCCTTTTGTTCCAGAATTCAGTCATATCTTCGTCTTTACGTCTTTTACGCCATGAAGCTTTTTGCATTAACTCCTTCCATATTTCATTCCAATCTATGTCTTCATATATCATTTTTTATGTTTAGGTTTTAGGTTTGAGATTTCAGAGATCAGGATTACTTAAATCGCCTTGCTTCTACTCCCGTTTGATTCCTATGCCTTTATTCCACTCATGGCAATCTTCTTCCCCAGCTCTTCAATCTCTTCATCTGATAGCATCCGCGGTATCACACCATCCTTGTTCTCAAGTATCTGTGCAGCAAGGTCCATGAAACAGGCAGCAATGTCGGATTCAGGATATGCCTCGATAACCGTCTTCATCTCGGTTTCTGCTTTTAAGATGAGGTCACTTCTTGGAATGTCGCCTATGACAGTGCATCCAACACGCTCGGCAAATTCAGAGACCACCCCGGCATCATCCTTAGCACCACGAGCATTATGGATAATTCCCCCAAGTCTTGCCCCACCTCGCTCTCCGAACCTGGCAATTCCTATGCCGATGTTATTGGCAGCATACAGTGGCATGAACTCACCAGAGGTGACGATATAGATCGTCCTTGCATACCCCTCTCTTATGGGAACGGCAAAACCGCCACAAACAACATCCCCGAGGACATCGTAGATGGTTACATCCCATTCCTCTTCAAACAGCCCCAGCTTCTCCAGTGTTTCGACCATAGTAAGGATACCTCTTCCTGCACAGCCAACTCCTGGCTCTGGACCGCCTGCCTCAACACAGGTAACACCCCCGAAACCCTTGAAGACGAAATCATCCAGCTCATATTCCTGTGTGTAACCTCGTTCTCTGAGCACTCCAAGCACGGTTGGTATTCGCCTACCGACTACATTTCTGGTTGAATCGGACTTTGGGTCGCAGCCAATCTGCAATACCTTGAGACCGAGCTCAGAGAATGCAGCCGATAGATTTGCTGCGGTGACTGACTTCCCGATGCCTCCTTTTCCATATATTCCTATTCTTATATCGTTTTTCATCTCACCAATCCTCCTTTGGATATTTATTCAAGAATAGATTGAGAATCTTCTCAACCAATACAATCATCCCGCGATAGCCCATATAAGGTGCATCATCATAAAGCGAGAACTCATCATGGGCGGGATATGCAACCCTGATAAGTGCGGTATCAAGTTCTTCGGCTATCCTCTTCTGGAAACTGGTGCCGAGGATCAATCGCAATCTATCGCTGCGCACGTCTGCGTTTCTTAGCTGGTTGTGGATCTCAAAAAGGTCCGCGTCCATTTCCGGATGGACAGGAGAGCCAGAGGTGATGGCACTGACAACGACATCGCACCCCAACTCTATCTCCATAAATTTTGTGAGCGCAGTGGCTCTGGCGTAGTCCGCCACAATCCCAACTGGCATATCATATATCCTCTGGATCATCAGGTACGCCCTTTCGAGGCTCTTTGTCACGTCCTCCTCATATTCGGAGGTGCCGTCGGTCACCTTTCTCAAGAACTCTTTTGTGAGATACGTTCCATAAGGCGCATCAACGATTTCGTATGGTGTTCCAAACTCCTTTTTCATTGCTTCCGCCAGTCGTAATCCATATCCTCCGACCACGATGTTCTTCTTGACAGAGGGCATTCTCTCGATCTGCTCTAAGGTAGTGTCAACAGCCAAAACAGCATTAACCTCATATCCTGATAGCGCAAGCAGCCTCTTAATCTCTTTGATGTCTGCCCGTGTTTTTGGGGATACCGTATCAAACCCGAGGATGTTCACCTTGCCTTCTTCCTCGCCACCATCCTTCATGATCGGGAGGAACTCAAGCAGAGCATCTTCATAACCTTCCCACTCCGTTCCTTTGAAGCCTGCGGCATCGACATAGAAAGAAGGAATATCACAATGCTTTCTCACTGTTTTGATGTCATCGCCGATGATAGAGGCTACACAACAGCCTAAAATCGCAATTATCTTCGGGTTATAGTATTTCTTAGCTACATCAATAGCATGTTCCAGCTTATCCTCAGCGCCAAAGACGACATCCCTATCATAGATAGCAGAACATGTCGCTTTCAGCGAGTTCTCATCCTGTGCTGCCTGATGGTACAACGTGCCCCAATAACATCCGATAGGTCCGTGAATTACTGGGGTCACACCTTCAATTCCATAAAACGCCTTGAATGCCCCAAACACTTTACAACCGCTTATAGGTTCCATTTTTTATACCTTTCCTCCGGATTTAGGTGGTTTCACATATTGCATCTCTTCACCGGCGAAGATAGACGCTGATGACTTTTTCGTATAGGGATAGCGAATCGGATCGTATTCCAGCGCTTGGAAGATAAAAGGTCTTTTTGCTGCCAGGTTCTTCCTGTTGAGTTCGGCACAGAGTTCTCGTGCAGTTTCCAGGACGTTCTCGAACTGACCAAGCATCCGGAACATCTCGCGGGAATAAGCCGGGATGCCGAGAGAATGAGGTACCCACTTCCTCTCGCGGGTAGTAAATACAATATCGGGCTTGTACTCTTTTATTACTTCTTCTTCCTTCTCAATCGGTGTTTCGAGCAGGACATCAGAGTCCACACCCATCTCGTGGAATATCTCGACGGTCATCTTGCGGTGCTGATCCAGAACTTCTTTCGAGAGGTTTCTGTCATAGAGATAATTATAGTCCATAGAGATGGCGTCTATCTCTAAACCAAGGTCAAGCATCAAAGAGATGGTCTCATGAACTCCCCAGAACATTCCACCTCCTCTAACCATCACCACACGCTTACCATTCAATATCTTGCGATACGGTTCAAGGTCTTCGTTTAACTTTGCAAGTCTTCGATCCATAACAGCTTCAGCCTCCTTCTCCAAACCGAGTTTATCACCAATCTGTGTGTAGAATTTACTTATCCGCTCTTGGTAGGGAAGGCATTGGATAGAGAAGATATTCTCATATACGGCATCTGTTCCAAACCGCTCACGCATTATTTTTACCCAATCACCGGAACGCTGGACGACATTCAGTTGAGCCCTTGGTGCGTTTTTGATCTTCTCAGTCGTTATATCAGCAAAGAAAACGGTATTGATTGTTACACCCATTTCGGTAAGAATCTCAACTTTTTCTTTCAGAGCACTGACATCCCATGCCCGATTCCCACCCCACAGATTCACACTGTGCTCAATAACCCCGCCATTGTTATCTGGGTCTTCCATCAACTGCTCGGCAAAAGCATTTAAAACCTCCACCTGACCACAGCCTTCACCAGGAAACGGCTTGTAATCCTCAGGGTGCCTGTAATTGTGGATCATATTTTTAATAGAGGTTTCTACCCAGTCGCGGAAATCACGGTGCTTGAACCCTGATGTGTCTACTACGACCATATCTGCTTTTACTTTGCCGGTGTCCTTCAGGTAGTGAATTTCACCTTTGACATCGTCGCCGATGATGCCGCTTACACAGCTTAGCAGTATGGGGATAAGATTTGGGTGATACTTCTGGTCAACTTCGATTATCGTATCCCGGAGGCGGTCAATGCCACCTAATACCGTTTCATTTTCTGTTAATGCGGTCGTGGGCAGTGCGACAGTATCCAACCATGGCTTCTGAACGGTGATGCGATGGTTGTAGGCACACCCAATGGGTCCGTGAATGATTGGGACTGCGTCTTTGATCTCGGTAGCTGCATAAACCCCTCCTGAGAGTTTGCAATGGATGGTAGACCTGTGCATGAGCCACATTCTACTCATTAAAAGGTCTATTCCTGATTCCTGTTCTGCGTACATTTTATTTTTTTGTTCTCCTTCTAAATTTTTCTATTTTCTTTTCCATATCCCATTCCAATCTACGTTTTTATATATCATTTTTGCATCTTTCTTGCACTTTGCAAATATGCTAGAGAAAAAAATATAAATGAGGAAGAAAAAATGTATCTCTTCCAACAAACTTTTTCATGTTTTTCGTATTGCTTTTTTATCTTACTGCTCTTTCTTGTGCTCTCCATTGCTGTCATGTTCTCACTCGGAGGGCGATGGATATATAAATACCCAGTTTTCAATTACGTTGGGATCTAAGCTCTGGAATCTGGTCAAATACTCCTGATGGATTGCTTGTGGATCTAAATCCTCGAAGATATTGGGATGGAACATTTTTGCCATGTATGCAGTGCCTATAAATTGTTCCATGGGAGTGCCCCAACCA
Organism: Methanobacteriota archaeon; assembly: GCA_030605385.1. Lineage (GTDB taxonomy): Archaea > Halobacteriota > Syntropharchaeia > JAUWIL01 > JAUWIL01 > JAUWIL01. The sequence continues at coordinate 22,915 of JAUWIL010000010.1, forward strand.
CTGATTCTGTGATCGATCAGATAAACTTTATTGTTTTTCACGGCTGTCATGTATCCCCATCCTGGCTGGTTTATGATTTTATCTCTTAGGGTCTCCATTTCTGCTTCTGTTGGCTTATCCTCCGTATAACCTACTCCTGCTCCCAATATGATCTCAGGATCCTGCTCTAGCGGCCACTCTGGATCGATAGTAAACGTGCCTGTTTTTCCTGTTTCTACTGCCAGATCAGCAGCGATATTAACGCCGCCAGCCCACACGATCGTATTATGAACTCCAGAGAAGCGATTGTGGGTATAGTACGTTCCTGGAAAGTAACTGGGCCATGTGTAGAACACCCTTGGCTTTTCATTTTCTGAAAGCGCTTCTGTTCGAGATTTTATCTCATCTATAACCCCCCTGTGGAAATCAATGAGCTCTTCTGCCTCGTCTTGCTTGTCAAGGATATATCCAAGCTTTCTCACCCAATCTATGTAGTCTTCTTCTTTGTCATATCCAAAGCTAAATCGGACCATTGCAACACCGGGGACAATAGACTCAACCTTGTTAGCCACTTCATCATAGAGAGAGGATGCATACAGAATAAAGAGATCTGGTTGGAGCTCTGCTATTTTCTCATAATCATAGGTACCCGTATATCCAGATCCAACGTTAGGCAAATTAGCTAACTCTTGAAAGAAAGCCTTCGATTTTGCAACATCCTCAGGCACGGCGACGATTTTATCCATTGGCGCCTTAATTGATCGCATTACTTCAGTGACATAGCTGCTAAAGGGAATAATGCGTTCCACCGGCTTGTTCACTGTCACGATTCTATCAACGGAATCGAGGAACGTAAGCTCCTTCTCCTTGCCCACGATAATCAGCTTTATCTGAATAAAATCCAGCGGGTTTATTTTACCATCGTATTTAGCATCCGCCAATTCCGTCTCAGGTTTCTTTCCGAAAAATATCAGCTTTTCGTAGGTCAGGTCTCGCATGTCAATCGTATCGTCTTCGTTTGCATTGCCGTAAACGCCTAAGACGTAATCGTCTTCTGAAGCTGTTGTAATCGTGCTTCCACTTGCTTTTTGCATTGCTTGGTTTTGTTCTTGAGCGGCAATCGTTGGTAAAGCCACTAAGAACAGCGAACACAGCATGATTGCTATTTCCAGCATTGCTAAAGTTTTTGTTTTCACTTTTTCTTTATCCCCTCCTAAATTTCCATTCGCGCTTTCTACTACTCTCATTACTTTTCTCACCCATTTATATTACTCCATTTTTGCTTTTTTCTTAGCACAGGTTCTCTTTCTGAAAGAAAGTGTTTTTTCGTATTGCTCTTTTATCTTACTGCTCGTTCCTGTGCTCTCTACCACTGCCATATTCTTATTTTCCATCTGGATGCTTTTCTGGATGATACACAAACACGCCGTGCTCGTCCAGGTCATAGTCTAAGTGCTGGAATCTTGTCAGGTATTCCTGATGTATCGCCTTTGGATCCAAATCCTCGAAGAGCTCAGGATGATCCCACTTTGCCATGTATGTAATGCCCATGCTGCCTGCTCCGCCATATCCGAGAGGTGGAATAGCCATCATGAAAACATTTCCGGTCTTCACTGCGTTCACATTAGCCAACTCGATGCGTTTCATAATATCCTCTTTTGCTGCGGCCATTTCTGATAGATCATCCACACTGTAACCGCAGGGGACGTACCCGGGATATGCTTGAGCGACGATGATGTCAGGGTTCTTCTCAATCACCCATTCAGGATCTACTTTTGGGATCCAGCAATCTTCAAGATCCTCTGCTATATTTTTTCCTCCCGCTATGACAGTCATCTCATAAAATGCAGCACCCTTACAAACGGCAGTGTAGACACCTCCCGGTTTGAAATGGACCCAAAAGAATACTCGTGGCTTTTCATCCTCCGAAAGTCCTTCGGTTCGAGATTCGATCTTACTTATCCAACCCTCGCGCCAGTTGATGAGTTCCTCAGCCTCTTCTCTCTTATCAAAGATGTACCCGTATTTTCTCACAGCCCCTGTGTAGTGCTCTATGAACCTTGTCCCAAGGAAAATAACCGTGACGCCCGGGAGTTTTTTCTCATCTATATAACCCCCTCCCATAAAATCTATAAGAACGTCGGGATTCAGGTTGAGTATTGCCTCATAGTCTGGATGAAAGTAGCTTCCAGCACTCGGGAGCTTGCTGAGCTCAGGGTAAAAGAGGGGGTCATCCATTATGTATTGGTCAACACCAACAATCTTGTCCTTTCCGATATTGAGTGCACGTAATACTTCAGCCTCAGTACGAGCACCATAGACTACGATGCGTTTTACGGGCTTGTGGACAGTCACCACTCCCGATGGCATGACGGGTAACTTTACCTCAGGTGTTAGGATCGTAATCTCCTTCTCCTTACCCACGATGATCAACTTAATCTGAATGAAATCCAGCGGATTTATTTTCCCATCGTATTTCGCATCTGCCAACTCCGTCTCTGGTTTCTTACCGAAGAATATCAGCTTCACGTACGTCAGGTCTCGCATGTCAATGGTGTCGTCTTCATTTGCGTTCCCGAAGATGCCTAACGTACTGCGAGTATAATCTGGGAATTCGTCTTCTGAAGCTGTTGTAATTGTGCTTGCACTCATTTCATGCATTTCTGGATTTTGCTCAGCAGCAATCGCAGGTAAAGCCACTAAAAACATCGAACACAGCACAATTGCTATTTCCAACGATGCTATCATTTTGTTTTTCGTTTTCATTTTTTCTTTTTCACATCCTAAAAATTTTATTCGCACTTTCTACTATTCCTGTTCCTTTTTCTACTATTTTTCTCATCTTTTTCCTATCCTCTCACTCTTCATTCATCTTTATTTTCCTTTTTTGGAGGAAAAAATAAAAAAATCCCCTCAAACTTTTCTTTTTTTCATATCGCTCTTTTGGTTATTGTCTCACTGCTCGATGTCATTGTTCAGCTCGGTTCGGGATACACGAATACGCCGTGTTTGTCCAAGTCGTAGTCCAAGTGCTGGAATCTTGTCAGATATTCCTGATGAATCTCTTGTGGGTCTAAGTCCGCGAAGAGCTCGGGATAGAACCATTTTGCACAGTATGTGATGGCTACAATCGTAGCAGGTCCATTTGTTATCTCTCCTGTTTGCACGTAAACCCTACCGTCCTTCACGGCTTTGACATTAGCCAACTCAGGACGGTTCAAGGCGCTATCCCTCGTCGCTGCCATGTCTGAGGGATTATCCACATCATAACCACCTCTTCCACCCGCTCTTATGATTATGTCGGGATTTTGCTCAATCACCCATTCAGGATCTATCTTGCCAGTGGAAGTGGGCAGATCATCAAACAGGTCTCTTCCACCTGCCATAATACATATCTGATGGTGTCGACCCCTGGGCCATTTATATTCGCCCCACTCATAATATACTCGCACCTTCTCATCCTCTGAGAGTCCATCTGTTCGAGATTTGATTTTATTCAGATAGCTTTCATACCAATCACAGAACACCTCAGCTTCATCTTCCTTGTCAAGGATATATCCAAGCTTTCTCGTGTTTTCTATTAAGCCCCCTTGCTTTCCTATCCGCCCTCCTGCACCTTTCCCCGTCGGTTCTTCGCCCTTTGGATTAATAAAGCTAAGGGAAATAACCGCGACGCCTGGGAGTTTTTCCTCCCATTCATTCTTCCTTGGTGCCCAAAAGGCTGCGTGTGGTATATATGTTATGATTGCATCAGGATTTTGGTTGAGTATTGCCTCGTAGTCAGGTAAGTACCAGCTTCCAGAGACCAATGGTAGCTTGCTTAATTCTGGGAAATATACAGGTCTACTTGCGAGATCCGTGGTAACACCAACGATCTTGTTCTCGGCATTGAGTGCTCGCATTATTTCAGCCCCGCATATAAAACTTGCGGCCACAATTCTCTTTATTGGCTTGTGGACGGTTTCCGCCTCACCACATACGTCTACGTACGTAATCTCCTTCTCCCTACCCACTATAATCAACTTTATCTGAATAAAATCCAGTGGGTTTATTTTACCATCGTATTTCGCATCTGCTAACTCCGTCTCTGGTTTCTTACCGAAGAATATCAGCTTCACGTAAGTTAAGTCTCGCATGTCAATGGTATCGTCTTCGTTTGCATTGCCGTAGATGC
>JAUWIL010000013.1 GCA_030605385.1 Methanobacteriota archaeon
CTATGTCGACAGAATCAATCCCGAGATATAAGGCGCGCTTGAACAACCTTCGGTTGTTAATGCGGTTTGCCATTTCAGCAGGATAACCGCCGCTCTCCCTCATGGTGACATTCAACTCATAGTCATCCATTCTTACGAGCGTGCTGGCATCAAGCTTGTTGTTTATTATCATAAATTCAAGAGCCTTGGTAAACATGGTTTCGGCAATACGGCTCACATGATGGCAGTATACTGTGGGCTGCATTAATGACCTTGAAACCAGGAGTGCTTCGGCAGCCTGCACACCACCTTGAAGTATAACAAGGCGCCCGCCCCTAAGACCCACCTCACCAATCAGACGGGCATGGTCTACCATGCCGTACGCAACACCGGTATAATAGGCATCTCTCACGAGATAGTCCATGCGGTCCACATCAATCTCGCTGTGCAGTATGCGACCGACATCAGATTCCCCCTTTATGTTCGACTTGATGTCGCTTGGAGATATGCCATACTTTTCAAGAACGTCGGCAAGCGGACCTTTCCTCAATAATGGCTCCACATCTTCATGGGAGCGCCGCGCATAAATGCGCATGACACTCTCGCTTGCGTGAGAGTATGGGCCGTGACCCATGTCGTGCAGCAGTGCAGCTGCACGCAGCGCATCGGCATCATCTTTTTTGATATCGAGTCTGCGAAGCAGAGTGCAGGACAGGTGGTAAGTTCCCAGGGAATGCTCGAAGCGCGTGTGGTTGGCGCCCGGGTAGACAAGATTGGAGAATCCGAGCTGTCGTATCCTGCGCAGGCGCTGTAACTCTGGCGTATCAACCAGTTCCAGAGCAAGCTCATCCAGCTCGATATATCCATGCAGGGGATCCCGTACAACCTTGGCGCGGCTCAAGAACTCACCACAGAAATTACTAACCCCTCATTAAATGCTCAATTACTTTAAAGTTAGCGGGATATTAGCTTATTATTTAGCTACGTACATAGATATTATCTCGCTTGCTCACCTGTGGTACTTTTTCCCTTTGATTATTGTGAAAGCCCTGTATATCTGCTCCAGCAGGAACAGGCGCACCATTTCGTGGGTGAATGTCATTCTGGAAATCGATAGTTTCATATCTGACCTTTCTTTGACTTCGTCACTCAAACCATCGGGTCCGCCTATTATGAAGACAAGATCTTTATCATCACTCTTGATAAACTCTGCAAACTCAGTCGAGTTGAATTCAACCCCCTCCTCGGACAGGGAAACGATCCTCTCACTGCTGCGCAGCATCTCCAGTATCTTTCTACCCTCTTCCTTTATGCCCATATCTCTGATTTCGACCATTTCTATTTTGCAGTAGTGTTTCAACCTGCCGGTGTAACTCTCAATACCTGACTTGAGAAAACCTTCGCGCACCTTGCCGACGCAGATAAGTCTAACCCTCATTTCGCACACACCCGAATAGATAACACATCATTTCCTGGCAAGTTTCCTGAACTTCGCCACAAAGAATCCGTCAGTATCGTTATCATGCGGCCATATTCTAAGGCAGCGCTCAACCCTATGGTCATATGATTCGCCCTTATATTCCATTATGGGACTGCTGCGCTTCAATCCCTTTATGCTGATCTCCTCCACCCCGGTCTTCCTGTGCCTCTTGAGAAGGTAGTCCACAACAGCCTCGTTCTCTTCAGGCTCCATGCTGCAGGTCGAATATACGAGTATACCTCCGCGGCGCAGCACGCAGTAGGCATGATGTAGAAGACTGCGCTGCTCATACGATATTCTCCTGGCTATTTCCGGGTTCCATGCCTTTATTTTATCAGGCTGACCGCGCATGGTGCCTGTGCCCGAGCAGGGCGCATCGACAAGTATCCGGTCGAACTTCACATCTTTGAACTGCTGCCCTGGCATCTGCACGATCTTGCAGTTGGTTACGCCCATACGCTCTATATTCCTTTTAAGTATGGCAATCCGGTCGGTCCGAATATCGCTTGCGGTTATGCTGCCGGTGTTCTGTATGTACTGTGCAATCTGGGTTGTCTTGCCCCCGGGGGATGCGCACATGTCCAGAATATTCTCGCCGGGTCGAGGATCAAGCACCACCGCAGGTATCATGCTGGCAGCCTCCTGGATATAGAACAGCCCTTCATCATGCCCTGGTATGTTCCCCATGTCAGTGCGCTCACCCACTGCGTGGCTTATCCAGAATCCTTCACGGCACCATGGTATCTGTTTTAGCGTCCATTCATGAGCAAGCCTTTCTGTGAGGTCAGCTACTGTTACCTTCAGCGTGTTCACCCGAATGGATTTCATGACCGGCTCAAGAAGAGAGTCTTTAAGAGCGCTCCAGTCAGTCAGGCTGGAGTAATGTTCTATAAAGCCATCAGGAAATTTTATATCATCGACACTATCGGCGTTTTTGTCAGTCACAGATTAGATTGTTATGCCTGAGCGTTTATAATGCATTTGGTTGTGAAAAAGTAGTGTTAATGCTAACCAATCTACAAAGCCTAGTCCGAGGCTGGTTTTATGCTGTAGAACACTCCGCGCTCCTGAACATCAATCTTGATACTACCTGATTCAATAAGGGCTTGAATGTACTTGTTAACCTCGTTTATGTGGAGACCCAGAATGGCGGATAGATCGGCTGCCGTACACGGCCTTCTCCTTGTCGTTGACAGTATGGCATCTTCGATACTTCTATCAAAGCTTTTTACCTCCCTGCGGGAGCTAAAATCAGCAATAATCTCGGCGTTGCCCAAGTACGAGGCAATCTTTTCCATTCCGTCTTTTGTTGCAGGTACAACCCATTTCTCTGACCCCGGGCGGTCCAGTGTATTCAGCTGAATCCTGTCAGGTTTTATCTCCTGTATTGCGCTCTTCAGTTGGTGGATTTCTTCAGGCACATCATTTAGCTCGGGTATTATGAAGACCTCCAGCCATATCTCACCGGAATACTCTTTGCGCAGTTCAATTAGACCCGATACCGCATCTTTAGCATTAATCTCCTTGCACGGACGGTTAATTTTATTGAACAGCTCTTCGGATGTAGCGTCCAGTGAGGGCAGTATAAGATTTGCCTTCATCAGCCCATCTCTGAGTTTTACATCAGAGAGAAGCGTGCCGTTGGTAAGCACCGCAATTCTATATTCTGGATACTTCTGCTTAACAAGATCAATTATATCACCTATGCGAATGTTCAGCGTGGGTTCGCCTGAGCCGGAGAACGTTATAAAGTCGAGACTTGGAGATAATGACAGACAATCATCGAGCTCGTTCATAACCTCATCAAAAGGTACGTATTCTTTACGCTCTGAAGTGAGATATGTCGTAGGTCCACATTCACAGTACACGCAGTTCAGCGTGCAAGTCTTAAAAGGAACAAGATCCACCCCAAGAGAGATGCCAAGGCGCCTCGATGGAACAGGTCCGAATAGGTATTTGTATGCCATATGTTCATTATGTTAGGTTTGGCAACGCAATAAATACTTTGCATACTGAAATAAGTATGTTTTATATCTGTGGAAGCGAAGCTTTGCTCCGCAAGATATTTAGCGAAACTTAGTTCCGCAAGACTCTAAAGAAGATAATTGGCTGGATGAAGGCTACCGCACTGCTTTACTGATCATTGGTGTACCATTATCCAGATTCAATTCTTGCTTCACCAGACTTTTTGATGGAATACTGCACACCCAATGGCGCGAATACCTGGAACAGCGCAGTCGAAATCGCTATAATTGTGATTATCGTGTTCCCTAAGGGATATCCTACCAGCTCTCTCGCTGCAAGGAACGATAGACCTATGGCAACTCCAGCCTGATCCGCAAGAGCAAAGCCCAGATACCTTCGAATCTTCGATTCAGATCCTGAAACAAATCCGCCCAGCCATGAACCGGATATTTTCCCAGCTGTTCTTCCCAGACAGTATAGTATAACTATTAGCCATATGCCTGACACTTCGCCGAACATTATCTCGGTGCCTATGACAGCGAAGAATATTATGAAAACCGGCGTCATTACACTATCTATTAGATTGTTGGAAAGATTTCCGATATCGCGGTTGGTGTTTATCAATGTCGCCCCCAGTATCATGCATGTAAGTATCGGGGAAACTGACAGCACATCGGCAACCCCCCAACATGTGATTGCTGAGGCGACGGACAGCACAAATATTGGATCTGAGGAACTCCGAAATCTTTTCGTATAATACGAAAGAGCCAGACCTCCTATAAGGCCAATTGCCACTGCACCCATGATTTCCCAGAGCGGGTTAATAATGGAAGTCCCAATACTGAAAGCTCCTCCAAGGGTTATTTTAGTCCATGCGATTCCGACAGAAAAGATGACTATTGCAGCTGCGTCATCAAGCCCTACCACTGCCATTATTGTATCGGTAAGCGCTCCCTTGGACCTGAAATCCCTGAGTATTGCTACTGTACCAGCAGGAGCTGTAGCGGGCGACAGTGAGGCCAGTATTAGAGATAGCGACACATCGTGTGAAACCGAATATACGAAGATAAAAACGGCAACAGCCGTGATGACAACTTCGGTTATGAGAATTATCAGCGTTTTTTTACCCATTCTTCGAATGAAACCCATCGAGAAGTTAAGCCCAATAGTATATGCAACAAAGCTGAGAGTAATCGATGTAACAATCCCCGAAAGTTCTGCAGGAATCTCAGAATGAAGAATGGGACTCATAACAGGGCCAATTATGATGCCTGCCAGCAGATATCCCAGAATAGAGGTAAAACCCATTCTGCGAAGGATTCTCCCGAATAGGAATCCCAGAAGGAGCATTAATCCGACTATCAAGAAGATATTTAGCATTCTGATACGCGACCATTACATAAAACGGTGTTTGAAGTTCTTGAGCAAAGTCTGTATGGATACCTCGCCTAAGAACTTATTCTCATCACAGACTACTGGCAGGTTTCTGACATTAAATGTCATCATCTTCTTTAAAACGTCTTTAACATTATCTTCACATCTGCAGGTTATTGGATTGTGCGTCATAACATCATATGCTGTGTTGCCCTTATCAAAGACTGCCTTTTTCCGGACGCCAAAGAACCGCTCTTTCATTTCAGGACTCATTATCTGGAGCAAATCGTGCTCGGTTATGATTCCAATTAGCTCCATATTTTTCAGGTCATTGACCACCCACACATGCGTGTGCAGAGATGTCAGTAGAATTACTTCATCCCAACGCGCATTGGACGGCACATAGAGGGAATTCCAGATAGGGTTCATAATTTCTACGGCTTTAATATTGTAGAACTCTTCAAGACCACTCATAGTAATCATAAATCACATCCAAGAACCTTATTAAGCTTTTGCTTGATTGACCTATGGCGCGAATTTCGGGTTTCAAGCATGGCATCTACCCATGTTTGCGAAACGCAGCTCCGCAACCGTACGAAAACCAAAGGTTTTCGGACATGTTTGCGAAAACCTGCATCATGTCCTGATAAAAAGATGCAAATTTCAAGCATGGCAAGGTGGGTAGCTAAAACTTGCTGGTAGCTAAAACTTGCTACAGACGTAATCTAAAACAGATGCAAAGTAAAGTCTGCCATCAGCATATTCTTCAGCATTGCTTGAACCTGTATTACGAGTCCAATCCGGGAGCATCAACCTTTCGTAAGCACGCTCAGGGTGAGGCATCATACCAAAGACATTTCCCTCAGGGTTGCAGATTCCTGCTATGTTGTATATTGAGCCGTTTGGATTCCACGGATACCCCGAATATTCTCCATCGGGGTCAACATAGCGGAAAACAATCTGGTTGTTGTCAATCAACTTCCCCAGGTATTTATCCTCCTCGCCCAATGGTAGAGTCAGCTTACCCTCTGCATGCGCACTCGGCATCAGAGAAATCATGCCTACGGGGATGCTGCCGGTGAATACACAGGTATTCTCATGTTCCAGTAGAGTGGGACGGCACTCAAATCTGTCGGAGTCATTGATCGTAAGCGCAATCTCGGGCTCGGCAGCCATCGTTCCGCCCAATCCCGGGAGCACACCCAGCTCGACGAGAACCTGAAAGCCGTTGCAGATGCCGCCGACAGGATAACCATCTTCTATGAACTCGATGAGGTCTCCGCCGATGGCGCTTTTTACTCTGGCAGCCCATATTGCCCCGGCCCTGACATAGTCTCCAGAAGAGAATCCGCCCGGTATCATGAGACATTGGTAATCACCAAGGCTTCTTTTCTCATCCTCGCGCACGTCGCCTGTCAGCTGTTTGAGGTGTATTATCTCGGCATCAGCGCCGAGCTGCCTGAAGGAATATGCAGTCTCCTCTTCGCAGTTGGTGCCCTCTAACCGCAGCACACATACCCGTATGTCCTTAACCTTCATACTCGGTCATTCTCCAATTTCAAACATGTCTGGAAGCAGAGCTTCCAGACGGTTACAGAGCTCCGCTCTGTAAACATGTATAAAACACTGCGTGTTTTATACGGTTGTGAAATCTTCGATTTCACAAACATGTTCGAAAACCTTGGGTTTTCGTACGGTTACAGAATCTCCGATTCTGTAAACATGTTTGAAAGCATTGCCTTCATACGGTTGCGGAACTGTGTTCCGCAAACAACATTATATCCCGGCTGATAATAAAGCTGGTATTATAGCTGTTATCGCCATCTTGGAAAGAATCTCCCCTATTATTATGCCTGCTGTCAATCCGATCACAGTATGACCTGCACGCAAACCGCCGCACTCCATGAATGCAAAGAAGTGCGTTATCAAAGTCCATACAAATACGATTAGCATGATTATGCCTGCAGCTATGACAACCGGGTTGACCAACTCGCTGATATCCATATTGACCGTATTTCCTGTAACTCTGATTGAATCCAGATAACCGCCATTGGCAAGGTATCCGCCAACTGCGGCAATAATCATCATCGGATAACGAGCAAACCCGAAGGCTGCAAAATAATCCAGAAGGTTAAACTTCCGCTCACCCCCCGTTAGCATGACCAGTAATAGTCCGATTACGAAGAACAGGAGAGCAGCGACAACCCAGTTTATAATCGATTCGACAAAAACTATGACAAGTGAAGGCGGTGCACCCCCGATCGGTACATGAGCATCTATGATACCATCATAATGTATGCCGCTATACCATCCCACAAGCGTTGAGAGCATGATAACGACTACGGCGGCCGCCATGCCGTATGCACCTTTCAGGCTCTTAAATGGATTGTATATCAGGCTGACATCGAACATTTTTATACACACCTCCAAACAGCACCTGCATAATTCTATCCAATTAGATTATATATAGTTCTCTCCCAGGCATATCTGGCATCTTTCAGTGAAACGTCAACTAGCATCCTGCTGCCATCGCTAACTCTGATTCTACCGTCATTGGAGGTTACGCCAAGTTTACAGAAATCAACCTTACTGGCCGAAAGCAAGCTCTTCAAGTCACCCTCCCTCTCAGTATCAACCTCTATGATCCACCGCGTATTGGACTCGGAGAACAATTTCACGTCACTTCTAAGGCTGCCGGCAATCGATCCGATGTCGACCATCACCCCCATATCACCGCCGAGGGACATCTCCGCAAGACACACGCCAGTACCCCCCTCAGAAACATCATGACATTCAAGAAGAACACTATCATTGATTGCGCTGAGCAGCGCCTTCATGCTCCTGTCGAGCGCATCAGGGTCTACCCTTGGGACGGCACCCGAATCCAGTCTGTTCAGCAGGCGGAGATACTCGCTGCCTCCAAGCTCACAGGATGTGCAGCCAACCAAATACAAACTGCTGCCCGCTTTTTTCAGGTCCGTAGTTACACATTCCCGTACGTCATTCACGATACCTATGCCGAGTACAACCGGAGTACCCGGGATTGAACCAAGGGCAGTTTCATTATAAAGGCTGACATTGCCAGATATGAATGGTATTCCAAGCTTCTTTGCAACAAAGCCCAGGCCGCGACATGCTTCATGAAGCACCCCCAACCGGTCAGCCTTCTCGGGGTTGCCGAAGTTCAGACAGTCAGCCAGCGAATGGGGGCGCCCTCCAACAGATACCAGATTGCGGCAGATTTCGTCGAGTGCAGATGCAGCTCCCCAGAATGGGTCGATGCGCATATAGGATGGATTAACATCGCATGTTATTGCTAATCCTCTGTAAGAATTCCTTAGCGGCTTGACGACTGTGGCATCTCCGTGAGACGAATATCCGAGCTTGCCCTGAAGTGGTTTTATGATCGTGGAGGCTCTGACCTCATGGTCGTACTGCCGTATCACCCACTCACGACTGCATATGTTCTGAGACGAAAGCAGCGAAAGTAATATTTCATTATAGTCATCAGGCTCTGAAAGCATCCCGTCAATCGACTCGGCAGGGGAAAGGGTCTCTGCAATCTCGCACTCGCGGCGGTAAACAGGACCATTGGTCAGGAACTCCAGCTCAATCTCAAATATCATCTCATCCTCGTAGAAGATGCGCAGTATCTTTTCTGGTATGCATTTCCCTATAACTGTTGCATCTATGTCCCAGCGTCTGAAGATATACAGCACTTCATCCAGGTTGCTTTCATCAACGGCAAGCATGAAACGCTCCTGTGACTCTGAGACCCATATCTCCCATGGTGCAAGCTCCCCTTCCTTGAGAGGTACGTGATCAAGATAAACTTCCGCACCATAACCACCGGCAAGCGCCATCTCTCCAACGACGCAGGACAGCCCACCTCCACCCAGGTCTTTCATCCCGTTCAGCAGACCGCGCTCGTTTACCTCGAGACATGCGTGCATTAAAGGCTCTTTGGTTATTGGGTCGCCTATCTGGACGGCCCCGCGTGAACTCTCCTCTGATGATTCTGTCAGCTCGGCGGAGGCGAATGTAACACCGTGTATACCGTCTCTGCCCGTGCGACCGCCAACCAGCACATATATGTCCCCCGGTTTTTTCACGCTGCTGTGAATCAGATGTTTTTTCTCCATTATACCTATGCATCCAACGTTCACCAGACAGTTGCCGAGGTAGTCATCGTCGAAGTATACCATGCCAGCCATCGTGGGTATTCCGATGCGGTTGCCATAATCGCGGATACCTGATACCACACCCGAGAACAGGTAGCCGGGATGCTTGATGCCTTTTGGCACATCTTCTTGAGGAGTATCCAGTCTTCCAAAGAACAGAGGGTCAACTAGCGCTATCGGCTGCGCACCCATACATACCACATCCCGTATGATGCCTCCGATACCAGTCGCAGCTCCCCCATATGGTTCGACAGCAGATGGGTGGTTGTGCGATTCAAGGGCTATGACGTATGCATGCTCTTCATCGAATTCAACGACGCCTGCATCCTCTGATATAGCCAGTATGTTTTGAGGGGCATCTATTCCAAAAACAAACTCTTTCAATATTGGTTTGGATGATTTATAGCAGCAGTGTTCAGACCATGCCTGTCCAAGCGCCTGCAGCTCTATGTCTGTGGGATTCCTTCCCATTGATTTGAAGTAATTCCTTGCGCTCTTTATTTCATCCAAGCTGAGTCCAATGCCCATGTTGGCGCTAACATCCTGAAGCTCATGATCAGTGGCGCCGCTCAAGCTTATCTCATACAATGGGAACGCTGCATCTCTTTTCTTGTACAATGACATGTTCAATTCCACTTGAAGTATTTAGCCTGTAGAATGCAACATATACCTGTCGGGATAATCAGAAATTCAGCTCACCAGCTCATTATAAGATTTTTATGCTGTATTCTTGTATGACCGGGTTGGCAAGAAGTTTTCTGCACATCTCGGATATCTCGTCTTCCACATTCTTTGCATCATCTGTTTCGAGTGTTATGCGAAATGTCTTCATTGATTCCACGTGCTTAACGTTTTTAAACCCAAGCAGTGTGAGCGCTTTAAGAGTATTTGCACCTTCAGGGTCTGCCATACCCTTCTTGAGCCTTATTGTAACATCAGCCTGTATCATCATAGTATCATCCGCTCATTTGATTAATATTTGTTTGCAAAACATTGTTTTGCAACCGTATGGAAGCTCTGCTTCCATACATGTTTGCGGAACGAAGTTCCGCAACAGTACGAAAACCAAAGGTTTTCGGACATGTTTGCGAAATATAGTTTGCAAGACTTCCAGACGGTTGCACTTCCAAAAGCGAAGCTTTTGGTGCGCACCAAAATGCTCTGCATTTTGGTTGCAAAAGCTTTGCTTTTGCAAACATCTGAACACAAAGTATTCATAGATACGTTAAAAAGTTTATTCTGCAAGCTGCTGGTGCATATACTATTTGGCACCCTCAGACTTTCCATCAGTTGCAGATAAATCAGATTCTGACTTGTTTTTCCACTCGATGTAATTGCAGTGAGGGCAGCCCAGCATCCAGGGTCTGCGCCCCTTTGTGAGGATTTGAAGATGCCTCATATTGTGTTCCTCGCATTCCTTCTCGGTGACCACGATGTTTCCAGTCTTCGGTAGCGGTAGTGAGAAGTTGCACTCAGGATATGACGAACATCCAATGAAGCGCGAGCCCTTACGTGATCTTCTTACTATAAGCTCCCCCTTGCATTCCGGGCAGACGCCTACTATTCGATCTTCACGAAGGCCGTTTTGGAGTGACTCAGTTATTCTCTCCTTATTATTTGTGAGATCTTTGAAAACTTCCCCTAACATCTCTCGTGATTCACTTATCACGCTGCCCTCCTTGATGATGCCATCTGCGATCTTGCTCATGTCCTCCTCGAGATGCTGTGTCATATCGGGTTTGGCAATCATTGGGGCGTACGATTCCAGCGATTCAATCACTGATGTTGCCTTGTTGGTCGGCTTCAATGGGCTGCTGTATACATACCCTCTGGCATATAACTTGCTTATTATTTCATGTCTGGTACTCTTTGTGCCCAGTTCAAGTCTTTCCATCATCTTTATCAGCTTGCCCTGTCCATAGCGTGGGGGCGGCTGCGTTTCACCATCGCAGATCTCTATATCGCTTATTCTAGTACTATCACCCACATTCATGTCAGGGAGTTCTTTATCCTTGGGGGAATGATAGAAGTACGGCCCTCTCCACCCCTCTACTATCAGCTTCAGACCAGAGGCTTTAAAGACCTCTCCAGAGACCTCTAATTTCACTTTAGTAGTGCTCCAAACGGCTGGCTCGGAGAGCGTTGCCAGAAAGCGTCTCACAACTAGGTCATACATTACCCACTGGTCGCGATTTAGGCTGGCTTTACTTGCAACCGATACAGGGTATATGGGTGGGTGATCAGATGTCTCTCTCTTGCCCCGGCTTGCGGTTATGACATCTCTATCGAGTAGTCTGCTGACATAGACGCCAAAATCACTATCTTTGAACATAATAAGCTGTTCTCTGAGATTTAAACTGTTAGGATAAACAGTGTTATCAGTGCGAGGATATGATATGAAACCACCAAGGTATAGCTGCTCTGCAATTCTCATAGCATTGGCCGTAGAATAGCCTATCCCTGACGCAGCGCTCAGGAACTCGGTCGTGTTGAACGGCGCAGGAGGACTATCCTGACGCTCGTTTGCATTTAAATCAGTTATTACCCCCTCACTTGAAGCGCCTTTTACTATACTTTCAGCATTAGCTTTATCCTTAAACCTCCCGCCAGCATGCTTAACCGTAAAATCCCCATTGGTATGGTGCGCAACTGCCTGCACTGTCCAGTATTTTTCAGGCACGAATGCCGATATATCACGTTCACGGTCAACTATAAGGGAGAGTGTGGGCGACTGCACCCTTCCTACTGACAGGAAGTTCTTGCCAAGCCTGCCTGCCGATAATGATATGAATCTGGTCAGGGTTGCACCCCAGATCAGATCTATGATCTGGCGGGCCTCGGCAGCGGCAGCAAGATTATAGTTCACAAGAGCATGATTGGAATAGGCATTTTTTATCTCACTGGGCGTGATTGCACTGTAATGCATTCTGTCTGATGTTAAATTCGGGTTTGCCTGCATCATAACGTTAAGCGCTTCAACACCTATCAGCTCACCCTCCCGGTCATAGTCAGTTGCGATCGTAACATGGTCTACTTTTTTGGCCACACCCTGAAGGGCTTTTATGGTTGTCTTGCGTGTGGGCACCCTTTCTATATCGGCGTTTATAAGCTCCCTGACATCAGTACGAGACCAATCGTTATACTCCTTTGAGAAATCAAGTCCAATCACGTGTCCCGTAAGCCCCATAACTACAGTGTCATCAAATTCATACACATCCACATTGTGCAGTTTACGGTGCTGTACACCTGAACCACCCAGTATATCTGCAATTCTTTTTGCTGTGTTGTGTTTTTCCGTTATTATGCCCTTCAATTAAAAACCCCTTGTAAATATGTCTGAAAAGCTTTGCTTTTACTAAGTCCTGCGAAATCGGAAACTTCGCGGGGCAGGTGAAATCTATGATTTTACCAAGTCTTGCGGAACGTAGTTCCGCGGGACAACCGAAATCAAAGATTTCGTCAAGTCTTGCAAAAACGGAGTTTTTGCGAGTCTTGCAGAATCGGAGATTCTGCGAAGCAGGGATATGCAAACCACATCTTTGGATGCTCCACACCTATGGAAGTGGAGCTTTCAATGCGCATGCAAACCACACCCTACGTATTCAGATATTTCGTGGATACAATCCACGAGATGTGGGTATGGAATACTCACAGGTGGGTCGGATATTAGAATTCCACACGTCTCAAACCGCAGGTCCGACTGGATAGTGAACACACCTTACTTGCAAACCTCGTGGCGAGTAACTTAAATCCAACCTAAGTAAATACATGCTTTAAATATGTTGTGATGAACCTGCAGCGCCTCTCGAGTATGGAGTATTCTAAAATAATATGCACGCAGCGAGCGCGTAACGATAATATTGGATAACATGTGTTGTGACCCCCTCATAGTAAGTATGTCAGGTTAAATACCAAACCAGAGTACAAACAGAGAATGCAAATAGAATTACCTAAGTATTAAGTCACGGTATAGAAAATTTACATAAGTACTGGCTAAAGCATTTCATCGCATAACTGGGCATGATATAGCCAGGCTGCACAATCAAATGAGGGTTCCGGGAAACATGGTCGAAATAGCTCCATTCAAGGCAACGATACTGAATTCTCGAGTGGGGGGTGTTGATAAGCTGATATGCCCTGTGTATGATTCCATCGATGCCAAAGTGTATGATAAATATGCATCAAACAAGAACAACGTTGTTCATTTTACAACAAGGCGCAAGGGTACACCTGAAAACGAGTACATTGAATATGCAAAACAGCAGATAGATCGGTCATTCAGGGAGAAAGTACTCATAGAAACTGAAGGAGAATCGCTGTACGTCTATGGCATAAGATACAGGCTCCCAGACGAGCTATTGGAACAGCTCCCTCCGGCAGAGCGCAGAGATCAATACTTCGCCTTTGGACTTATCGCTCTGATAGATCTTGAAAGCAGCGCAGACGACATCGTCGGTCATGAGAATGTGTTTGCAGCGAACGTAACTGAGAGATATGACGTGATGAAGAAATGTATGATGAATTTTTCTCCCGTGTCCGCTGAGTACATGATGCCGGATCATGAGATAAACAATCTGCTGCAGGAATACCTCGGTTTCAAGAGACCAGAGCTTAAAATAGATCCAGAGAATCCACCGCTTATCAACGTGATACTGAACGGTTCGCAGCACATACTATGGGCCGTAAATGATAGCGAATTAATAAAAAAGATACAGGATTTGATGAGCAGCCGCAAGGTAATGATACTCGACGGTCATCACCGCTACACGGCATCGAAACAGCTTTTGGAAAAAGATGGCATAAGGTATACAATGATGATGTTCATGGATGGCGGCGACAGGGCACTCAAACTGCTTCCATGGCACCGATGCATCAGGAACTGCGATATGGATGAGCTGAAGAGGCGTGTAAAGGATATAGCTGATGTAGAAGTGTGTGACAGTTGCATTGATCCTGAAGCACTGCATCGAAGAATGTGTGAGATATCAGACAGTGGTGGTTTTAGTATGGCAATGTATACTAAGGAAGGAATGCAGCTAATGAAGCTGAGGAGTGGTCTCATCGAGAAGATGGAAGCCGAGGTGGGGGAGAAGATAGGAATAGACCTGATAATACTGCAGAATCACGTAATAATGCCAGCAATAATCGGGCCGCCTGAAGATCTTGTATTCACACAGTTCACCAGTGAGGCTGTACGCAAGGTCAACGAGGACGGGTTCAGAGCAGCATTCATAGTAAATCCACTTCGAGTGTCAGAGGTTGAGCGTAAGGCGCATGAAGAAAAGCGCAACTTTCCTCAGAAGTCAACATTTTTCCTTCCGAAGGTAGCAGAAGGAATCGCGATGTGGAGGATTAGAGAATAAAAATGCGTGGTGTTTGCAGAGCGGGGCTCTGTAACCGTACGAAACGCAGAGCGTTTCGGACATGTTTGCGGAATCGGAGATTCCGCAACCGCATGGAAGCTTAGTCTCTATGCGTGTGGGCCGCTTCTGTGTTGGGTTGGTCAATTAAATTAATCGATACCCAAGTACTCTGCCACTTTTTTGCTGTTATTGGAGTCTGATGAGCCAATTTTCAATGGCTTTTCGAATCTTTCTACTATCCCCTCGACGTATCTACGGTTTATCTCTATCATTACGAACTTTCTGCCCAGCGCCCGAGCTACATACCCTGTTGTGCCAAGTCCTGCAACAGGATCCAGTATAATATCACCCTCTCTGGTGGATGTCATAATAACTCTCCGCAGCAGTTCAACAGGTTTTTGCGTGGAGTGCAGCTTTTTTCCATTTTCATCTTTCAGTCTTTCGCGTCCATTACATATTGGCAAGACCCACACGTTGGCTCCGACTTTCCCGCTTCCAAATTCCCTGGCAAACTCTCTGTTGAATGTGTACTTTTTGGCATCCTTGTTCTTCACAGCCCATATTAGCGTCTCTGTTGCATTCGTGAATCTCACACCCAACCAGTTTGGCATAGGATTGGTTTTTACCCAATGAACGTCGTTAAGCATCCAGTAGCCCAAATCCTGCATTATTTTACCAATTCTAAAGATGCTGTGGTATGTTGCAATAATCCAGATAGTAGCACTAGGTTTCATAACTCTTTTAGCCTCTAAGAGAATGTTGTGAATAAAACCATCATATTCTTCAAAAGACGCAAACTTATCCCAGTCATCATCCACACCTTCAACACTGGTTTTTACCGTCCAGCGCTTAAGGTCTTTTTTCGGCAACTGGAGGAAATATGGAGGATCTATAAAGACCATATCTACCGACGATTCTGGAAGCTTCCGTAGAACTTCCAGAGCATCCCCTAATACCACTTTATCCAATATTTTTTCGATAGAATATTTCTTGGTCCGGGGACGATCTTCAATTACGATTTTTTCAATCATTGTTGTCCATATCCAGTTAGGCTTATCAACCAGTTTACATTTTTGGATTGATCGCACAGTCAATGAAACTTGAATCTATTTGGCGGAGACAGTATAATCATGTTTAGTTATCACACTTAGTTATCATGTTTAGTTGTTTTGCATTACATGTCCGAAAACCTTTGGTTTTCGTACTGTTTGCAAAAACCAGAGGTTTTTTGCAACCGTTTAGAAATCTTTGATTTCTAAACATGTTGCGGAACTTCGTTCCGCAAATATGAAGCTTGCCTTGCTGGGATTTGGTATAAGTAACTGCGGTGCAAAACACATTGCTTCAAGTCTTACAAAGTCAAAGACTTTGTGAGATATGTGGAAGCTGCGCTTCCACAGATATCTTGCAGAATCCGAGATTCTGCGAGACAACCGAAATCAAAGATTTCGTTAAGTCTTGCGAACCAAAAGTTCGCGGGACAGACGGACTACCGTCCGTCAAGTCTTGCGGAGCAGAGCTTTGCGGGACAACCAAATGCCTTGCATTTGTCAAGTCTTGCGAATACTTTGTATTCGCGAGGTAGACGAAAGCTGCGCTTTCGTCAAATGCAAAGAATAGAAAAGGATTAAATACCACACAGTTATATGCAGATAACTGCCCAATATTGGTCGATATAACGCTCCGGTGGTGTAGTCCGGCCAATCATGGCGGCCTTTCGACGATCAACCACTATGATTTGTTGCGAATACTGCGTATTCGCGAGGTAGACGAAATCTTTGATTTCGTCAAATGTACTGGAAACGAAGAATCAGATGATTGGAAGACAGCCGTTGACCTGGGTTCAAATCCCGGCCGGAGCATTCTCCGTATTTCTGCAAAAAGCTTTTCATACGGTTGCAGAACTTCGTTCTGCAAACATGTCTGGAAGCAAAGTCTTGCGGAGCAAAGCTCCGCGAGGTATCTGAAACGCTTTGCGTTTCAGAGATACTTCCAGACGGTTGCAAAATCTTTGATTTTGCAAACATAGCACAACATATATATCGCTGTTGCAATACTAAGGACTATTTGGGCCGGTAGCTTAGTCAGGCAGAGCGATAGGCTCTTAGCCATCTTTTGAAAAGGTCTACTTGACTTTCTTAAGTTTGCGGAGAAACCTATAGGTCAGGGGTTCAAATCCCTTCCGGCCCGCTAAAAAACACACGCTCTCAGAATCTCAGGTAGATGTTAGATGCCGGGAACCTGAAGCGTGGCGCCATAAGGGATTCAAATGATAAAAGAAGTCGAGGTGGCCCAGCCTGGTCTAAGGCGGTGGTTTGCTAAACCACTTCCCCTTCGGGGAGCGTGGGTTCGAATCCCACCCTCGGCGTACCATATCCTGCCTTGGAATATGCGTGCTGTGGTATAAGTTTGCAAACTTCCAAGCATTTGACGGAGGTAAAGCAGTCCAAGGTAAAGCAGTCCAAGGTAAGGCATTCATCTGTTTCGCGAGATTTGGAACTTGGCGAAGGCATAGTTTCTACCTGTCACGTGGAAGCTAAAGCTTTTTCAGATATGCATTTGATTATGCTGGGGTGGCTGAGAGGAAAGGCGCAGGCCTGGAGCCGGAGTAACCTCTGGAGGGTTCAACGCCGTATTACTCCGTAATACGGCATATCTCGCCTTCAGCGAGATAATACCTGCTGGAAAGCCTGTGTCCCGTATGGGACTCAAGGGTTCGAATCCCTTCCCCAGCGTATTAAATCAGGCTAATTTTAAAGTAGAAGTAACAGCATACTAACGCCATACAATGGTTTATTATGTTATGTTTACATAGGTTTACAGCAAATACACCTCGGATGTTTCACACTAATTCAATTGGGGTTTATACTTCAAGCATACAAACCCCGATTAGCAATCTGCTTGATTAGTGGGCAAAGCCACATCAGGTTTTAGAGGTTTATTGATGCATACACCCATAAAATATCAGGAGGATAAGAAGGTTTGAAAGCAATTATTCTAGCCGCAGGCGAGGGCATAAGGCTGAGACCATTCACATTCTCAAGACCGAAATCCATGATACCTATTGCAGATAAGCCGATACTCGAGTATGCGATAAATTCCCTGAAGGAATGCGGCTTGGAGGATGTGACGTTGGTTGTTGGATACAGGAAAGAGAGTATAATGAACTATTTTGAAGACGGTTTGGATTTCGGCGTTAGAATAGAATATGTGGAGCAGGAACAGCAGCTGGGGACTGCACACGCCATAAAACAGGTGGAAGAGTGTGTAGATGATCGCTTCGTTGTGTTGAATGGTGACAACCTTGTAGAAGAGCGGCTAATAAAAGACATCCTGGACAATGAAACTGGCAATATTACTGTTGTTACTGCATTGAGGGAAGATGCGCGTGGATATGGAGTTATAATACCTGAAGGTGAGAAAGTAGTCCAAATAATAGAAAAACCCCCTAGACCGGCAAGCAACCTGACAAATACAGGAGTCTATCTGCTCAATCGTGAAGTTTTTAAATACATAGATAAAACTCCCATATCTGATAGGGGAGAGTATGAGATAACAGACACACTCCAGGGAATGATAGATGATGGGCATATAATCAACCATGTGAGGGCAGACTTGCGTCAAACAGACATTGTATACCCATGGGACCTACTGGCCGCGAATTCATCACTACTTGATAAAATCGAAGTTCAGCAGCAGGGTGAATTGGAGGAAAATATAGTGGTGCGCGGCAGCGTAAGTATAGGGAAGAATACGCTGATAAGGGCAGGGTGTTACATCGTGGGGCCAGCCGTAGTCGGGGAGAACTGTGAGATAGGTCCAAATGCAATAATATTACCGTCAACCAGCATAGGCGACAACGTAACAGTAAAAGGCTTCACGCAGATTGAGAACAGTATAATAATGAACGACTGCAAGATAGGCACTTCATCTCACATAGCGGGCAGCATAATAGCCGAGGGCACGACTGTTGGTTCACACTTTATATCAGATATGCAAGATACAACGGTTCAGGTAGGTAGGCATCTCTACGACGTTACAGTGGGTGCGATGGTGGGGGAGAACACGACAATTGGGCATTCAGTAACTGTAGATCCAGGAGTGATAATAGGTGTGCGCTGCAACATTGCTTCGAATAAAAACATAACCAGAAATGTGGCTAATAATACCAATGTGATGTAAGTCCTCTTATATGTCGGGAACTGCGAGTTTATTGATGATGCCTTTTCTATTGTGGGGATAGTAAAAAATGTGCGGTATAGTTGGATATGTTGGAAACCGGAACGCCACACCGATACTTATAGAATCACTGGAAAGGCTTGACTACAGAGGATATGACTCGGCAGGGATAGCAGTAATTGATGGATGTGAAGTAAGCCTGTATAAGACTGCAGGGTCAGTGGGCAAACTTCGCCAGATGATTGACCTGAATAAAAATGGGGGCTGTACGGGTATAGGCCACACGCGTTGGGCTACACACGGAAAGCCATCGAGGGAAAATTCACACCCGCATATGGGCGATAAAGGAATAATCGCGGTGGTCCACAATGGAATAATAGAGAACTATGAGGAACTGAAAGAAGAGCTAATTGGAAGAGGGCATGTGTTTTCATCAGAAACGGATACAGAAGTGATACCACACCTTATAGAAGAAAACTACGGTGGAGACCTTGAAAGAGCAGTAGCTCTCACCCTAGAACGCCTGAGAGGTTCATACGCGATAGCGGTTATGTGCAAAGATGAACCAGATAAATTGGTAGCAACCACTAAAGATATGCCTCTGGTGCTTGGTATTGGAAATGGTGAGAACTATTTAGCATCAGATGTACCCGCCATGCTAAAATTCACAAACAAAGTATCGTATATGTGTGATGAAGAGATTGCTGTTATAACGTCGAGCAGTATATGCATAAAAAACGGATCTGGGGGGAGTGTTGATAAGAAAATTGAGACCGTAACATGGGACGCAAAAGCCGCCGAGAAGGCAGGCTATGAACACTTCATGCTCAAGGAGATACATGAGCAGCCTCATGCAATAAGAGAGACTCTGTCTGGCAGGATATCGGAGCTTGAGGCAGAAATAAAATTGAAGGAAATCGGACTGACCGAGCGGCAAATAAACTCGATAAGCCGTGTTATAATAACTGCATGTGGAACATCTTACTATGCAGCGGTGCTTGGTAGATATCTGATTGAAAAGATAGCTAGGATTCCAGCAGAGGCTATGGTAAGTTCTGAGCTGAGGTACGGTGAGCTGGTACTTGATGAAAACACGCTTGTTATTGCCATAACCCAGTCAGGTGAAACTGCTGACACGATTGCAGCATTAAAAGAAGCAAAGTCACATGCGTGTCATACAATGGCAATAGCCAATGTGGTTGGTAGCGGGATAACCAGGCACACCAACAATGTGCTATACACGCGCGCTGGACTCGAAATATGTGTGGCAGCTACAAAATCATTTACGTCTCAGATAGTAGCTCTGCATTTACTTGCACTTCAGATGGGGAGAGTCAGGGGCACTATAACGCCCTCACAATCCAAGCAGATCATTACACAGCTAAGAAAGCTCCCCGGGCAGGTGATGGAAATACTCGAAAAATCAAGAGGAATAGAGAAGGTGGCTGTAAAGTATGCAGCTAATGAGCATTATTTCTTTATCGGCCGGGGTATCAACTATCCGATAGCAATGGAGGGCGCCCTTAAACTGAAGGAAATATCGTATATACATGCCGAGGGTTATCCTGCAGGAGAGTTGAAGCATGGACCTCTGGCTTTACTCACTGCTGGCGTACCGGTGGTGGCAATCTCCACATATGACAATACATATGACAAAATGCTTAGCAACATCAAGGAAACGAAGGCACGCGGGGCGGATGTAATAGCAATAGCAGATGAGAGTGATACGAACATAGAGAAATACGTTGATGATGTTTTGCGAATACCGGACACGCATGAAATGCTAAAGCCGGTACTATCGGCAATCGTTTTACAGCTGCTTGCATACTACACAGCCAGGCACCTTGGATGCGAGGTAGACAGGCCGAGGAACCTTGCAAAATCAGTTACGGTAGAATGATATGTTGCGGTGATACAATGAAAACAGTTTTCCTGTGCGGCGGCGTTGGGAAAAGAATGTGGCCAATAACAAGAGATAAATTTCTACTAAAATTTATGGGTAAAACTCTGCTCGAACACCATATCACACTTGCAAAAGAAGCAGGGATAAAAGACTTCGTATTCATATGCAATCCTGAGAACTGTGAAGAGATACGAGAGATTGCGGGAAAATGCAAAGTAGAATCGCAGTTTGCAATTCAGGAGAGGGCAGTTGGTATGGCCGGTGCCCTCGTATCAGCAAAGGAGTATCTTGATGATGAGATTCTTATAGTGAGTCCCCACGATATAGTTGATGGAATAGCTTATACGCGCATGATGGAGGAAAGGAATGGATCATCATACAACTCGTACATGTTGGGATACACAGTTGAGAATTATTTTCCTGGGGGGTATTTGGAAGTAAATGAAAGTGATGAAATCATCGGGATAGTGGAAAAACCTGGCAAGGGAAACGAGCCAAGCAATATGGTTAATATTGTTTTTCACCTGCATAAAAAGCCTCCAGACCTGATGAAGTATATAGAGAGCATAAAGAGCTCTGGAGATGACATATACGAAATGGCGCTGGACCGGATGATGAGCGAAGGCATTAAATTCAGAGTTGTAAGGTACGAAGGCGCATGGATACCAATAAAGTATCCCTGGCATATGCTTGATGCAGTAGGATACTTCCTGGACAAATCCGAAGCCCGGATTTCACCAGAGGCGGAAATATCGGAAACTGCAAGAATATACGGCAAGGTGATAATCGAGAGCGGTGCAAGAGTTATGGATAACGCGGTCATAAGAGGACCGTGCTACATAGGGAAAAACTGCATTGTTGGCAATAATGCCCTCGTTAGAGCCAATTCGCATATGTGCGACGACTCGGTAGCAGGATACTGCACTGAGGTCAAGACCTCATATCTCGGCGAGAACTGTTATACTCACATGAACTATGTAGGAGATTCAATAATAATGGAAAACTGCAACCTTGGTGCCGGAAGCATAACCGCAAACTGGCGGTTTGATGGAAAAAACGTCAGGATAAAAGTCATGGGTGAAGAGGTTGACACCGGACGGGACAAGCTTGGTGTCATAATGGGTAATGGTTGCAAGACAGGAATCAATACCAGCATAATGCCAGGGGTTAGAGTGGGCGAGAACTCAATTGTAGGGCCGGGAGTCATTCTATCCGGGGATCTTAGAGAAAATAGC
The DNA here is from genome assembly GCA_030605385.1 of Methanobacteriota archaeon. Lineage (GTDB taxonomy): Archaea > Halobacteriota > Syntropharchaeia > JAUWIL01 > JAUWIL01 > JAUWIL01. The sequence continues at coordinate 21,660 of JAUWIL010000013.1, forward strand.
ATAATAGTTCAGAATACTACCTGACCAAGTTGTGGTATATATCTAATGCCCAATCCAGAGAGCACAATATGGTCACCATAATTGGTAAATCCGGGTGGGGCGCGTTCGGTTCTAACAGCAAACTGCGGTTGGGGTTGGTTATATTACGAGTGAAATAGATTGGGAGAATGAGATTAAGCACATTACCGACTGGATGAGAAAACAGGTAGCTGATGCAGGGGCAAAGGGTCTGGTGCTCGGGCTCAGCGGCGGGCTGGACAGCAGCGCGGTTGCAGCTCTCTGTAATAAAGCTTTTCCGGATGATACACTCGCGCTGATAATGCCGTGCCACAGCCCGCCTGATGACGTTGAAGACGCTTTGAAGTTAGCTGAGGTGCTGAACGTATCTGTAGAGACGGTGCGGCTGGAAGAGGTTTATGACAGGCTGATTAAACATCTGGGCGAGAGTGGGAAGCCGGGAGATGCGGACGGCAAGCTCGCATTGGCTAACATTAAACCAAGGTTGCGCATGACGGTTCTATATTATTACGCAAGCAGACACAGCTACCTTGTTGCTGGCACAAGCAACAAAAGTGAAATTTCCATAGGATATACAACAAAATATGGGGACAGTGCGGTGGACATACAGCCAATAGCGCACCTGCTGAAAACGGAAGTAATGGATATTGCTCAACATCTTGGGATACCAGAAGAAATCATTAAAAAGCCTCCGAGCGCAGGGCTCTGGGATGGACAGACAGACGAGGAGGAAATAGGATTTACATATGACGAACTGGATCGGTACTTGATGACTGGTGAGGGAGATCCGGGAACCAAAGAGAAAATAGAACAGATGATGGGGCAGAGCGAGCATAAACGCAAAATGGCGCCGACATGTTTAAAAATCAAAGATTTTTAAACGTCTTGCGGAGCAAAGCTCCGCGAGACAGACGAAAGCTACGCTTTCGGCATGTCTCGCAGAATCGGAGATTCTGCAAACACCAGAAACATCCCAACAGGACGACTTTTTGCCATGTTCTGGTATAAAAGAGGGAAAAGAGGGCAAGAACATATTTAAATCGATCAATAATCCAAGAAAGCTTGTATTGAACTGCACCTTCAAAGTCGGTATAAAACACTATATGTATTCAGGTATGTATTTTAGGTACAAATACGCACCCAGGGGGTGACAGATGCCGGAAGTATCGGTTGTAATACCATCATTAAACGAGGAGAGGACTATAGAAATATGCATAAGAAATGCTCAGCTGGCGCTGCGGGACGAAAATATAGACGGAGAGATAATCGTTGCTGACAGCTCAACAGACAGAACGCCAGAAATAGCAAGGTCACTTGGTGCCAGAGTTGTAATCCCGCGCAAGAGGGGTTATGGTAATGCATATCTTGAGGGATTCTCGGCTGCAAGCGGGAAATACATAGTAATGGCTGACGCCGACAACACCTACGATCTCCTTGAGATGCCAAAATTACTGAAGCCCCTCAGGGAAAACAGATTTGACTTTGTAATGGGCACAAGATTGAAAGGGGATATTAAGAAGAAATCAATGCCCTGGCTTCACCGATATGTAGGCAATCCACTGCTGACCAAAACTCTTAATTCACTCTTCGGGATGAACATATCTGACGCACACTGCGGTATGAGGGCTATCAAAAGAGAGGCTCTTGAAAAACTGGAACTCAAGAGCAGGGGAATGGAATTTGCCTCGGAAATGCTTATAGAGGCTGGAAGAAAGGGTATCAGTGTGACTGAAGTGCCGATATCTTATTATCCAAGAGTTTCACCATCAAAACTCAACACGTTCAATGACGGGTGGAGGCACTTCAGGTTTATGATGCTCTACCGACCAACTGTTTTCCTTTTGATACCAGGACTGGTATTATTTATCGCAGGCATGGCTTTGACCTCGTTGTTACTTCTACACGGAAATGTAATAGAATCCAGTATGCACTCATTGCTTTTGGGCGGCATGCTAACCATAATAGGTTTCCAGACAATAAACATAGACCTGTATACCGAGACCTACAGCATGGTCCACAAGATGAAGCAGCCCAGCAGGGTTGCGAGAAAATTTCTGGATTACCACTCTCTGGAAACAGAGCTCGTCATAGGCATTTTGCTGATATTGGCAGGACTGGTTGTCGGTTTTAAAGTTCTGTTAACATGGATCTCAACAGGATACGGATCGCTTGGGGAAGTTGAGAGTGCCATGATGGCAATGATTCTCGGGGTACTTGGAATCCAGACCATATTCTCGGCGATATTCATAAGCATACTGCTGCTGGACATGGCAGAGGAAGAATGAGCATAATGATAATCGCGTTTGTATATGATGC
>JAUWIL010000096.1 GCA_030605385.1 Methanobacteriota archaeon
ATCATAGAGGTTAGCCTGCACACTTCATTTGCAAAGCCGAGGACGTCTCCATTCACACCGCCGAACGCCCTGTCCGCCATCCAGAGAATTAGTAGTGAAACCACTATCATCACAATGAAGGCATATCCGACAAACAATAACCCGGTTCCACCAAGAACCGAGATTACTGCACAAATAACGAGTGCGATTACGAGCCCTACTGCTACACTCTTCACGGAGGTGTTCTCAATGAAACTCGAAGCCATGCCCTCATGGATTTTATTACCCATACCGGCAACAGTAAGCATACTTGACTTTGAGAGTACCTCCGAGACTGTTAATACCGAGACCATGACAAAGAGGCTGGTTCCCAGCGAAAAAGCAGCCAGCACAAGCATTTGTATTACAGAATAGAGGATAAGCAAGAGAATGGCGCAGGTAAAAACACCTCCAACTCCAACGTTCACATCCTTCATTGCGCGCACCCGCCCTTCAGTAGACCCATGTGCAAGAATTCCGTCGCCCACATCACATGCACCGTCAAGATGCTGCAGACCGCACACAATGTAGAGGGCAATCATTATTGCAAGCGGTGACATGCCCAGCAACCCAAATGGAATAAATAACAGGATGACCAGACTTAATATGCCCACAACAAGCCCGATTATCAACCCCTCCAATGGGATTATCCACATCCTTGCCGGGAGTGCACCAGATCCTTCCTTATCGTACCCCACAGGGATCGTACTCAGTAAGCCCAGCCCTGCACGCAGAGCCTTAATAAAGCCGCCCATAGCAACCAACCATACGATAAACACTGAACAATCTTAAAAAACTAACCATGCTTCACAAGTTCCACTATTTTTGGCAGAACTTCACCGACCCGCTCGTGCATCACCACATCTGCACGGTGATCCATGTAAGTCTCATCCAGAGATATGATTATAAGATGCGCACCATTTGAAACTGCTATATGTGGCATCATATTAACAGGCCCCATAACCAGTGATGTGCCAAGAACGATCATAAGGTCACAATTCTTGGACTCCTCCTCGGCGCGGCACAGCTCACGCATGGGCAGCATCTCGCCGAAGAATACCACATCAGGGCGTATGACTCCGCCGCATGCATCACATAACGGCGGCATTTCCCCCTTATCAATAACCTTATCCTTAACGACATTCAGGTCGGCAGAGGTGCTACAGCTCATGCATCTGAACCGCAATATGTTGCCGTGTACCTCAATGGCGCTGGTGGAGCCGGCACTCCGGTGTAGATTATCAATATTCTGCGTGATGATGGAGTGCAGCTTGCCCATTCGCTCAAGTTCCGCCAGCGCAAGATGGCCCGCATTGGGCTTTGCCTCCAGCATCACTGGAAAAAGCTCCTTCCCCATCTCGTAGAACGCACTAGGGTCACGCTCGAAAGAAGATATGCTGGCAACCTTGATTGGGTCGAACTTGGTCCAGAGACCGGAGCCAGGACTGCGGAAATCGGGAATGCCGCTCTCCGTGGAGATGCCGGCACCGGTAAGTGCAACCATATGCTTGCTGTTCTTTATAAGGTCTGCAGCCAGCTCAATATGATTCCGGAAAGGGTCCATAACTCAACCACCATAGATGTGCCAATATTAGCATAACATACTGTATCAGCTCTCTAAACATACAGCATTAGCTCTCTAAAGACGAACCTCCCTAAAGACGAACAGTAGGTAGTAATCTGAACTCCAAGCATATTAACATAATGGATTTTAGCATATTCCAAATGGCATTTCAGCATAATGGCATTTCAGCATGATAGATTTTAGTATAGTAGATTCTAGAGTTAAACATTTGTAGATTCTAGAGTTAAACATTTTGAAAACAATCCAGCAAAAAATAATCCAACAATCCACATAACCTGACAAAAACTTAAAACCCTGTAACTCCAAATATCCCAGATGATGAAAAACGCCATGAATTACAGCACAGTAACCATGCTCGCAGCCATTCTTATTGTATCGGCAGCAGTAGCAGGATGCCTGGAGCAGAGTGCGACAACTTCGACTCTACAGCAGACATCTGACCTGGCAGGAAAGCAGATACTGATGATTGTAGCTCCTGCAGGCTTTCAGGACGACGAGTTTGAAATACCATATCGGTACTTCGCATCAAACGGTTCAACGGTTACAGTAGCCTCAAAAAACGTTGCAAAAGCGACCGGTGTCAAGGGCACTGTATTAGACGTTGACATAGAGTTGAGCGAGGTAAATTCGGCGGACTATGATGCAGTAGTATTCGTTGGCGGCCCGGGTGTGGAATCATACAAGCTGTATGAAGATCCAGATTGCCTCAGGATCGCAAGAGAGGCAAACGAACAGAACAGGATTGTTGCAGCCATATGCCTGGCACCAAATATACTCGCCAACGCCGGGATTCTCGAAGGTAAATCTGCCACAGTATGGGCTACGACCTCTGCATACATCACTGATATGGGCGCGCATTATACCGGAGCCGCTGTGGAGCGGGATGGCAACATAATCACTGCCAACGGGCCCGGCGCCTCGCAGAGATTTGCCGAAATGATAGTAGACACACTTAAAGGTCTGTGAGTTCCACACGCCAGTCCGCAAAGTATGAGGAAATGTTTTGAAAAACCTATGGTTTTTCAAACATATCGAAGATGTTTTCTCTATACTTGACGAAAGCGTAGCTTTCATCTGTATAGCAGAATGCAGTTCTGTATGCGTAGAGAATGCTACGCATTCTCAACACTGACTTCAAAAAGCTACAGCCAAATGCTCCGGGTTTGATAATAATGGATATCACCAGAAGAGATTTTCTTAAAAAAGTGGCAATTGGCGGCGCAGCAGTGGCAATTGGCGGCGCTGGTATACGCACCCTGCTTGGCAGACAGCAGAATGCTGCCTCCGATGTTATGGGTGCGGAGGCAATGTATTATGATAAACTGCAGAACGGCGCAGTGCGGTGCAGGCTGTGCCCAAACGGCTGCGTCATAGGGAATGGTCAAAGAGGAATCTGCCGGACGAGAGTGAACCACTCTGGCAGCCTGTACAACCATGCATACGGCAACCCGTGCGCCGTGCATAACGATCCCATTGAAAAAAAGCCGCTATTCCATTTCCTCCCCGGGACTGATGCATTCTCGATTGCTACTGCAGGGTGCAACCTGAGATGTAAGTTCTGCCAGAACTGGGACATATCACAGTTCAGACCCGAGAATACCACGAACTATGATATGCCGCCCGAAGAGGTCGTAAACAATGCCCTGCTGTCAGGCTCGGCATCCATTGCATACACCTATTCAGAGCCGGTCGCGTTCTATGAGTATATGCTGGATACTGCTAAAACAGCGCGCGGTGCCGGTATCCGGAGCGTTGTTATAACCGCGGGGTACATAAACGAAAAACCCCTCAAAGAGCTGTGCAAACATGTCGACGCCATCAAGGTTGACCTCAAAGGGTTCAATGAAGAATACTACAGAGAGATAGTCGAAGGGGAGCTTTCATACGTTCTGGATGCGATCAGGGTCATAAAATCCGAGGGGGTCTGGCTGGAAATAGTAAACCTTGTGGTGCCGACCCTGAATGATGTTGTCGGCGAAATAGAAGAGATGAGTAAATGGATAGGGGAGAATGTCGGCGCTGACGTTCCTCTTCATTTCTCGCGCTTTAATCCAATGTACAAGCTCCAGAACCTGCCGCCAACACCTGCAAGCGCGCTCGAAAAGGCAAGAGATACCGCAATTGATGCGGGGCTTCAATATGTATACATAGGTAACATTGCAGGCCATCCCGGAGAGGATACATACTGCCCGAACTGCGGCAAGCTGCTGGTGGACAGATACGTGTACGTAATCATTGAGAATAACATAGAGAACGGCAAATGCAAATACTGTGGAGAGAGTATACCAGGGATATGGGTGTAAAACAACCAGTAGAAGGTTGATGTAAGATGGGGCTGAAGCAATTAGAAAAAAGATGATTAACGGTAGCCCTGATCACAGCAATGCTCACGGCAGCTGCCCTTTCAGCAGGTTGCACAACAGACCCAATATGGGAGCAGAACACCAGCATGAGTGAGACACGCGAGCCTGCGGTAGCAGGCACCTTCTATCCCGGCGATAACGGGACGCTCACCCGGTGGGTGGATGCTCTGCTGGATGGCGCCGGGGAGATGAGCTTTGAGGGGCATATGAGTGGATTCGTGGTGCCGCATGCCGGATACGTGTACTCGGGACTGACTGCCGCATATGCATACAAAAACCTGCAGGGAGAGAAGATAGATACCGTCATCATACTGGGGCCGAGCCACCACGTATCATTCCATGGGGCATCAGCCTATAATGGAAACTACTATGAAACGCCGCTCGGTAAGGTGAAGATCAACAATGCCATAGTGGATAATCTCATCAATGATAATCCCGAGATCGCATACAATCCCGAGGTGCATATTAAAGAGCATTCAGTAGAGGTTCAGGTACCTTTCCTGCAGAGGGTGTTGGGAGATTTTCAACTCGTACCAATTGTGACGGGGGATATAGACTCTGATGTGCTTGCAGCTGCGCTTGAGCCGTATCTCAGCGATGACGTCATAATAATAGCCAGCAGCGACCTGTCACACTACCACACGTATGATGAAGCAGTAGAATTGGATAATGCATCCGTTGGGGCAATAACTGCACTTGACATGCATACGCTGGAGCAGTGCGAGCTGTGCGGCAGGACGGCTGTGATGACGCTGATAAAGATTGCCGCCGACCTTGGATGGAATACAGCACTGCTTGACTACAGGAACTCGGGCGATATCTCTGGAAGTGAAGCTTCCAGATATCTTGCAGAACGTAGTTCTGCGAGACAACCGAAATCAAAGATTTCGTCAAGTCTTGCGAAGCAGAGCTTCGCGGGACAGGCGAAAGCTTTGCTTTCGACAAGTCTCGCGGAATCGAAGATTCCGCAAGATACGACCGGGGATAAAAGCAGAGTCGTAGGATATGCAAGCATTGCATTCTACAAACCCTATCTGACGCACGACGAGAGGGTGCAGCTGCTGCAGATGGCAAGAAGGTCAATAGAAACATATCTCGAGAACGGCACAACCATACAGCCGGAGGTTAACAGTACCCGCCTCACCCAGAATCAAGGCGCATTCGTCACACTCACCAGGGATGGAAATCTGAGAGGGTGTATAGGAACACTCCTGCCAGTAAAGCCGCTTTACGAGGACGTAAGGGATAATGCCATAAATGCGGCAGTCAATGACCCGCGATTTCCTCCGGTTACGAGAAGTGAGATAGATGCACTGGAGATAGAGATATCAGCGCTCAGCCTGCCCATGAGAATCTATGTCAACAGTCCTGATGAATACCTTGATAGAATCGTCATAGGCAAACACGGCATTATAATGGCGCGGGATATGAAGTCGGGCGTGCTGCTGCCCCAGGTAGCCACAGACTATGGGTGGGATGTGCAGACATTTCTCGAGCAGACATGCAGCAAGGCAGGCATGGAGCGCGACTGCTGGAAAGACTCGAGAACGAAGATATACAAATTCTCGGCAGAGGTGTTCAGCGAGGCGGAGATGGCTGGGCATGCTCAAGGATGATAGAATGATGATGGAGCTGCAAAAAATACTATTCCGAACCGGAGGTGTGTATCTCAGGTTAATATCGCGATGGAACTTCAAAAACACCATTCCAAACTGCCGATAATGATTGCAAAACAGTCAAAATCGAAGATTTTGACAAGTATGGTTAATTGCCCTCATTTCTAATCCAAAAATGCCAAGACACATCCTTTAAGACAGGACTATATCTCCCCCTCATCATCAAGGAGACACCTTTTAAGACGTGACTACCTCTCCTTCTCTTAGCATTACATTCATTGAGCCGAGAAGTCGATTGAGCCAGCCTTCGAGTTCTGGCTCAGCAGCGGAGACCCATGATGCAAATCTCAAAATCTCGGAATCGTCCAAATGTTTAATGGCATCCCTAACAGCTTTTCTTGGGTCTATAGGGCGGTACTTCAGCAATCTCAGCCCAAAAAATTCCTCTAACTTATCTGGCAGATTACCGGTATTTACGATTACTCCGTTCTCATCCTGATTGCAGAAATATTCCAGAAGTGCGTCCGCAATTTCATTCCTGGCAACTGATGTGTCTAATTCCATTTCTAGCCACCAATAAATAATACATCTCGCACCCAGTAGCTGGGGGTATCTAAATAGTTTCAAACTATTGTTTTATAAATATTTCCCCTACTGATATAATATTATAAGAATATAACATTGCTACGGGGCTTGGTGAGGGTTGGTGAGGGTTGGTGAGGGTTGGTGAGGGTTGGTGAAGGTGTAATGGAAAAACGCGCAGGTACATGCAAGTAAAGGCATCTTCTACTTTTTTATCCTCTTATTCACAGCACCAGCGATATCCCGTCTGAAAAGAGTGACCATAAAAAGCCCCACAGAGGAAGATAAAATTATCAACGTAGGAAGATCCACCTCTACGGTTTCGGTGCCAACAGGTATACTCAATACAGTCCGATTGACGATAGAAATGGAACTCTCAGTCTCACAACTTATGGCGAACAAAGAAAATCCCGGAGATATGGCATCATAGTAAACAAGCAATTCATCTTCATCTACTGCATCAGTAGGCAGTAACGTCCACAGGTCGTCATGGTACCTGTATAAACCAATGCGTGACCTGTCAAGCCCGCTCGAATCCAACCAGTGTTTATCTACACTGAAGCGCACCATGGCATATGATATATCAGTGTCAGATATGTTCACCGCGTCTATGGTGAAATACTTATACACTTCTCCCGAAACGTCAACACTGAGATTGGATGGTTTTCCTGCCAGCACCCCGAGAGTTACATTAACACTCTGAAGTCTGTTCCTCGCATGAATCTCGATCCTGCTGATGCCCGGGCTTTCAAACAGTATCGCCCCGCTCCCTCCAGCTTCTACTACATCTAACCTCTTGCTCTCTGTGCTCACCGGAACCGCACCTAGAATGTCAAATATCGTCGGCTCCGAAGTAATTGAATTTGGGATAGCATCTGGAGTAGTGACCGGAACGACTGTCATTACCCTAC
>JAUWIL010000023.1 GCA_030605385.1 Methanobacteriota archaeon
AGCGCATACGTCATCGGTTAAGATAGGATTCGTGATAAATCACTTGCATTCTATAAACTGATAAAGAAAATTACAATTGATGGAATGTTGCAACTGAGCACTATCTTGATATTTGACGCATCTTCCCATGACTTTTTATTTGTTCAAAAACACCAGCGTTAGGTCAATTAAATTCCTTAACCGATGACCAGCATAAGAGAATCATACCAATCAATAATCATCCGCTAAATTTCTCTGAACTCTCTATCAATTCTTCTATGGGATCTCCAATACCCGGCGGTTTGAACGGGGTCAGTATCATTGTGCCTGTTATGAACCCGAATTTAAGGGGTTTGTTATATCCTATCACCTCTCCTGTCAGAGGGTCTACCACCGCCGCCTCTTCGCGCACATACACCTGAGGCTCGTACTGCATGCTTGTGATATTCAGATATGCTTTATTTGTAACATCAGTCACTTTGAAGCTGACATATTCCCCTTCAACTTCAATGAGCCATGAGTTGGTGATGGCAACATATGGTGGATTGGTTGGCGGCAGCCACAAGCCCGTGCTCCCGAGCAGGTCTATGTTGCGCACCCCGATGGTATAAATCTCTCCACCTGTGCTGTCGGTTTTTTGGTCCATGTCAAGATAGTCGGGCTCCTGGTCGATCTCCAGCTGCACCCCATCATTGAACAATCTGGAATCTCCGGCAGCATACGAAACGCCACTCTCATCAACGGTGTAGGCAGTCATCTCCTGATTTACCGGTATACTGATCTGGCTGCTCAGCATTGAAGGTATCCGGTTCATGCTGTCGATTATGCTGCCGAAGACGCCATCTGCATTGCTTTTCAACTCTTTATTACCTGACAGTTCCTGCTCGAGTTTGGACCTGATATTCATTTCAGAATCTTCTGCGGCATCATTAAACTGCACGTTAATCAGGCGTTTAACCTCGTCCACATACCATTCCCGTGTTAGAGCTATTACTTTATCACTGGCAGTCTTGTATCGCCCACTGGTATCGGTATAGGCTGATGTGTTGTGATAGCTCGCTTCGTTAGCCTCTATCCTGGCTGTAAGGTTGGAGGCTGCTTTTACGAGAAGCTCCGAAGGTACGGGATAGTTCTTGAAGTTGATATCAGGGTCGAGGTGCACATCACCCGTAATACTCTGGTAAATATCATTGGCTGCATCTCTTGCTGCATTTTTCAGCCAATCGGGATACGGGTTAGTCACTGTGACCCTTTGCATTTTGTCTCCGGGGCATTTAGTGTCGCCCGGGCAGTATTTTATCACGTTCTCTCTGGCAGTTCCGTAATATCCTCTCTCGCTGACCAGGATATCCGGCGCATGTCTGAGGTTGCCGTCAACCCCGTCAGGAGTGTCCTGCGCGTAGAATGCGGTGCCTACATCGTTCACCGTTGATCTGCTGCCCGTACTGTAAGGCGCATTCAGGTTGACATAATATTCCGAGTTCGAGTTGGAGTAGAATGTTACGGTAACCTTCTCCGACTTTTTATCTACTGGAGTGGGACTCAGATAGCTGCAGACCCAATCCCTGCTGGTCGTTGTCTTGCCATCTACCGTCTCGGATGTTGTTTTCCATCCGCATCTGGCCCATTTATGATAGCGCTGTGAGTATACCTGCCAGACCTCACCTCCAAGTACGCCCGGTGAAAGCGAACCGATATCATTCATCTCCAGATTTTCGGCGAAACTCAATGAGTACGTCCAGCTGCCTGCGGACATATCATATGGGTATCCAGCATGATTGCCCCCTTCATAAGAAGTCGTCTCGCGTGTTACCTTTATCTCAACATCAGCTGAATAAACACTCTTCGCTATCTCATCCACCCTGTCGTCTGTAAGGTTCTCATACACGTGTCGGGCTATGCTGTTTGCGTTCACTCCCTCCATCATGGCGGCGCTGTTCACGCTTTCCTCGGCACCGCCCGGGCTATCAGTACTATCATACGCTGACTGCATCAGGTCAATTCCAATCAAGATAGATCTACCTGTGTTTACAGCCTCGTCGACGCTATCCAGCCTCTCCTGCATGTCATTCAAACTCTCCAAAGTTCTATCTGCCACTTCATCACCAATACCACCAATATTTGCGGCTTCACCAGATCCCAGCACCCCATCCAAGAGAAAGGTCAAAAAGTACTCTTTGACAGCATCCGGGTCGGCACTGTTGAATACGAATCCATGTTCCATGAGCTGTGCGAGATTGACCATTTTCTCAAGGTCAGAATTGTCGACAATATTATCAGGACTCCCTTTCGAGAACTGCATGTAGCCCTTAGCCCATGTGGTGGCGGCAGCCATGCTGGTCACCTCTCCCATCAGCACGTTAGCACCCATGCTGCGCTCTGAATACTCTTCGACAAGGCTGCGGAGCAGAGGGTAACTCGAGTCTATAAGCGTCGTTATCTCCACGATCTCACTTGTCAGCTCTGTTCCGTCCACTCTGCTCAGCGTTATCTTCACCGGTACGGTTGCCTTGAAATATGCATCATAGCCATCTGCATATGCACCTCCGCCTGCCTGCATTACTGGCGGGTTAATGCTCCGGTTCAGCTTCATTTTAACGGGTTCAAGCCGTATCTTCTTCCAGTCGTCGACCGGCTCGGCATGTACGACATATCCCTTGTAGGTGAACCTGCTTTTCTGGTAGTTCTCATCGATCAGGTTGTTGAGATAGTCCTGCATGAGGGCGCCCCCCCAGTTCTGGTTGAACTCATACGGAGTTATGCAGCTGCCGGTATCACTGCCGTACAGTCCCAGGAAGTCCGCAATCATTATGTAGAATTGTATTATTGGAATGTCATTTGTTGGCTTTGACTGCGGTGCTGTGCATTTCACACCATTCTCATCAACGGCATACGGCGCATCGTAGTCTATCTCGATCACGGGCGTCTTACCTATCGTATTCAGCGCGTGTATGCCCGCGTAGTTGAGTGAGCGCTGCAGGTCGGATACGGCAAATTTCAAAGCATTATCCGCATCAGATATCTGCATCCCCCTGACCCGCGTGCTGGCCATGTCGACATCCATGCGTATGAAGTAGACAGAGGTAAAAACCGCTGTCAGTATGAGTATTATGCCTATGGCAGCGAAGGGTATCTGTGCATGTTCATCTAAAAGCATACCTCTCCTGATTCTACTCCACCCCCTCACCGCTGTGGTAATGCGGCAGTCACTGCGCTATTGCTTCAGCCCGAGTTTACTCTTGATCTCGGGTAAGTTCTTCTCAACGTTTCTGCGCACATCCTCATATATACTGCCTCCGTGCGCATCCATCGCAACTGTCAGCGGGCCAAAGTCCTCGACCTCGAGAACCCACACCGCCTCCGGCTCTCCAAGTTCAGCCCAGTAGACGCCCTTAATACCCTTGATGTGATCGGCCGCCACCAGGGCAGCCCCCCCGGTCATTGCCAGATAGACGCACCCGTATTTCTTCATGGCATCAAGAGTCTTCTCGTTCATCCCGCCTTTGCCGATGACTGCACGAACGCCCGTCTTCTCGATAAACCCTGGCTCGAGCGCATTCATCCGCGAACTCGTGGTCGGACCGGCCGCAACAACTTTCCACCCATCATCATTCTTCTGCATTATGGGTCCGCAGTGAAAAACAGCAGAATCCTTGAAGTCAACGGGCAGGCTATCTCCCTTTTCCATAACCCCGAGAATGCGCATGTGTGCCTCATCACGCGCCGTGTAAATCACGCCGCTCAGGCGCACAGCATCCCCGAGATGAAAACTTCTGACATCATCCTCCGACAGGGGCAGGCTCAGATGCTTTTCAGATATCACTACTACTTACCTCCGTCGTGGCTTGGGTACTCAACCCTGCCGTCTTCGTATATCCTTGCAGTAGCGCGGCGCGCAGCCCAGCACTGGAAGTTGACGGCTACCGGCAGGCTGGCGGTGTGGCAGTCCGCATATTCCACGTGCACGCCGAGCAGTGTCGTTCTGCCGCCGAGACCCATGGGTCCAATTCCTATATCCTTCAGCGCATCATAGAGTTCCCGTTCGAGTAAGGCAATCTTTTCATCGTGGTGATGCGTGCCGAGGGGGCGGAGCAGCGCCTCTTTTGCGAGGCATGTGCAGATATCGGCAGATCCCCCAATGCCGATGCCGAGTATGACCGGAGGGCAGGGATTGCCGCCTGCACTTACCAGGGATTCGAGCACGAATTCCTTGATGCCTGCAACTCCCTGTGATGGTGTGAGCATACGCATGCAGCTCATGTTCTCTGAACCTGCACCCTTCATCATAACGGTAATCTCGAGGTAATCATTGTCCGAGGTTCTGAAGTTTATATGCGGCATGTGCATGCCTGTGTTGTCGCCTGGATTCTCTCGCGTCAGCGGATTCACAGTGTTGGGGCGCAGAGGCACCTCTCTGGTAGCCCGCCTGACTCCCTGCGCTATCGCATCCGTGATCCATGAAACATTGTGTTTGCCGACATGTCTGGAAGCTTCGCTTCCAGAGATAGTTGCGGAATCTCGGATTCCGCAAAGATCAACATAGAACAGGTGCACGCCCGTATCCTGGCACATGGGCAGCCCCTTTTCCCCGGCAAGAGCTATGTTTTCAAGTATGGTTTTCAGCTGCGCTTTTGCAGTATCATCTTTCTCATCGTCATAACTCCTCTCGAGTGCCGCTTTAACATCGTGCGGCAGATATACCGCAGCTTTTCTGAGGAGTTCTACGGTAACATCTTCAACGAGTTTCCCGTCTATCATATCAATACACAATTGGTTATTTTATTACTTAAAGCAGGCGGCATTACAACCAAGAGCGCGAACCTTTATTACCGCCGCAGTCATGCAGTCTCCTTGCTTATCGCACCCTCGGAGCAGACCTCTGCGCAGCAGAAGCACCTTATACATTCATCATCATCGATTACCGGCTCATTATCCCGGAATGTCAGCGCCCCCACAGGACATGCCCCACTGCAGAGTCTGCAGCCGCTGCACAGCTTGAGGTTGATGATTGGACGCCCAATATCTCCATCGAGTACTATCACATCTTTTCCTCTCAGCCTTGCCATCGGGTTGGCGAACCGGGTGACCATCCTGAGGAACCAATTCCATATGCCCCGCGTCATTTCCGTGCTGACGGGCACATCAAACTCGGTACGAACGCCCTCAATGCTCTCGCCGACCACATCGTAACCCCGAATACTTCCCAGTCCTCTTTCACTGGCCAATCTTATATGGGCTACATCCCAGGGATTTGCACCCATTATCTGCACACATGCGGAATCAGTTTCCACGACATTATCTCCTGCAACTATCACCCCTATCTCCACGGGAGTGCCGTTTGTCGGCCCGAATCCTCCCTCCATACCTATGATCCCGTCAGCAATGCTGAGAACGGGCTTTATGATCGTGTTCAGGTCTACAATGGCATCATCCAGACCCACGAGGTGGGTCATGTGCTTGCTGCGCCCCGGCAGCACCCCTTTAAGATTCTTCATGCTGAGTGTGACGACGGTCTGCATGTGGGTTTTCATCACGGGCACGCTTATGATCTTGTCGCACTCAAGGACGGGTTTCGATATCACCAGATTTCTGGCAGCCACGCCATCCGGGACCCGCACCCGAATACTCTCACATGAATAGAGGTCGATAAGGGGAAATCCGTATTCTTCCTCAAAACCACCGTATCCGGCGTGCTCGAAGGCGCGCTTTGAGGAGATTGGGTAGATTGGACTCTCGGCGACCGCAGGTTCTGCGCCGCACTCGCTCACCATCATGCATATCTCTGCGACGATCAGCGGATCAGTAACCGCGCCGCTGCTGCTTGGCTTACCGATGCAGATGTTCGGCTTTACGATAACGCTCTCACCTTTGCTGACATACTTTTCCATGCCGCCCAGAAGGTCTACAGCGCGGCGCACGTCTGCAGGATTAGTGGTTTTAACGATTGCAACGGTCATTTTTACACACCCTGTTTGCCGCTTCCATTGGATCGGAATCTAATTGCGATATGGGTATATGATGTGGGTACAATTACAACATATATGTCAAGTAATATGGCGTTAACCCTGATGATGCCGCTCCATATCAGGCATAAAGGGCAACCCTTAATAAAACATATCATTGAAAGTATAAATATCCCGAGAACAAGAAGTATGAGTGATGCGGGGGTTACCAAGCCAGGTCAAAAACCCTTACCTAGAGGAGATGGGTGGGGTTGGCTAAAGGTGATAGACTCAAGATCTATTCTCGCAGGAGTTCGTGGGTTCGAATCCCTCCCCCCGCATTTATGGTAGAGCGGGCTGCATACATAATCTCGGGTCGGTAGGAAGGCAGGTTGTAGGCCGTATGG
The DNA here is from genome assembly GCA_030605385.1 of Methanobacteriota archaeon. GTDB lineage: Archaea > Halobacteriota > Syntropharchaeia > JAUWIL01 > JAUWIL01 > JAUWIL01. Next base: position 6,329 of record JAUWIL010000023.1, read on the forward strand.
GGTAATAGTGCACCTCTACGCCAGTGGTACATGAACAATGGAAACGAGTTGGAGATATCGCACCCCCTACTTATTTATCCGGCGCAGGTTTCCACTTATACACATCGTCATGATGGACAAAATAGTAGATCTCGATTATTCTACCAGAATGATTTATGTCAAAGATCAGGACGAAGCTTGAATCGATGTGAACCCGATAGAAATCGTCAAGGGGCTTCCGCAGGTGTTTATATCTGTGGTGCGGATTCTCCTGTATCTCCTGAATCTTCCTATAAACCTTCATGAGCTGCGCTTTATTCTTTCTGGCCATTTTTTTAAAGATTTGATCAGCTGTTGGTTTGATATCGAGGTCATACATCGAGTCCATACCTCTTGGCAAAGTCATCAACGCGAATGCTCTTCTCTTTCTTCATCCTCTTCATTTTTTCAATAAATTCGGAGCGCAACTCAGGCTCTTCTTCATATTCGATGTACCTGTTTATGACAAATTCAACTGCCTCGCTCTTATCATGAAGATCATACTTTGCCTTGACTATGTTTAGAACTCGATTGGTGTTTTCACTAATTTTAATCAGAGCTTGAACCACATTAGCTCACCTAATACAGGATTAGTTCAACTTATTTATTAATGTTTCTTTGATGTTTGCAGAGCGGAGCTCTGTAACCGTATGGAAGCTCTGCTTCCATACATGTTTGCGGAACGAAGTTCCGCAACCGTTTAAAAATCAAAGATTTTTAAACATGTTTGTGAAATCGAAGATTTCACAACCGTATGGAAGCGGAGCTTCCATACATGTTTATGGAACGTAGTTCCATAACGGTATAAAACACGCAGTGTTTTAGACATGTTTGCAGAGCGGGGCTCTGTAACCGTATGAAATGTTTGCGGCACGCAGTTCCGCAACAGTATAAAACACGCAGTGTTTTAGACATGTTTGCAAAACGTAGTTTTGCAACCGTTTAAAAATCAAAGATTTTTAAACATGTTTGCGGAATCGAAGATTCCGCAAGACAGCGTGGAGCAAAGCTCCACGAGTCTCGCAAAAACTTCGTTTTTGCAAGACTTCGCATTTCAGACATACCCCCCGACCTCACTGCAAGGAGCAAAGTTCAATTAAGAGTCAGGTGCCTGCGCCCCCAAGTATTTATGCACAGCGCCCCGAATGCTAGATAGTTAGATAATATGCAGCTAAAAGATAAAGGAGGTGAAAAATGACACCAATAGAGATATTTGCTCTCATTGTGGCAGTGATCGCAATCGTTAAGGTGGTTGTTTTGCTGGTCAACCCAAAATCATGGATGAAATTTGCGAAGGCGATCTATGCGCAGCCCGCCGCATCAATGATAGTGTCATTGCTGCTGGCAGCAGTTGTCCTGTACTATCTGCTCACCGAACTGACCATTGTCCAGATCTTTGCAGCAGTCCTGTTCACGATGCTTCTGGCGCTCTCGAGTTTCTCAGCATTCCCCAAAGAATTGTTGGAGATGGCGAACAAGCTGCTCGAAGACAAGAGCATTATGAAGAAGGCATGGCTTCCGACCATAGTCTGGGTCGCATTAATAGTCTGGGTCCTATATGCGCTTGTTGCCTGATTTTTTCCTTTTTTATTTGGAAGAGTAGCGGGAGCTTTGGATTGAGGGGAGGTTTTGGATTGGACATGGCATCGCGATTAGCCGAAGTTTTCGAACCCTCCGGAGCGGCGAGCTGGCGATAAAATTTAGGAGAGTAGTAAAAGTCGCTTGGCGATTTAGCGTAAGCGACCCTGCAAACCTCTAAATCCTTGTTAGTTTCGTTTTCCGTTACGAAGTTTGGAGAAAACCCGCGTCCGCAGAGTAAATCTGGTACCGTCTACCTAAAAAGCGAATATGATACATCAAGACATCGAATTAAGGGGCAATCTCTATTTTGAGTAAGATGTGTGATCATGAGTTGCTTGGTTATTTCTAATATGTTTGAGTCTCCATTTTGATATAACTCCTTTATCAGCATCGTCGTGGTGATTTCCACATAAAAGAACAAGGTTTGTTATATTGTTGTTAGATGGATCTCCATCAATATGGTGAATTTTCAAGTTTCCCTCTCTACCACATAGTTGACATTTCCCTCCTGCGATATCATGTACTTTGTTTTTCAGTTGTGAAGGTATTGGAACTCTTTTCTTCTTTTTTTCTCTTCGTTCTCCCTCTTCGATATTTTCAAGAATATTAGTACCTAAATCACTAATTCTTGCAAATGTTTTTTTCAGTACAGAAAATGTTTTTTCTCTAAACTCTTGGTTCTTAATACAAAAATATGTGATAATTCCGATGCCAACAATTACTAATCCGATAAAAATGTAGAAATAAATTTGATATTGGGGCGGCAGTGAAATCGTAATTATATATCCTAGAAGAAGTAGAACAGCCAGACCAACAATAAGCGGGATTATTTCTATTTTGTTTTCTGTCTTTACCATCAAAGTATTGATTGTGGGTTGTACTTTTAAATATTTTTTGTTTGGAAATTGCCCCATCTCGATTTTTAGGAATCTGGATCTATTGAAACTAACACAGACCCAACCCACTTTTTATCCGTTTAATCACTTTACTCATACCTTAAAGCACCCTTTTATATTTCTCCAACCACCAACTGCATACCTTCCGGCAATCATATTACAAACCAACAATTAAAAACCTTATGCCGCAGAAAAATGATGCGCAAGACCGTCAAACTCTCGACAAAAAACCAAAACCGCCCTCTCCTGCCCCCCTCAGAACCACTGATCCAGCGTTTTCTGATGTTGCGCGCTCACTTCGCCAAGACGGATCAGCGCATTTTCCACGCGCTCGTATGAAAAGTCGCGCTCGCCGCACAGAAGTTCGGTTATCTTGTCATTATCGGGCTTTCCCCACTTCACGTCATATTCTGCGCTAACATCCGGATTCACAAAGAAATCGCGTACCCCCTCCAGATTGAGTATTTCCTCACCCAGCTCTGAAAGCGCGCCTTCAATACTGCCGTGCTTTTTGATCAACTTCAGCGCCTTCTTGGGACCTATACCTTTTATGCCCTTGTTAAAATCAGTACCGACCAGCAGCCCCATATCTATGAGATTCTCACGTGTGATCTCGAGCGCCTCCAATCCAGGTCCCAGCTCTATGATCTCGGGATTAACGCTCACGTACAGGTTCTTGCCGGGCAGCTTGCGCCTGCCTGTTACGGCAATGTTGCGCGCTATGCGCGGTGCACCGAAAAGAAGGGAGTCATAGTCCTGCGATACCGAGTAGTCGGCATCCCCCTTCTGGACCATATACGCTGTCTGTGCCTCGCCCTCCGACGGCGCCTGCACCGTTGGAAGACCCATATGTGACATCAGCATTTTGGATTCGTTCACCATCTCCCTGTCGAGCCTTGAGCTTGCCTGCGCATATTTTTTCGCATCTTTATCTCCAGCAGCCTTCGCCTTTTCCCACTTCACAGCAGCCTCTTCGCGCACTGCCCTGCGCTCTTTTATGGTATCCTCCTTGAATCCTGGGGGGACACCGTCAAAGACAAATATGGGTCTGATGCCCAGTTCTACCAGGTTGGTGGTGCGGTATATTATGCCGGATAAGTGAGAGGTCACCCTGCCTTCACGGTCTTTTAGCGGCGTACCATCGGGCTGCCGTATGATGCTCAAAAACTGGTACAGCATGTTGTGCGCATCCACCGCGACCGTCTTGCCGAACAGCTGCTTCAATTCAATTTCCTGTTTTTCGAAAAGGTCTCCGAGGTCAACTCCCAATGCTATCAACTCACATCTTGCAAAAGCAAAGCTTTTGCGGGACAGGTAAAATCTATGATTTTACCAAGTCTTGCGTAACGATGTTCCGCGGGACAGACGGACTACCGTCCGTTAAGTCTTGCAAAAGCAAAGCTTTTGCGGGACAACCGAAGGCTCTGCCTTCGTTAAGTCTTGCGAACCAAAGGTTCGCGAGACAGACGGACTACCGTCCGTTAAGTCTTGCGGAGCAAAGCTTTTGCAGATATCTTGCAGAATCTCCGATTCTGCGAGACATGTATGAAAAAGCAACGCTTTTTCATACGGTTGCAAAATCTTTGATTTTGCAAACAACCGAATACGAAGTATTCGTTAAGTCTTGCAGAACTATGTTCCGCGGGATTCGAACCATAGGTTCGAGAAATTTTCATAGTGTTATTAGAAAATAGGATGTTGGAGCTCACATATTATATTTGCTAATGGTGCACCAGGACTATGTGGCTGTAGTAGAATGCCCAGGACTATGTGGCTGCAGTAGAAATATCTGATTTTTTGATTGGGATGCGAAAAATCCTTAGCACCATATCGCGGGCTGCTCTGACCACAGGTAGTTTGCCCGCTATGTGTTTTTATATCCATCCCTGATCGGCACTTCAGCTTTTATCTGTACACCCGCTTCTCAAGCTCGTCAAGTGCATTTCTGACAGTCAGACCTATCGCGTTTAGCTTGTTATCCACGCTCTCTTCTATGCTCTGAAGCCCAACGCGGAGAGAACGCTCTTTTGCATCTACCTGTACCTCTATCGCTTTCAATCTAACGTCAACGCTGAGAATCATGGCTGCAAGCGCACCTATCAGAACCATGGCAGATAACACTATTATCGGATCCTGCCCGCCCCATGCCGTTAACCACTGTATGGTCAGCACAAAAGCGGAGATTACCATGGCTATGGACAGTATGAGATCTCTCAGTTCCATGCGAATTCCATCCCCTTTTGATTAACCTTTTAATATTATCGTATATATACTTTCCATAGCAGCCTACCATGCACGGCAGATTATCATGCGTTGTACCCGGGTGTTGCTAACTGAATCATGGCATTGTACCTATGTGCTGGTGATTGAATCATGGCGTTGCACCTAGGTGTTGGTAACTGAAAGGTGTTGGCGATCGAGCACCCGGACCAAACAGCATAGGCTAATAACCACGAAATGAATCTTGACTTGGTTGTGGATGTCATGGGCGAGAATGAAGGAATGTCGGAAAAGCCGTCTGAACCCCGGCCGGACCTGCAGGATGGTGTGGACGCATCACCACATACTTTGCTGGACTGTTTCTCGATGTCTGCCATGTTTCTCATGTTCATCATCGTGCAGCTTATCGCGCTGTTTATGGTGCAGCCTTTTGAGGCAAGCGGCATACGGGCGTTCGAGGACTCGGAGTCCATTATCAATCCGTTCATATTCATAGGCATTGTACTGAGCTTTACCCTGCTCATGCTGCTTATTATAAAATCGGGGCGCAAGTGGCTCATACAGCTCATAATCCTTTTCGCGGTTGCATCCACCCAGTTCTATGTTTTCATTGCGCTCATACCGAACTTCATGATATCCATCCTTCTTGCCGTGGTGCTGACTGTCGTGCTCTACAAATATCCCGAGTGGTATGTTATTGATGTAATCGGCGTGATAATAGGTGCCGGCGCAGCCTCGATATTTGGCATATCACTTATGGTAGTGCCTGCAATTGTCCTGCTTGCCGTGCTGGCGGTTTACGATGCCATTGCAGTGTACCACACCAAACACATGGTATCCCTGGCGGAGGGGGTCCTCGATCTGCGCCTGCCAGTGCTGCTGGTGGTGCCGCGAAGGCGCAACTTCTCGTTTATCAGGGATGTTGATATGAAAAGCGGCGAGGCATATTTCATGGGTTTGGGAGACATGGTCATTCCTTCGATCCTTACGGTGTCAGCATACCGCTTCGTGGCGGCACCTCAATTCATCCTCTTCAACCTGCCTGCATGGGGAACCATGATCGGCACTCTTGTGGGCTATATCGCCTTAACTTTCATAATAGGTAAGGGTAAGGCGCATGCAGGCCTTCCATTCCTTAACTCGGGTGCGATAATCGGCTTTCTGATCGGCTGTATGGCTGCGGGTGTGGCGCCCATATAAATCCCTGAACGGCTGGCTTGTTCATTCAGAAAAATCTGTCAGTGTTACAGAGCTGCCCCGCTCATACGCATCTGCTCCACCATCTTCGGATACATCGCCTTCCATGATTCCCAGCTGCCTCAGTACCCTGTTTCCGGTCTTATCACCAAGTATCGCACGTATCTTCTTCCGGTCCGCTCCCCTGAGTGCATCCAGTGTCTTGTATCCCGCGCTGTATAGTTTGCGCGCCCTCACGCGCCCCACTCCGCGCAGGCTCAGCAGCTCCATCAGCTCGCGGCTTGCGCCGTGGTGCACCATTACCGCAAGCTCTCTCGCCTGCCCCGTTACGTCAAGCTCAAGGTACTTTGAGATCTCCGCGGTCGAGTGCGTCAGCCACTCTGCAAGCTCACATATGCTTCGTATATCGCCGGGTCCAACTCCGAACTTCTCTGTTATGGCGCGCTCGGGATTTTCGTTGATCCACTCGTGTATGAGGGAAGCGGTCTTGACCTCTCCGAGAAACCACTCATAATCATCGCCCATTTCATCCGGAATCGAGATAAACTCACTGCTCCGGGATTTTACCAGTGCATCCACCCACCCATAATCCTTGCTGCGCATGTATAGAAGGCGCATATCGGGGGTGCGGCATACCAGCTGTAGCAGCCCAAGGTCATACACTCTTTCGCCAATTCTGTCCCTGAGCCCGTGTATGATTGCAGAGGCAGAAAGCGGGTCGATGTACAGCCGCGACACGAGGTCGCCAAGACCCGTTGGGACAATATCATCATCCTTGACATGAATCATATCTTCAACCTTGAGAAAATCGACTATCCGCATGACAGTATCTTCAAGAAAAACAACATCATACTGGTACGCGTAGAATGTGCTGTCGAGAAATTTCAGGAGTGTACTCATGTCATTTGCGAATCCGGTGCTGATAAGCGACAGTATGTGGGTTCTCAGTGCGCTTTCATTTCCCAGTTTGGATGTGATGTTCTCGGGTTCGCCCAGGATATAATTATCTGTGAGCCAGTCTTTCTCACGGTCGGATTTGGCCAGCACCACAGACTCTCCGTATGGATCCAGCCCGGGACGACCTGCGCGTCCGCACATCTGTTTATACTCCAGTATTGGTATTGGCTGATTGCCGAGATTAACTTCATAGCGCCGGTAGCTGTGTATTACAACTCTTCTTGCCGGCATGTTCAATCCTGCCGCAAGCGTCGGAGTGCAGGTGATGACCTTGATGGCGCCGCTTCTGAAGTTCGACTCCACGAGGCTCCGATGTTCCGAGCGCAGACCTGCATGGTGGAATGCAACGCCGCACCTGACATACTTCGCAAGCCTCTCACCTATCTCGGTCTCGGTTGCTGACAGTATCTCTTGCGATACGTTGTTCAGAAGTTTCAGATTATCTTCCGAGAGCGCACCTTTAACAATAGATGATAGTTTTTTAGCCGCTGATTCAGCATTGCGGCGCGATGCCTCGAACACCAGGCACTGACCCCCACCCTGCAGGGTGTTGAATACAAGTGCGGCAGTTTCATCACCGCCTTTTATTGGCGGTATTTCCAGCCTGTCTTGCAAAAACGAAGTTTTTGCGAGACTCGTGGAGCTTTGCTCCACGCTGTCTTGCGGAACGAAGTTCCGCGAGATACCTCCCACAAAATCAATATGATTGTCATGATATACACCCTCACGAAGTTCAACAGGTCTCCAGTTACTATGTACGACCTTTGCATCCAGCCAGAGTGCAAGCTCGGTGGCATTGCTGACCGTTGCACTCAGCGCGATTATCTGGGTCTTCGGATTGACATACCTCAGCTTTGATATCACCACCTCAAGAGTTGGGCCGCGGTCGGGTGATTCTATCAGGTGAATCTCATCCGCAACTATAACGGTGATCTCATGAATCCAGCTCACCTGATTGCGAAGCAGCGAGTCTGCCTTTTCGGATGTTGTTATGATTATGTCGTTGCGCCCTATCATCTCGTCGCGGGCATCAAAGTCACCCGTAGAGATGCCGACCTTTACACCAAGAGAGTGAAATTCCTTGAACCTCTCGTATTTTTCGCTTGCCAGCGCCCTTAGGGGCACAATATACAGCGCCTTGCCGCCCCGCTCAAGTATCGACTTGAGCATCGCGAGTTCTGCAATCAAGGTCTTACCGCTTGCAGTGGGCACTGCCACGAGCACATTATTGCCATCAAGGAATCCTTGGCGCACCGCCTCTTCCTGTGGTGGGTACAGCTCGTCAAGCCCACCTTCCATATAGAATTTGATAATCCGGTCGGGCAGTTTATCTTCAAGATCGCTTATCTTCATTGCAGTCCACAAATGGGGAGTACACCGCTATAAGTTCTGTGAAGATGCACGTTACCACGTGGACAAAGAAAATAAACAGGTCAGAATAGCCACCATGGCGCGTCGGGGCAGCGCATACAAATAAATGGCAATTCAAAGACCAACTCAGTATGCACCGTTTAACTGGTTCAGGGTTTCAATATACAGCTACTTGTCCCTCTCCTGATAGCACTTAAGCTTGCCTGACGCTACCTTAACAAGACATGTATTACAGGATATGCATTTTGCAGTCTCTGTGCTGCCGTTCTTCCATTTCAGAGGAAGGTCGGGCTCGCGTATCAGCGCTCTTGACATACTCACCATATCGGCGACACCATCTTCAAGCAGGCTCTCAGCCACGTCGGGCGACTTTATGCCGCCCACAAGGATAAGGGGCGTGGAGCCTATGTATTTTCTGATCTCCTTTGCATGCTCCTTGAAATATGCCTCCTTATCCTTTGTGTTTATACTCCCGACGCAGGCTGGTGCATTCTTCACATGGAGCATGGACTCATTTACACCGCCACTTATCTCGATGGCGTCAATGCCGCGCTCTGCAATACTCTTTGCAATGACTGGGCTCTCCTCAAGCGTCAGACCGCCGGGCAAATAATCTTCGACCTGCAGTTTGACCAGAACCGGGTATTTCCCAACCTGTTCGCGAACTGCATCATAGACCTCCATCAGGATGCGCATTCTATTCTCGGGACTTCCCCCATAATCGTCATTCCTGCGGTTCAGGTATGGTGACAGGAAAGCGCTCAGCAGGTAGCCGTGAGCTGCATGTATCTGCACCGCATCGAAGCCCGATCTTTTAGCTCTCAGGGCAGATGCGCCAAATGAACTGATTACTTCGCCAATCTCTTCAATGGTCAGCTCTCTCGGCTTTGTGCCGAACACGGGGTCTGGCAGTGCCGAGGGCGCTACAGGGTCATCCAGTACAGACGGCAGACTCTGCCGCCCGCAGTGTGCTATCTGGAGCGCTATTTTCGCATCTGATATCGCATGCACGGCATCTGTTAGCCGCTTTAACCCGGGAATCTTATCATCCGAATCGGCGCCTATCATGTGCTTTAACCCTCGTCCGCCTGGATGCACATAGGTGAGGCCTGTAATGATAAGACCAGCGCCACCGGCTGCAAGATTGGAGTACACTTCTATGAGATCATCGGTAACAGTTCCGTCAGGGTTAGCCATGCCCTCGTAGGTGGCGGATCGTACTATGCGGCTGCCGATCTCCACTTCATGGAGGCTTATGGGCTTGAACAGTTTGCTCATTTTATCCCGTTCCGTTAACGAATGATTCTGGTTTAATGATTCTGGCTGCGGTCCTGATCAGTTACTCTGCCACCATTATATACTTGTACAGTAGATAGATATGTACCTGTTTGTACCGCGAATAGATGCCCCATTCAAAATGAGGAGGACTCGTCATGGATTTTAAACTAACTGAAGAACAGAAGGAGATTCAAAGGGCTGCCCGCGAGTTTGCCGAAGGCGAATTCCCTGACGTCGCCAGAGAGCTTGACAGGACTGAGACATTTCCAATGGACATATGGAAGAAAGCCTGTAAACTTGGATTTGTCGGTGCACATCTGCCTGAAGAATACGGCGGCATGGGTCTCGGCTTTCTAGAGGCGTGCATAGCCACAGAGGAATTCTGTAAGGTCGATCCCGGATGTGCAGCAGCTTTGACCGTGACGCTTGGAGCAGAGGTGATCGAGCTGTTTGGCACCCATGAGCAGAAGCAGAAGTACCTAGCGCCGCTGCCCAGGGGCGACGCAATCATGGGCATAGCAATCACCGAGCCTGATGCGGGAAGTGATGTGGCAGGCATCAAGACGACTGCCGTGAAGGATGGTGATGAGTGGATACTCAATGGAACCAAGATGTTCATTACAAACGGGACCATCGCGGATCATCTGGTCGTGTTAGCCGTGACGCACCCTGATGCAAAGAAACGCCATCAGCGCATGAGTACGTTCATCGTGGAGACCGACTGGGATGGATACGAGGCAAACAAAATCGAGGATAAGATGGGGCTGAAAGCATCGGATACGGCGGAAGTCGTCTTCAAGGATGTCCGGGTACCGAAGGAGCACCTTCTCGGAATGGAAAAGATGGGATTTTACAACATCATGGAGTTCTTCAACCGGAGCAGAACGTATGTTGGCGCACAGGGTGTCGGAGTCGCACAGGGCGCAATAAACAGAACGCTCGAGTACACCAAGCAGAGGAAAACATTTGGCAGACCCATTGCATCGAATCAATACGTCCAGTTCAAACTGGCAGAGATGGAGACGAGAACCGAGGCAGCCAGAAACCTCATATACAAAGCCGCGTGGAACGTTGACAACGGAAATATCGACCCCAAGATGGTAGCCATGGCAAAGTGGTATGCCGCAGAGACCGCCGTATGGGTTCTGGATTACGCGCTGCAGTTCCATGGAGGCTACGGATATATAGGCGAATATGATATTGAAAGATTCTACAGGTGCGCCAAGGTCATAGAGATATATGAAGGCACAAAAGAGGTTGAGAAGGCAATAATCGCAGGATTGATGATCGGGAAGCTGAAATAAGCTGTAATATTTGCAGGTCTCTGATATGGAACACATCAAAATAACAACTAATAATCTGTTGTGTGGGCGTATTCTAAATGACCCTTCAAGGGTTAGAGTATGAATATGGTCACGAGAATAATCGAACCACTTAGAGCTGGAAACATATTTGTTAGAAAAAGGGAAGGCAAATGTACCAACAAGCCACATGTATAAATTTGGGGGGTTAAGTTGAGGTGCTCAGACTCGAATGGATAAAGGCTTATATACAAAGTGGAAAAAGTGTTACTGTATACAGAAATCTGACTTTTGGCGGATACAATGGGTGAACGGCGCATGTACACACACGAAAAGCTTAAAATCCCCACACTTGACAGGATGTTCGAGGGAGTGGATGTAGTGAACATGGATTTTCCTGATGGTGACATCAGTAGAAGGGGCACAGAGAAATGTAGCAGAATCAGGGGCAGCGTGAGAATTGCAATGGGAAAGTTCCGTACCAAGGCGGAGCATCAGGATTGGCGTAGACGAAAGCTAATAAAACCTCTTCCATAATCTATTTTATTTTACTTCTTCTTTTACAGAAACCTCGTATTTCAGGTGATTAAATGTTCGATAGTAATGAGACTGCTGTACTGAGGGATATCACTATCTTTTATCTAGAGGTTAAAAAGCTAATTATGTATGCTGAAGAGAGTGACGATAATAGAGAAACAATTACCCAGATTGTAACGGAGCTTAGACATTCATTCGATCATATAATGCGAGTTTTTGCCTTCAAGTTAGGCGTTGTCAATGCTGAAGAACTTGGCATTAAGGCAGATGATGGGAGAAATTATGTCAACGTGAATTTGGACAAAGCAATTGGCCACCTATATAGGACCGCCTATGATGCCTTGGATTGGATAAGTATAGTTAAAAGAGATGATATGGGAGAAACGCTCAAAGGTTTCTCACCTAGCAACATATGTAAGGCAATCCCAGATTACTATCCTAAATTAAACCTCGGATTGAGGAGATAATAGAAGAGATATCTGAAATACGTAAAGCAAAAGACGTTGGGCACATCAACACTGAAGTTCTTGACAAGTATGTAAAATTAATCGACGAACTAAAAGAATACTCCAAACAGATCACTTTGTGCGTACCTTCGATAGTTGAATTTGAGGAGGAAGATAGAAAGAGATCGAGAACGGATTTAATAAAGAATGTCGTTATTATAGTTCTTGGATCTATAATCGTTGCTTGGGTTATGGGAATTATCCAGTAGCCCCTCTATTTTATCAAACCTGATCATCTTGCTCTTCTTGGCGATATTGTAGGCCTTACTCAGATCATTCAAAAATAAACTTCATCAACTCGAACTTCAACCCACTTTTAATACTATATAACCCCCAACCAACATGTCCAAAATGCTTCGCATTTTGTACGGTTGCAAAATCTTTGATTTCACAAACATCGGCTACGCAACTGCTGCCTAAGTTAGGCAACAGAGTATATAAGTCCCCTTTAAATACTATTGAAGATAGGCTTCAAGAAAGGCTCCTAAAGGCAGGACGAGAACATAATAGACGGATTGGGCGGTATCCATCTTCTATTCAAATGCAATTTTTCGGCGCTTATCGGGGTCATCAAAACTAATCTCTTTCACATCAAAATGTTCGGGATCAAATTCACCGCCAATCCACTCCAACATTTCTTCATGTTCCTCATGTTCAGGATCTTTTATAGCCACCAAAAATTCTTCGTATCCCCAGACGCCTCCGCAATCTTCTGGTGGACATGCGCGTTTTCCTTTAACGCATAGTGGGTATTTGACACCCTTTTCCCGAGGTATGATCTTTTCCAGTTCTATTTTATGTGCCCAATTGTCCCCAAAATCATAGACGTAATCTGCTTTACGGTTCTCCATCGTGAACCAATCGGCTATCTTTTCTTTCCATCCTGGAAGTGTTTCCTTATATTCCTCAAATTCTTCTACTGGAATGCCAATCTCAGCTTTTATTCTGGTGGAAGGGTCAACCACCTCAAATAGATGGAGGTGGTAATCCACCCAATCCATTACATCTTGAATGGCAACGTGTAAATCCCAAAATGTATAAGTTTCAGGGACCAGTATCCGCCGCCAAATTGGAGGTTTAGTATCCTCCAGGGTAATCTTGAACTGGTACACTTGATTGAATTTCTTTTTCATTACAATTCCTCTTTCTCATCGGTAAGCCCGTACAACTTATACACAATTTGATCTATAAGCCTGTCTGTTGCCCCTATTTGTGTTAGGGCTGGTTCCAGTTTGCTTATCGATGCATCTGATTTTTTCTGCTCGGTGATGAAGTTGCCTTCTGCATCTTTTGGCAGGAGTTTATCTATTTTATCCAGAACTGCTCCAAACATCGAATCTCACCTTGGTTGCACAGTAACAGGACAATAATTGCACAAATTGCACAGCGCTACAACACCTCATAGAAACTGCCGCTTCCTTTGCCCCTACGGACTAGTAATTCTTTCTTAACCAACTCCATCAAGTCTTTACTTGCAGTATTTCTGGAGGCTTCGTTTAAGCCCATGTTTTTTTGCATCATTTTTGCATCATTTTTGCATCATGCTAATGAGTATCGCAGGTTTCTTTTTCCGGTTCCAGTTGGTTTGAGGAGCTCCATCTTAACAAGAGCTGCCAACTCTCTTGAGGCAGTG
>JAUWIL010000058.1 GCA_030605385.1 Methanobacteriota archaeon
ACTTCCTCGATGCTTTCCAGGGGGATACGGTACGGCTTTTTGCAGAATAAGGGGGTCTGGCAGAAGGTACACCCAACGCTACACCCGCGGGACGTGAATAATATCCCTTGTATGTAGAGCTTTATGCCGGGTGTACCACTCACTATTACTAGTGGAGGATGCCTCAAACGTTCAATCTTTTCATCTAATTCTCTTGCTATATCTTCTTCAGCATATCCTATGAAAATCTTATCGAATAATTCATCCATTCCGGGGGTCAGAACACCATAATTGCCGCCCCAGAGTTCTGGCACTCCAAAACCCCGCGCGGCCTGAACCATTTCGATGGTCTCGTAAACTTCATTAATATAAAATGAGAAGCCAACCACATCCCACCCCTCACGCAGCTTGTGGATATACTCGTTCCATGTGGGGTACTCAAGAATCTCAACCGAGGGAACATTCTGCTTGATAAAACGCAGGCCGTAAGACATTCTTCTGACGGATGAGGGGCGAAGAAATTTCCTCTTTGCATAGGTACCCGAATAATCATAAGTATCCCCTACTATGCCAGCCCCCTTAATCCTGTATGATGTAGTTAGAAGTACTCTTCTCTCATTCATGCCCTAAAACCACCCCTTTCAGCCATCATTCTAATAATCTTCCCGAAGAACCTATTACGATGAACGTTTCTAATCTGGTATCTGGCTATCGGCCGATATAGGTCAGCACCGAGTTTAATTAAACTTGATGTATCATACTCTTCAAATTTCCTATCAATGAATATTGATATCCAGTATAATGATTCAAGCATTTCTCTCTTCTTACGGTCATATGGCAGATTTGCATTCTCCCATGAGTGATCAGCCCATCCCTCAAGGTCAGATGGAGGAGTATAGCCGTGTTTAACAGATAGGTCAAACATTTCAGTTCCAGGATACGGTATAAAAACATATACCGGGGAAGTTCTGGCGATGGGGTTCTCCTTGGTAAGTCTGAGCATCAATCTCACAGTGGCGCGAAGGTCACTCTCATCTTCTCCAGGTAGACCGGCGATAAAGGAATAGAATGATATAATGCCGAGTTTGCCGAGCCGCCTGTTAACTCTCAGAGCCTGCTCAACGTTATGCCGTTTTCTCATAAGGTGGAGTATTCTTTCAGATCCGCTTTCGACACCAAAAGTCATCCTGATGCAGCCGCTCTGCTTGAGAAGCATCAACTGCTCATCAGACATTCCATCAACCATCTCGAGGTTGACGCCCTGCACCTGCCACTCAATATCTAACCTCTCATCAATAATTCTGTTAACTATCTCGAATGCGCGATTCATATCAACAAAGAAATTATCATCAATAAGGTAGAGCCCTCTAACGTTAAACTCGTTAGTAATCCTCTTTATGCGTTCAATTGTCTTATCGGCGCTCAGTGCACGCCACGTGCGCCTGTTATACACAGGATTATAGCAGTAAGTGCACCCGTACGGGCACCCCCTCGAAGTCTGAAGGTAGATGGTAGGAACTCCTTTATACATTGGCAGATAGTCATAGACATCCATCAGGTGATACGGCACATCAGGAAGCTCATTTAAATCTACGAATGGGCGGAGAGCATTACCTTTTATGCCGTTTGCGGAACGCAGTTCCGCAACCGTATGAAAGCAAAAGCTTTCAGACATGCCGTTCACATTCTTATACCATACGCCTTCAATGCCATCAATGGTATTTCCTGCCTCAAGAGCCCTTGCAAGCTCTAGAAAGGTCACCTCCCCCTCGCCCTGGACTATGTAGTCTATGTTGGGATTCTCAAGTGTTTGTTCTGGAAGGATGCTGGCATGTATGCCCCCCCACACAACAGGAACGTCGGAGCGGCTTTTGACAAGCTCGGATGCACGCAGAGCATGCCGTATCTGGGCACCGGTCATGGATGTTGTGCCGAAGCATATAACATCGCCTTCAAGAGCACCCTCAAGGTCGTGCTTCCAATCCCGGTTCACCCTCTCATCAATTATCTGCACATCGTATTTTTTGTCAACTAATGTGGAAGCATGCAGCAGTGCAAGGGGAAGTGCAGGTTTTGTTCGTACAGAGTCCATATCGCCCACGCGGGGCTGAAACAATACTATGTCAGGCATTTTGGTACACGAAATTCGTTATGGTTGTTCGGTCGTAATTTGCGATAGCATCTCGGTATGATTGGATGTGAGAATACACATATAAAACTATGCTGAATAAATAAACCTGCGGATTGAAAGCAAATTTAAATAAGAACGTTATAAGAACCAGAAATTGAAATAACACTGAGCCTCTATGAGATGCGCAATATTTATACCTGCATATAATGCAGGCAGGACTCTGGAAGGAGTTTTCGATAGAATACCAGAGGAGGCGCTGGATAAGATAGAAGAGTTCATAGTGGTAAATGACGGGTCTTGTGACGATACTGGTGTTGTTATACAGAGGCTTGCAGAACAGTATCGCATAAAGGCGATAACCAATGAGCAGAATCAGGGTTATGGGGCGGCCCAGAAGAGGGCGTATGACGAGGCAGTAAGGAATGGCTTTGATGCTGTTGTAATGCTGCATGCTGACGGTCAGTATGCGCCAGAGGTGTTGGGAAAGATAATCCATCCAATAGAGGAAGACATTGCAGACATAGTGTGCGGCAGCAGAATACTGGGGGGAGGTATGGCGGATGGCGGCATGCCGCTGATCAGACACCTTGGAGATCTGTTTGTTACAGGACTCCAGAACGTAATTCTGGGAGCGGATCTGACAACATATCACAGCGGGTACAGAGCGTATAGTACAAAAGCGCTCAGGAAAATAAAATATCACAACTTCTCAGACGGCTTCTATTTTGACACGGAGATGCTAATAGCAGCACTCCGCAATAACTTAAGAATAGTCGAAGTACCGGTATCAAAGGCATATCCAGAGGGGAATGTCTCCTATTTGAACCCATTGAGTTATGTGCTCTGTGCTGTATTTGTAACGATAAAATATGCATTTGGAAAGAGGATGAATGCAAACGGAGCAGTTAAAGATTGCCATAAATAGTTTTTCTCTCGTTAGAGGATGTGCGATAGCACACGTCATTGAATCGCTACACTGCTGGAGCTTCATAATCAGACTCATATATGTGGTAGTCCCCTATGACGGTTGAGAGATGATAATTTCTGCGGATGGCATCAACCATCTCTGGAATCACGCTGCGATATTTGACCGCTCCATCATTGTATATATCAAAGTTCAGGATAACCGCCCTGATAGTGCCGTTCTCCATATATTTGACCTGAGTCAGTAATCCCATCTCTGCCAGCGCATCCATACTCGTGGGCTGGAATATAAGATCCATATCATTCAGGACGAGAATACCCATATCCTCTGAAAGAATATCCCCCTCAACACTCATCAGATAAATAGAAACCTCATCCCTAACAACAGCATCCTCTCCGGTAGGGCTGCCCATTGTAAGGATGAACGTGCAGAATATGAGTGACTGCGCTATTAGCAAAATTATCAGGATGCTCGGCAGTGTGATAGACTCCCCCTCATCCTGTGAAGCGGATATATATTCTTTTTTGCGAATTGGCTCCACGGGTGTCTGCTTTCTGTTTGCAGAGCCGCCGGATCCGGATATGGCAGATGCGATGAGAAACCCAGTTAGTATGCACGATACAGCTATCATTTCGATCATGTGGTTCATGTTTGCATAGCGGACACTCATGCCCAGAAATGCGATCATTGCGGATAGGATAAAGTAAAGGCATAGGTGTCCGCAGCTCTGGAATTCCTCTCTTAGTCTAGGGGCTGCGATATAAATGGCGGCAGCGGCGAACAGGAATATATGTGTTGACAGACCCATAGGATACAGGTTTAGCGCATAACTGAAGTTGAAGTCATACGAATGCCCCTGAATAACATGCATGTAGAAGTGCCCGCCAGTAATGTGGTTGATGACCAAGAAGAGCGCGCCAGAGCCTGCAAGGAATATTCCACCGAAAGCAGCGCCAACTTTCTTATTCTGAAGGAACAGGTACACGGTGGATGCAAGCGGCGCGGCAAGAAATGACTGCTTGGTGTAGAGTGCCAGAATGAATAACGGGGCTGCAATGTAGACATGGCTGCTTGCTCGAAAGCGGTCGACTATGTAGATTCCTGCAAGGCTCAGCAGCAGCCCGAGCATCTCAACCCGGAACAGCCCGCTCCATACAAGGAAATATGGCGAGGCAAAGAGGAAGAGTGATGCTACTGCGGCCGCGAAACGGCTGGAGCTGTGTTTGTAAACAATAAGGTAGACAAGAACTCCACTCAGAATGGCTGAGATAGCCGATAGAAACCTTCCATAGAAGAATGAAACATCGAACAGGCGTACTAGAAATGAACACAGCACAAGGTATAATGGGGTGTAAACATCGAACATGTGGGGATACTCATTGATATCGTGGTAGATGCCGCGCCCTTCGGCAAGCAGGCGAGCCTCGTAAAGGGCGAACCCCTCCATGTGATCAATCTGGTATGGAAAGGACAGCATACGAAGAGCATTTATTACATATAACACCAGGCAGGTCAGGAGAATGCCGATAAGAATGACACGGGTAAAGAAGATGAAGCGATTGAACAAATCCCCCTCATTTTCACCTGTAAGCTTTCGAATAGAATCCGATACGTCGAAACTCAAGGAAGATACCCTCTTTTGGCAAACAACAGTATGTAACCTATGTGGTATGTAACTTATATGCCTAAAAATCCTCCAACTGCGCTCAGGTTGAAAACCAAACCAACCGAGGTCAGCACAAGTAATGAGATAGCAGAGCAGACAGACACTATTATGCGCGCACTGGCAATATCATCTTCGCCAGCAGGCGGGTAGCAGTCGCCAATGGAGTAGAACATCGGTTTACTCAGGCGCTTGTTAAGTGCGCCAGACATTGCCGAGATGCTCCATCCTGAATTTGGGCTCTGTGTCTTGGAGCAATCCCTGCGGCAGATGCTGAACACATCTTTAGCATGCTTGTATGGTAAGGCAGCCAGCGCAATCAGCACCACTGACAGACGGGCAGGTATGAAATTCAATATGTCATCCATCTTTGCGGCAGTGAAGCCAAGCTTGTAGTATTCTCCATCTTTGTATCCAATTATACTGTCCAGCGTGTTAACTGCTTTATATGCAAGTGCGCCAGGCACACCCAGCAGCACATAGAAGAACAACGGAGAAAGAATGCTGTCAACAAAATTCTCTGCAAGAGACTCAATGACAGCAGAAACGACTTCGAGCTTGCTCAACTGCAGGGTTTCGCGGCTGACAAGGGCTGGAAGCCTCTTGCGGGCAATCTGAAGTGCATCAGTGGATATATCGCGCTGGATGAGTCCTGAGACATCAATCAGCGCAGATATGGAGAAGGTAGATTTGAGGAGATATGCGGCTACAGCCAGCCCCAGAAGGTAGTGGAAACGTCCTGCCAGTATGATAGCATAGAAACCAAGTATACTGGCGGTCAGGACGCATACAATTACAATCAAAGCACCATACAGGCGAACGTTGCTTGAAGGAGTGTACCTGCGCATAAGCTCTGCGAGCCGCCCTATCCATACTACGGGGTGAAACATCTCTCTGGGCTCGCCTACCACAACATCCATCAATACTGCGAGTATCAGTATAAGCAGCCAATCGCTGAGCATTAAACCTCAAAACCTCGAAAAACTATCGGTGGAACGGATAGATTAGCTTTTCTACCCTTGCCATGCCAAAACCATGTATTATTCACTGAATCCAGGGACACAGGCAATAAATCGCATATTTGTTGCATATTTATATTTGGTTATGCAGCATATCTCTCATTTTAATGAGCTTGAAGATGATGAGCTTGAAGAAGTGGTTGGAGACTCTTTTATCCAACCGCAACATGCAGATTCTGATACTGATAGTCCTGCTGGGAGCGTTTCTTAGATTATACCAGCTAGGTACCGAAAGCATATGGTGGGACGAGGCATGGACAATTTACGCAGTTTCCCAGCCGTTTGCGAGTATGTTATCTATTGTGGCGCGTGATGTACATCCACCTCTATATTTTGTCATTTTATATCCTGTGGTCCACCTCTTTGGCACATCTGAAGCAGTCATGCGCCTTCCCGCAGCCATTTTCGGCATCATGACCATCCCGCTGATTTACGTTGTCGGCACATATTTCTTCAGTCAGCGCGAAGGTCTAATCAGCGCATTCCTACTATCAATATCAGTGCACCACATATACTATTCACAGGAAGCAAGAATGTACACACTCGTTGTGTTGTTATCTCTGCTGAGCGTTTATTTCTTCTATAGAGCTTACAAGGAAGATTCTGTGCATATGTGGGTAGGATTTATTGTTTTCAGCACTCTCTCTATTTACACGCACTACTTTGCAGGGCTGCTTATTTTATCCATTGTACTGTTCATTGTCGCGAATTCACTGATAAACAAGGCTGATAAAAAAATAACATTCCACACTATAATCAGCGTAATATCCATATTGGTTTTTGCAGTACCAATATATTCTCTCTTCATTCAACAAGCTCCAGAGAAACTCGGGTTATTATCAATGGGAACTCAGCCATTGTATGTTATACCAAACGTGCTGGCATCTTTTAGCCAGTGGATCATCGGACTTGATTTGAGCATTCTATCGGTATTTGTCTTTCTTGGTTTCTTCTTGTTTGGATTGCTTTTGTCAACGAAAGACGATAGAGCAAAGACTCTCTTCCTGTGCCTGTGGTTTTTCATCCCAATTATAGCAAGCCTGTACATCTCGACATTAATCGCTTTTGCACCCAGACATCTCGCCATATTGCTGCCTGCATACTTAATCTTGACCTCGAGAGGGATTACGGCGTTTTCAGAGATCGGTAGGAACTACCACATGCAAATATTGATGGGGGCTTTTGCCATACTTCTGCTTGTAGGCGTCAGCATCGCCCCGCTCTATGTTTATTACACAACTCCGCAGGAATATGATTGGAGAGAAGCTGCAGAATATCTTGATAATGCGACGCATTCGGGAGACTTGATAGTCCTTGTACCGCCGCACTCGAAATTGCCATTGCGGTATTATTTCGACGAAGGAAACAATAAGGTAAGGATAGTTAACGTTAATGTAAGCGCTCTAAATGTCACTTTTCCTGATTTGGATTTTCATAATATCACCAATCGCGATGTTATAAATAGGCTAAATACATCAGGAATTAAACTAGATACTTCTAACTATAGCTGGAAGAATCTTTCGGATATTAAGTTAGAACCATCACACCTGTCCGGCTATTGTGGAAAAGGTAACAAAACCTACTTTGTGGTGCTTTCGATGGAGTTATTGCCATTTGACACGGATTGGGAGATTTACTACTGGTTCATGAATCATACGGAGATAAAAAGCACCATAAATCTTGGTTCATATAAGCGCATGATAATACTGGAACTGAAAAATGAATGTAATGGCAATTGATTTTAAGGGAGCCTTTGTGTCAGGGTTTATATCCAATAATGCGGCATACTATCTGTTCTGATGAACCTGACAGAGCGCTTCAAATCCTTCTTGTCCGACCGCAACATCCAGATTCTGATACTGACAGTCCTGCTGGGCGCATTTCTTAGATTATACCAGATAGATGCCGAGAGCATATGGTGGGATGAAGCGATGAGTGTTAGTGTGCTGGATGCACCATTCTCTAACATCATAAATAGTGCTGTGAGCGGCGAGTATAAGCCTCCTTTTTACTTCATGCTTTTATACATTGTCGGCAACGTTTTCGGCTCTTCGGAAATAGCACTTCGTTTTCCCTCAGCCGTTTTCGGCATCTTGACAATCCCCTTGATCTATGTCGTCGGCACACATTTTTTCAGCCGGCGCGAGGGATTAATCAGCGCACTTCTTCTATCAATATCGGTACACCACATATACTATTCCCAAGAGGCTAGGACGTATGCTCTGTTAGTGTTATTATCTTTGTTAAGCATGTATTTTTTTTACAGAGCATTCAAAGAAGATTCAGCAGGACTCTGGGTTGGTTTTGTCATATCAAGTGTACTTGCCATTTATACACATTACTTTGCAGGTCTTGTTGTTATTTCCATAATACTGTTCTCTGTTTTGAATTCGCTCGTGAGCAAAATTGACAAAAAAGTATTGTTTCATTCTTTAGCGGGCACGGCATTTGTATTGCTTCTCCTCTCCCCCATATTTCTCACCTTCATATACAATCCTCCTACGACACTTGGCTGGGCATCGCTGGGAGTATCTCCTTTTAGTCTAATCCCGGACGCATTGGCATCTTTTAGCCAGTACGTAATCGGACTGAATTTAAGCAACATTGCAGTCTACACATTTGTTTGTTTTTTTCTTTTTGGACTGGTTTCTTTGCTGTATGGCGGAGCAAAGGCTCCGCCTTCGTCAAGTCTGCAAGACAGTCGGACTGAAAGTTCGACAAGTATAAAGCGAGGAAACCTGGTTTTGGGAGGGGGAAAGTATGGTAAAGAGAAATCTCTTTTTCTGTATCTGTGGTTCTTTATTCCAATTGTAGCGAGTTTATTTATAGCAGCAATAGTCCTGAACGGCTTCGTTACCAGACACATTTTTTACCTCCTGCCGCCCTACCTGATTATAGCCTCAAGAGGTGTTACAGCATTTTCCGATGCATGTATAAAATGCTGCGCGTTTTATACGGTTGAAAAACTGCGTTCTCCAACATGGAGGAATCGCAGAACCCAGACAACAATTACGATCTTTGCAGTATTTCTGCTGGTTGGCGTAAGCATCGCTCCGCTGTATGTTTACTATACGACACCGCAGAAGTATGATTGGAGGGAAGTTTCTGACTACCTTAATAGTGTGACGCACTCAGGGGATTTGGTGGCCCTTGTACCGCCATACTCAAAGTTACCGTTGAAGTACTATTTTGATGAGGCGGACGATAATGCCAGGATTATCAATGTTAACGTGAGCTTCCTGAATGTAACAATTCAGGATATTGATATGGGTGACTTTGTTACTACTACTTATGACATCGTAAACAAAATGAATGCTTCTGGAGTTAAATTAGACCCGGCAGATAGTAGTTGGAAGAAGCTGTCTAATTTCAGAATGGATGTGTACCACTTATCGGGCTATTCGGAACTCGGCAATAACATCTATTTTGTGGTGCTTCCCCAGCTTTTAGAACCTTACGATCAGGATTGGGAGATTTATTACTGGTTCATGAACCATGCAGATATAAAGAGGGCTATTCATCCGGATGCCCATAAACGGATAATAATACTGGAACTGAAACCCGAATCAGAATAAGGTGTTCTTGGGAATCACTAACAGCCCTTTATCACTTTCTTCAAAACATCGACAAGCCGCACATTATCCTCATGCCCCTTTACAGCCACCCTTATATAATCCTCGCCGAGTCCATGAAAGCTTGTGCAGTCGCGAACAAGTATTCTCTCTTTGAGCAATTTGTTTCTCAGCATACTTGACGTGATACCGGTGCCTTTTATGTTGATCAGCAGGTAGTTGGCTGCGCCCGGGTGCACCACCAGCCCCTTTATATGCTCCAGGTCTTTTTGAAGGCGCTCCCGCTCTTTTTTTATATATTCCCGTGAGTGCTTCATGTATGTTTTATCCCTGAGTAGTAACACTGTCATCTCTTCCGCAAAGACGTTCACGCTCCACGGCATACGAGCTGCATTCAGTTTAGCGGCAAGATTACCGTTTGCAACTGCAAAACCCATCCTTGCGCCGGGTATGGCATAGCATTTGGTGAGCGATCTGAGAACCAGCAGGTTACCATGCTCAACGGCTTCATGTATCATACTCTCCTTTGGGTCAGAGAGTTCGATGAATGCCTCATCTATTACGAGATTCGCATTATGTTTGGCGCAAACATCAAGAATCTCAATTATTGCACTTTTTGGCATTAGATTCCCAGTAGGGTTGTTAGGGTTGCAGATGAACAGCGTATGTATGCCGCCACCTTCCAGGTAGGACTCACATATTGCCCGCTGCTTTTTTAACAGCTCATTATATTGCATATACTCAACTTTGGCACCTGCCAGCACGGCATTATACCCGTACTCCTCGTATGCAGGTATGGGTATTAGGACTGCATCTTCAGGCCTTAGCATCATCTCCGTATACAGCCTTATAAGTTCGGTCGAACCGTTTCCCGGAAGAATATTATCGAGCGGAATCCTGTAATGCTCTGCTATTACCCCTCTAAGGCGCCTGTAGCGGTTATCTGGATATCGATGCAATCTCTTGAGAGCATTTGATATAGCATCGGCGAGGTCAGGCAGCGGCATGGGGTTGATATTGGAGCTGAAATCAAGCAAATCGCTTTCTTCAATCCCTGCCCTTTCAGCCGCCTCAAGAACATTTCCGCCGTGTATTACACCAGACGCTTGTCGAACCTCTGGTTCGACTGTCTCGCAATTTCTTCGAATTTGCAAGACTTCAAAGTTCCTCTGTTTCACAGATGCACACCCCAGGCTTTGATCAGTCCCCAAAAACCCTGTCAACATCACTGGCAATGTTCCGGACATCATCCGCGCTCAGACTCCCCTCCGCGCCGCCGACACTAACGGGACTCACATCAAAATCATGCAGGTACGCATTCATACGGCTGAACAGCTCATTATCAAAGTGCATGGTCCTGAAAACGGTGGGCAGACGTATCGCGTCACCCACCATCAACACCTCCTGCGGAGGTATTACGCCGACAACTCCCCCCCAGACACCGCGGTCGGGCACACCCGCGAGCGCAGAGTTGATATCGCTGGGCTCCTTCAAAGACAGTATTAACCTGTTTGCAAGCTGGCTGCGCACCTCATCGTCAATGCGCGAAGGGCGCTGATCCACGAGCCCCAGTATAAGGTTGAACTTGCGCGTCTCGCGTGCAAGCCTGCCAAATACCGTGAACGAGACAACGTTTGGCGAGAGGAACTTATGTGCCTCCTCTAACAGCAGAACCAGTCGGGGCATATCGTCTCTTTCAACATAAACATCATATAAGCGCCGCCCTATCAGATTTGCCACAAACAGGTATGCAGAAGAATCACGCCCATAGCCGCCAAAATCAAGTACTATGCTTTTGCCTGCGTGGATCAGATCGACAACGGCACCGAAACTATCACCCGCACCGCTGCGCACGAAACCGAACCGCTCCAGCCGTGCCACGCGCCGCTGAAGTGCGCCGAGAGTGCCGGAGAACACTCTCTCTCCCAGTTCGTCGGGATTGGCATTCCGTATGGCGGATATCAGGTCTTCTCCACGGCTGCGCAGGCGGTTAATGGCATAGATCGCATCGATCATGGGAGATGTAAGATCCTGGAATGCTATGATCAGATCCGAAGGAGTAATACTCTTGGGGTCAACGAGGAATGGTCGCGCCTCCCGGTTGCTGCCGGGATCAAGGGTGAAGACTTCCACGCGTTCCGGGAAGAAATACTTCAAGCCGGGTGTGTTGTTGGTTCTGGAGAAGATGCCGTACTCCTGATGCATGTCGAAAACCAGCACAGAGGCAGAATTTCTTGCAAGCATACACGTGCAGAGGAGCTTGTTGAGCATGGTCTTGCCCGCTCCGGTACGTCCGAACACGGCGAAAGGCTTCTCACTGAGGCGCTCAAAATCCACGAACACACTGAAATCTTCCACGCCGCGCAGAGAGCCGAGTGGGAGCGAGCTTTGGGTGGGAACATAGATGCGGCTCACATCTTCCCTGGAGGCAAGGCGCACGCGCGAGAAATACGGCGGAATGGTCTCGGGCTCATGCAGCCCGCCGTTACCGTCAATGAGCTGTATGGGTTTTAATATGGCACGGGAGAAGAACAGGCGCCCGCCAAGGGTTTCATGCATTCCGGGTGCAGCCAGCGGCACCATACCCTCCACCCCGCTCATGCGGGAGCCTGCTACCTGCTCAACCACCTCAGTACCGGGATTTACAACATCCTTCACGACGCAGTAGAAGTTATAGGAGTGCCCCTCCACGATCACAGGATAGCCGACGCGCAGCCCCTCTGGATTGTCCAGAGTAAGTTTAACCTCTATTCCGCCGAGCACACTGCCAGAGACAACCTCACCGATAAAATCCAAACCGATCACACTCATGCTGCAGTTATTATTGAAATAGACATGGGAGATACTAATAAAACTATCCAACAGAAAGTATAAACTTGTTACTCAATCATCCTCGAAGCGCCCAACGACATGTCTGAAATGCGAAGCATGTCCGAAAACCTTAGGTTTTCGTACTGTTGCGGAACTTCGTTCCGCAAACATGTCTGGAAGCGAAGCTTCCATACGGTCGCAAAACTACGTTTTGCAAACAT
>JAUWIL010000167.1 GCA_030605385.1 Methanobacteriota archaeon
AGGGGGTTATCATAGAGGCAAATGAAGCCCTGGCCAGGATGTTTGGGTATGAACTATCCGAATTGATAGGTATGTATGCCGAGAGGCTCGCTACAGCGGAATCTTGGAAGCTCATCTTGGAACATATAGCCACAGGGAGCGATAAAACCTACGAAGGGATCGGCGTAAGGAAAGATGGCTCCACATTTTACTGCAGCCTGGTTGGAAAGCCCTTTCACTACAAAGGCAGGACCTTCAGAGTCTCCGCCTTTAGAGATATTACCGAGCGCAAGCGTGCAGAGGATGTGCTGAAAGAATCAGAAGAACACTACAGAAATCTGTTCGAGGACTCGCCCAGCCTTCTTATTAGCCTGGATCTGGAAGGAAATATCACACTTGTTAACAAACAGGTAGAAACAGTATCAGGGTACAGCAGAGATGATATCATAGGTGTGCCTTTCCGGGAGTTCGTTCCCGATAAACATATCCCTATGCTGGTGGGTCTGTTTGAGAGAGAGCTCAGAAGAAAGCCAACACCATCCGTCGAGATCGAATTCAAACATAAGGATGGGGGCCTGATTCCTCTGAGGCTGACGCAGAATTCCATACCTGTTATGAAGAGTGGCAAGCTGGCTGAAATCCAGATTGTAGGTATAGACCTGAGAGAAGGTAGGCGTGCGGAGGAGAGGATCGCCAGCCTTCTGGTTGAACGGGATGGTATAATAACGTCTCTCCCGGACCTTGTGTATCAGATTGACCTGAATGGAAATATAGTCAACCTCGGGATGAGTGACCCCGATGGAGCATGGAATAAAAAGCTGGTGGAGTTTACAGGCTTTTCGGATGGTGAGCTTGCCGGCAGGAGGGTGCTGGATGTTATCTTCGAAGATGATAGAGCTGCTGTTGCAGATTCGATAAAAGCAGTATACGAAAAGGGCCATTCCACTGTGCAGGCCCGCCTTGTAAAGAAGGATGGCACCGAGGTCTTCTGCGAGTTTGACGGGGTGCAGATGAAGGATGCTCATGGAAATGTTATTGGGGTTCTCGGCTCTGTGAGGGATGTAACGGATCGCAAGCGTGCGGAGGAGGCGCTTCTGAAGAGTGAGGAGCAATATAGAGAGCTGTTTGATGGTGCAACTGATGGTATTGTTATCGGTGATTTAAGGGGCAGGGTGACCCTGATCAATAAGAGGGTTACTGAAATATCTGGTTACACCATGGATGACGCTGTCGGACATAGTTTCCTGGATTTTATTTCGGAGGACTGTCGGGATCGTGCAATTGAATTTCAAAAAAGGGTGCTTTCAGGTGAAACGGTACTGAATGAGCTGACTCTTATTGCCAAGGACGGCAGGATGATTCCGGTTGAGGCGAACACCAGTCCCGTGAGAGAGGACGGCATCATAGTCGGAGGGCAGACTATTATCAGGGACATTTCAGACCGTAAGATGCTCGAGGAACGTATCAGATACATGGCGAAAGTTGTTGAGTATGCCAATGATGGCATAATAAGTTTCGATGTTGATGGATGCATAATGTCAGTTAACAGAGCTGCTGAGAGGATACTTGAGTATTCCGAGGATGAGTTGATTGGCAAATACTTCTATAATGAGCCACTGCGGGATTTTGCCACGGGAGTGCTCGGAATCGTGTCAGACGATATGTTAGATCTCATGCCAGACCTCATAGACCGCGGCTACTATGATGTGTATGGTCTGGAGTGGATTGATAGAGATGGTAACAAGATTTTTCTGGATGTGACATTCAGTTCAATAATGGGTGATGATGGAGATATAATCGGCTATGCAGCAACTCTCAGAGACATAGATAACATAAGGAAGGCCAAGAAGACCCTAGAGAGTTTCTATCTATCAATTCATGCAACAGATGTATTGAACTTGAAGAGGCTGCTGAGTGATTCCAGTATCGTCAAGCAGGATGAATTCATACGGGAGGCAGGCAGAGCGGTTGGCAGTGATTACAGCAATTTAGCAATTGAGCGCGGTCTTAATAGAGAGAGGGGGTTAAAAGAGCTGTCTCGCATATGGGGCATACTTGGGTGGTTTGATGTCGAGTGGGATTTCGGCAGAGATGTCAAAGATGGAATTGTGGCAAGAGCCTATGATAGTTTCGAATCAAGAGACGTGAGGGGTTCCGATGCCCATAATTGTAACTTTGTTGAGGGGCTGCTCGAGTCCTGCGTATCGGTATTGTTCAACGCTCCAAACGTAAGATGCCATGAGACAAGATGCATTGCATGCGGCGATGAGTGCTGTGAGTTTATGCTGGTAGATGATGATGCTTGCTAATACAAAAAATCCGGTTGTGGGTAGAGTCCAACCAGACGTTTTCCGTGTTGGTATCAGCTAATTATATAACATCCTATTGAGAATACGGGTAGATTAGATGAAAATTATTGGCGTCGTGTCTGGCAAGGGCGGTGTAGGTAAGACAACAACGTCCACGAATCTTGGCATTTCTCTGGCACTCCAGTTCAGCAGGAAGACCGTCATTCTGGATGGCAACCTGCTCACACCGAATATTGGATTGCATCTCAGCATGTTCAAATATGATTATACCCTGCTGGACCTTCTCAGAAAGAAGGCGCCGTTGAATCTGGTGATGCAGCCGCATGAGACCGGCGCAATGGTCATACT
>JAUWIL010000092.1 GCA_030605385.1 Methanobacteriota archaeon
CGCGAATACTTCGTATTCGCAAGACTTGACGGACGGTAGTCCGTCTGTCCCGCGAAAGCTTTGCTTTCGCAAGACTTAACAAATGCAAGGCATTTGGTTGTCCCGCGAATACTTCGTATTCGCAAGATAAGAAAGATAGAAATAAATATCAAAAAGGTCAGGAGGGTAAACGAAGCAAAGTTAGAAGATTGGCAAAAGGATGTGGAACCAGTCAATCAAATGTCAACTCGCCTAAATGACCTGAATGGGAGCCATCATCACAATAAATAGAAAATCCGGATGTTGTGTCAGATGACCGATCTTGCAAACCAGCGCAGAATGGCTGCAGAAATACTTGGCGTGGGGGTCTACAGAGTGTGGATAGATCCCGCAGCCTCAGAGGATATAGCTGCAGCCATAACCAGGGAAGATGTCCGGGGGCTGATTGGAAATGGTGCAATAAAGCGCAAACAGGCAAAGGGTGTTAGCAGAGGGCGCGCCAGAGCAAGGGATGTTAAAAAAGCAATGGGACACCGCAGAGGATGTGGAAGCAGGAAAGGTTCACAGTATGCCAAGGTCTCGAGCAAGGAGCGCTGGATGAAGAGGATAAGAGCGCAGCGAAAGAGACTCAGAGACCTCAGGGGGGTGGGCACGCTGAATGCCTCGGAATACCGTAAGCTTTACTGCAAGGCGAAAGGTGGAGAGTTCAGAGACGTGGCACACCTGGATTCGTATATCGAATCCCTTGGATATGACTTTAAAGAAGGTGTAAAGGGGGAGTAATATGGCCCGTGGACCTACTTACAGAGTACCATTCAGGAGAAGGAGAGAAGGTAGAACAAACTACCACTCGCGTCTGAAGCTCCTTCTGTCAGGAAGACCGAGACTGGTAGTCCGCAAAAGCAACCGGAACATGAGGGCACAGCTTATAGCAGCCGGCAAGAATGGTGACCAATTGATTGAATCAGCAGTATCATCGGCCCTCAGAAAATATGGCTATAATGGATATACCGGCAACACATGCGCTGCCTACCTTAGCGGCATGCTGCTCGGGTTAAAAGCAACAAATGGCGGCCACACCGATGCGATACTTGATGTGGGTCTGCAGACTTCAACCAGGGGTTCAAGAGTATATGCTGTATTGAAGGGTGCTTTGGATGCGGGTATGAACATACCGCACGATCCGGACATATTGCCTGACGAGGAGAGAATCAAAGGTCAGTACCCAGATGGCTTTGACAGCGTTAAAGAAACCATGATGAAGGAGTTTGGCAAATGAAAAGGAGAAGATCGAAAAAATCGGGTTCCATGAGTAGAGACAAAAGATTGAGTGCAGGTGATATGGAGAATTGGATTCCGTGCACGAGGTTGGGACGGTTAGTGGCTGAAGGTGGAGTTGAAACGCTGGATCAGGCACTGGAATCGGGTCTTCCCATAAAGGAGCCTGAAATAATATCAACACTTGCACCAGAACTCGAAGATGAAGTGCTTGACATAAATATGGTGCAGCGAATGACCGACTCAGGCAGAAGGGTCAAATTTAGAGCTACCGTGGCTGTAGGAAACCGCAATGGGTTAATTGGATTCGGTCAGGGCAAAGACCGTCAGGTGGGATCTGCCATAAAAAAAGCAGTAGACAATGCTGTGCTAAACATCGTAAGAATAAAACGCGGATGCGGCTCATGGGAATGTGTATGCGGACTGGAGCACACGGTACCCTTCGAAGTTGAGGGTAAGGCAGGGAGTGTCAAGGTGGTGCTTAAACCGGCACCCTCCGGGCTTGGCATAGCTTCTGGAGAGTCGGCCAGGAAGGTTCTGGAGCTTGCTGGCATAAAAGATGCCTGGACCCGCAGTGAGGGTCAAACCAAAACAACGCTGAACTTTGCAAAGGCTACCTTCAATGCGCTGCAGAAGACGACTACGGTGAGGGCACAGGAGGATTGGTGAATACACCATGTACGCAGTGATACGAATTAGGGGCAGCGTGAATGTAAACCACAAGGTAGAGGATACCATGAAGATGATCCACCTGAATCGTATAAATCACTGTGTATTACTGGATGAGAATCCCCACTACAAAGGTATGCTGCAGAAAGCAAAAGATTACATTGCATGGGGGGATGTGGATCAGGAGATGATCGAGATGCTGCTCACCAACAGAGGGAGGTTGGAAGGGGGCACAAGGTTGACAGATGAGTACGTTAAAAACAATACAAATTATGATTCAATAAGCAAGCTTGCAGGGGCAGTCCATGAAGGTAAAGCAAGCTTCAATGATGTGCCAAAGCTCAAACCGATTTTCCGGCTGCATCCACCCAGAAAAGGACATAGTGGTATAAAGAAGACGTATAAAGAGGGTGGCGAGCTGGGTTACCACGGCACTGATATAAACAATCTGATTAAAAAGATGCGGTAATGCAATTCATGAGATTGGTGGGGTTCACGAATCAATTTTTGAGGTAATCTCTGATGGTGAGGAATAGGGTCAAGAAATTCAGGGGATCGCGCACCTGCGGAGGCGGCACACATAAGAACAGACGGGGTGCAGGGAACCGCGGTGGACGGGGGAATGCAGGCAGAGATAAACACCATTTTGTCCGGGCATTTCTCAGAGGCGATAGATTTGGGAAAAAAGGATTCAAGATGCCCCCAAGCAAGCAGAGAGATGTGAGTGTTATGAACGTATGCCGGCTGGATGCTGAGATTGAAAAATTTGTAGATAAGGGCCTGGCCAGAAGAGAGGGTGACGGCAGAATATATGTAAATCTATCTGATATAGGCGTTGATAAACTGCTGGGGGGCGGCAGAGTCAGCAGCAAGCTGGTTGTATCGGGTGGAGTGTGCTCGGAGAAAGCCCGGGCTAAACTTGAGAGCAGTGGTGGAAGCGTAGAAGCGGTGGAGGCATGACAGAGGCAGACTTTAAAGATAGAATTGAACCATTCCTCAAAAGACTGCCAGCAGTCACGAGACCCAAGGGGCATGTCCATTTCAAGACGAAATTGATGTGGACCATCGGCATACTCGCGCTGTATTTTATATTAGCTAATGTGACGATATTCGGATTGTCATCTGAATCAATAGACATATTCTACCAGTACCGCGCCTTCTTTGCAGGCAAAAGCGGTACATTGATGATGCTGGGTATAGGGCCCATAGTAACTGCTTCTATAGTACTCCAGCTGCTTGTCGGGGCGCAGGTCGTCAACCTGGATCTCGGAGATCCGAGGGATCAGGCAATATATCAGGGCGTACAGAAACTGCTTGTCTTCGTTATGATAGTTCTTGAGACTGTTCCTCAGATGCTGGGGGGATTCCTATTGCCGGACGCAGGACTGGCAGCCCAGCTTGGTGTTTCGATAGAGACGATTTCGGCAATAATGTTCATACAGATATGCATCGGAGGCGTACTGGTCCTCCTGATGGATGAGGTTGTATCAAAATGGGGCATTGGCTCGGGGGTGAGCCTGTTCATAGTCGCGGGAGTGGCTCAGGCGCTCGTGACGAGTGTGTTCAACTGGGGGGCTGACGCACGGGGGATACCCATAGGATTGATACCCAAGTGGGGCTGGATCGTCAGTAACATGAATGCAGTACAGATGGATGCGCGCTTCATGCTGATAGAGGGGGGCATACTCGCCCTTGTAACAACAATCGTGATATTCTTCATCGTAGTCTATGCCGAGAGCATGAGGGTGGAGATACCTCTGGCTCACAGCAGGGTGAGGGGGGCGCGCGGGAGGTTTCCAATCAAACTCATATATGCCTCGGTTCTGCCGATGATACTGGTAAGGGCACTGCAGGCGAACATTCAGATGATAGGAATGGTGCTGGCAAGAAGGGGGAGCACCATGTTTGGCACTTATGCAGTTACGCCGAGCGGCAGCTATGTAGCAACATCAGGGCTGATGTATTATCTCAACCCGATAAACAGCCCCTATGACTGGGTACCAGGCCTCGTAAGAGCGCAGACTACCTATGCGCACCTTCTTGACTGGCAGATCACCCTGCGTCTGCTGACTGACATCACACTGATGGTTGTCGGAGGCGCGATATTTGCCATATTCTGGGTACAAACTGCAAGCATGGGACCCAAGGATGTGGCCAAACAGATCAACCGTTCAGGGATGCAGATACCGGGATTCAGAAGGGACGTTAAAATTCTCGAGCGCATAATGCAGAGATATATACCAAAGATTACGATTATCGGTGGTGTGTTCGTAGGTTTACTTGCGGTTTTTGCGAATATGATGGGTACTCTGGGAAATGCAAGCGGAACAGGATTGCTGCTTACCGTGAGCATCGTCTACAAGTTCTATGAGCAGCTTGCGAATGAGCAGGTCATGGAGATGTACCCAATGATGCGCTCTTTCCTTGGCGTGGAAACATAACGTGGAAACATAATATTTTTAGAGTGTAGCAACAACTGTATGGGTAAACCATATATCTCCCTATCAGCATGGACGATTAGAAGACATCATGTTTGCACTAGTGTTGTATAAGATAGGGATTTATTGGATGGAACATAATTTATCCGGGAGTGTGATTGAGCGTGATGACAAGAATAATATTCCTGGGCCCGCCTGGAGCTGGCAAGGGCACACAGGCGCAGATAGCTGCTGAGAAATACGGCCTACTCCACGTCTCCACCGGAGATATATTGAGAGATAACGTAAAGCGCGGGACGGATATCGGAAAACAGGCAAAAAAGTATATGGATGCCGGACAGCTGGTGCCTGATAATATTCTGATAGATATAATAAAGGACCGCCTCGCTCAGCCCGACTGCAAGAAGGGGTTCATACTCGACGGTTTCCCACGAACTCTGGCTCAGGCAGAGGCGCTTTCGGAGGCGGGTGTTGCAGTTGATGTGGCCTTGAATATCGATCTTTCCGATGACGAGGCTGTGACGCGAATATCCGGCAGGAGAACCTGCAAGTCCTGCAGCGCCATATACCACGTGAAATATCAGCCGCCAAAAGCAGAGGGTGTGTGCGATGCCTGTGGAGGGGAACTATACCACCGTGATGATGACAAAGAGGGGACTGTCAGGAACAGACTGAAAGTGTATAAGGAGCTTACAGAGCCGCTGCTGAAGTACTACTCTGATGAGGGGGTGCTGAGGAATGTGGACGGCAGCCGTTCCAGGGAGGAGATATCAGAGGATATCTATAAAATAGTCGAAGAGTAAACTACTACAAACTAAAGTTTGTAGCGTTTACAAAATTGCTTGATGATGTGCTGCATTCATCCCCGTCTTTAAAGGCGGAGCGTTCTGCAAGCAATTTTGTAAATAGTCGAAGAGTGAATTTCTGATCTGTTAATGCTGAAAAACAAATGTGTTTGCAAAACGTAGTTTTGCAACCGTATAAAACGCGAAGCGTTTTAGACATGTTTATGGAACAAAGTTCCATAACCGTATGAAATGCTTGCATTTCAGACATGTGTGCAAAATCGAAGATTTTGCGACCGTATGAAAGCTTTGCTTCCAGAGATGCTCCGCTTCCAAAGATATACCAAGCATGTGGTGATGATAGCTTGAAGGATGAGATAAAGACGCAAATAGAGCGCGCAGTCATGATAGTGGGCTTCGCCTTCATGTTCGGACTCATGTTCATGGGCGAGGATATGAGGGGGGCTGTAGGCTCGTCACTCGACTTTTTGTGCGGACCGCTGGCCGAGTCGCTGCCGTTCCATGTTGTCATATTCATACTCGCATCTGCCACGGGCCTGTATGCCTCGATAATCCAGAAATACACCATCAACTGGGACAAGATGCGCGAGATACAGGAGAGGGCAAGAGAGTTCCAGAAGGAGTTTCGTGAGGCCCAGAAAAGCGATGACAAGAAGGCTTTAAAGAAGATAGAGAAGAAGCGGGCTCAGATGATGCATGACCAGGGCGAGATGTCCAAGCAGCAGTTTGTACCTATGGGATATACCATCATAGTCACCATACCGGTATGGCTCTGGGTCTGGTGGTATGTGGGAATTCACACAGGTGCCAGCGCAGTCCAGCCGGTGCTTACAACCATCATGCTGCCAATATCGGGACTTAAAGAGTACACTGCCATGTGGATGGGTTTCATGCCCTACTGGATGGTCTGGTATATACTGTGTTCCATATGTATAAGTCAGGTGATAAGAAAGGTGCTTAACGCCGGCGTGTAGCGGCGTGTAGGATTGTCAGGTCGGTGCCCTGCCTGCGGTGAATTTTAATAGTATTGCAGTTCTTCAGTATTGCAGTTCTTGCGAAATCTTCGATTTCGCTAGACAGGTAAAATCTATGATTTTACCAGGTTCAAGGAGTTTAACAAGATGAAAATAACCGTCGGTGGACCACCCGGGAGCGGCAAGACTACGGTAGCAACCATCCTGGCAGAGAGAATCGGCTATGATTATGTCTCAGCCGGCGGTGTGTTCAGGCAGCTTGCCGAAGAGCATGGTATGAGCCTGAAGGAATTTGGAGAGCTAGCCGAAAACAATCCCAGGTATGATGCGATGATAGACCAGCGCCAGATGGAGCTGGCTGCAATGAAGCGCAACGTCATAGTTGACGGGCGCATATCAGCCCACATCATATCCGCGGACCTGAAGGTATGGCTCAAAGCGCCTCTGGATGTGCGGGCAGAACGGGTGGCAGGGCGAGAGAAGATATCCGTGGAAGAGGCAAAAGAGCGCATAGTAGGGCGTGCTGCCTGCGAGCATAAAAGGTATCTGGAGTATTACAAAATAGACCTTGACGACCTTTCAATATATGATCTGGTTATAGATTCGTCTGACCTGAGCGCAAAGGATGTAGCCGGCATAATAACAACAGCAGTAGATAGGATAAAACCGGGGAAAAGCCCAGGTCTTCCCACCCCCGAATAAATTATAGGTCATCAGGGGGCATCCATGGTGGTTGGGGTTGTTTCTTTCCTCATGCGCCTTTTAGTTCAAGTTTTTTTGGGGTATAACGTTCTTAGCATATACGACGTTGCGATCGAAAAAAGTAATGTCCCGAAGGGCAAGGGCGTTAGCCCGTAGCGTATATGCTGTGTTATGTGGAGTGGGACAGAGATTATTAAAACAGTTCCATCTGTTTAAAGTTACCTTTCTCATTATCATTACTTTTCACCTCTTTTACCCATTCATCCGATTCCGCTTTGGTGTACCCCAGAAACACCGCATTTTTATCGTGTTTTTCAAATCGTGTGTATGCCTTATTCTTGTTCACGTTTGCATAGCAATAAATACATCCATGCGGGCAAGTATCATAGGTTCCAATATCTGTACTATCTGTACACCCACACTCTTTTCTCGTTGGCTTTTCACTATATTTGGGTCCATTCCCGTAGAACAATTCTTCGATGATCTTCCCGTCAATGCAATGTGCCTTTCCGATTTTTGGACCGATGAGATGATCGGCACAACACGTAAGCATCTCAATTCCATATCGGTCTGCGGTCTCTGCCAATGCATTCGCGAGTTCAATTCTTAAATTGTTATCGGGGTCAATAATTTTTACACCATTTTCTCTCTGAAATTTATCAAAATTTCTCTTCACCTTTCCGTATTGGATTGCATAACTAAAATAACATCGTTCAACATATCCTTCAAGTGTAGACGCAATATTTTCAAAATTTTTAATGTGAAAATCGTAATCTGTAATATCTGAAATAATAATTGGGTC
>JAUWIL010000111.1 GCA_030605385.1 Methanobacteriota archaeon
AACTCGGTAAAGAAAACAGCACAACAGAGTTTAAGGAATCTCTTGCAGAGTGGAAAGAGATAGTCGAAACAGTTTCAGCATTCTCAAATACTAATGGCGGCACAATCCTTGTTGGCGTGGACGACAGCGGAAGAGTCCTTGGAGTGCAAATTGGTAGGAGAACAGTGGAAGACCTTGCAAATAAGATCAAGCAGAACACAGACCCCCAAATATACCCTTCCATATCGGTCGAAAAGATTGATGGGAAGGAGGTCATACGCATTGCAATCAAAGAAAACAAGTCAAAACCTGTGTTTGCATTTGACAGAGTCTATAAACGTGTGGGTAGGTCAAATCATAGAGTCTCAAGCGAGGAGATTCGGACAATGGCTTCTGAATCCAAGAAGACTTATTGGGATGATGATGCATGCGAAAATGCTTCCATTTCTAGCATTGACGAAGAAACAGTTAGAGCTTTCCTGAGGAAATCTAAGCACGAAAGGCGGCTTGATATAGATCCAGACGTTGAGATCGAAGATGCGTTGCACAAACTGAATCTGATGTCTGATAATAAATTGAAGAACGCAGCGGTACTGGTCTTCGGTGCAAGCCCGCAGCAGTTCTTTCTGCAATCGGAAGTGAGGTGCGCCAAGTTCAAAGGGACGAAAGCGGTGAAGCCGTTCCTTGACATGAAAGTAGTAGGGGGCACTCTGTTGAGACAAATCGATGAGTGCGAAAAGTTTGTTCTCGACAATATTCGCAAATCTGCGTGGGTAGAACCCGGGAAACTGGAGCGAGAGGAGAAATGGGAGTACCCCCTACAAGCAATTCGAGAGGCTATTACCAATGCCATCGCGCATAGGGACTATGATTCTCCTGCTAGTGCCCACATTTCAATCTTTGAGGATAGAATTGAGGTCTGGAATCCCGGGAAACTTCCAGAGCCTTTAAAACTAGAGGATTTGAAGAGGTCACATAAGTCTATCCCGGTGAACCCTCTCCTTGCCAACATACTCTTCTTGGTCAAATACATAGAAAAATGGGGAACTGGTACGAACGACATAGTGAAGTGGTGTCTAGAAGAAGGCTTGCCAGAGCCTATTTTCAAGGAGGAATCTGGAGGTCTTTGTGTTGTGATCGGGAAGTTCAAGACTCTGGAGGAATTAGATGGACTGGGTTTGAATGAGAGGCAGAAAAAGGCGATAGAATATGTGAAAAAAAATAAGAGCATATCCAATAAAGAACTCCAAGACATTACTGGTGTATCAAGGGCCACTGCCTCAAGAGAGTTGGCAGCTCTTGTTAAGATGGAGCTCCTCAAACCAACTGGAACCGGAAAAAGAAACCTGCGATACTCATTAGCATGATGCAAAAATGATGCAAAAATGATGCAAAGGTGTAGCACTGTGCAATTTGTGCAATTATTGTGCGTTTATTATGCAATTATTATCCTGATACTGCCTGATTGCTGTGCAACCAAGGTGAGATTCGATGTTTGAAAAGCAGTTCTGGATAAAATAGATTAACTCCTGCCAAAAGATGCAGAAGGCAACTTCATCACCGAGCAGGAGAAATCCGATGTTGTACATGACATCCTCGCCTTCCTTGCCGAACAAATGATCGAGATGAACAAACAAAAACAGGCAGAGATAAAAGGATTCCTCGGCTGGCTGGAGCGCGAGATTGGCGCACCCATTGGCGATCTGAAGCTTAAGACCACGATAAAGGCATACTATGAACATGATTTTGATGCGCTTTTGGATGCACTCAAGCAGAACAAAAAGAGCATACAGCCCGATCCAACCGGGAGAGAGTTTCAGGAAAAAGTGCAGCAAGAATACAACACATCAACAAACAAACTAAAACCACTACTAACACAGATAGAGGCTACGGACAGGCTTATTGATCAGATCGTGTATAAGTTGTATGGGCCGACGGAGGAGGAGATTAAGGTTGTTGAAGAGAGTCTTTAGAATGACTGCATTATTCGATAAAACTTTTCATGTGGAAGCAGATGCATGAAAGATCAAAGAGAATTTGTTCGCCTTGTTGTGCTAGTTGCATTTATTCTGCTCTGTATTGTACTTAGGCTGAACAATGTTATCGGAGTAGATTTCCATGTGCTGCTCCTTCTGTGCCTAATCGCTTATTTGGCGATTTTCAGGTCCTTTTATCTCATTAAGAACGCATTTTTGGTGAGGAGTGATGAAAGGAAAACAGTAGCTATCGTTACGGTATTTTGGCTTTTCCTCATCATAATCCATATTTGGCGGGAGGGGGGTTTTGCCTCGATTTTCAATTTTTCAACTGAGATACTGTTTAGCACACTCGTGGAGGAATTGGTTTTTAGAGCAGTTCTTCTGGGCATGCTTATAGATGGAATCCCTCTTCAACAGATAAAACAACCAAAGCAACTACCTGTTTATTTTGCAGAGGGCAAAAAAGATAAAATCAAGGTTGTTGCATCTATGCTGGTTGCATCTATCATTTTCTCTGATCTACATTTAGACTGGATACTTTTAGATCCAAGCCGGTTATTGATACGGTTTGTTAGTGGCTTCGTCTTCTTTTGCCTTCCTTTTGTATTGACAAACAAAAAGATATACACGCCGTGGTTAATCCATTATATTAATAATGTATATGCATTTGGTTGAGACACGGTATAACACAAATAGAAACACGGAGTATATTCAAAAAACGGATAAGATAACAAACAGCGAGTACATAGAAGGTGCTACAAAGCTCCAAAGCCCAATCATCACAGAACTCTCTCAAACATTCGATGCATCAAATTGCGCTTTGAGTGTCACTAGTCACAGTTCGCTCAGATCACTTAAACTGGTGGAATCCTTCCCTATTGAACAGTCTGCCTCCGATCGATGAAGTGCGGAAAGAGCTGCATTTGATAGTCGATAAACGACACCTAACTCAAGTTCTTGACCATATAAGCACCTATCAGCTCATACCCACGCTGGCGGTAATAATCCCGCACTCCGACCCCGCTTATTACGGCTATGCGCTTGTATCCCGCATCAGAGGCAATGCGCTCGGCGGCAGCTAAAAGCTCAGAGCCGTAGCCGCGGTGCTGCCACTCATCATCGGGCGCATCGCCGATGCCCAGCATGGGACCGTATACGTGCAGCTCGCGCACGAGTGCAGCATCTTCAAGCTCCGGTCTGTGGGGAGTCTTGCGGAAGCAGAGCTTCCGCGAGATATGTGGAATCTCCGATTCCACAGATATACACGGGAACCTGAGGCGCAGGAAGCTGATAAGCACGTTATTTTTCACATCCTCGAAGTGTATGAAGTATTCTCTGCCGCCCACTGCTCCATATTCGTCTGTCAGCATCTTTACATCGTGCGGCAGTATCTCAACTCCTTTGAGCATGGCATGTCCCACTTCACGGCAGCGGATGCATCTGCACTTCCCACCCACCTCCTCAAGCCGCTTCTGGGCGAGCAGCCTTATATGACTTTTTTTAACACCTGCTACGATGTGCTGTGCCGGTATATCTCTCTGGATGCGCTGCAGGCGCACCCATCCTGGCAGCAGCGCCTTTATTCCGGCTATGAGTTCAACTGCATTATCATCTTCAAGGGCAGTATATTCCCCCCTGAGCCAGGCTTTGTACAGGGGAGTACCTACCGTCACGAGTGTTGGATATATCTTGAGGTAATCGGGCATGAATCTCTCGTCCGTGAAGAGCACTTTGAACATTTTAATATCATCTTCAGGCGTTGAACCTGGTAGACCGGGCATCATATGGAATCCCACCTTTATGGCGCTGTCTCTGAGTACCTGATTCGCTCTGACAGTATCTTCGACGGTGTGCCCGCGGTTAATACCCTTCAGGATATCGTCTCTGGTGCTCTGTACTCCCAGTTCTACCTTCGTGACCCCGTACCCAAGCATCATGTCAACATGTTCACGGCGGCAGTAATCGGGTCTCGTCTCAAAGGTGATTCCAACACTGCGCACCTTTGCAGTCTCGTTAATCCTCTGCACATCCTTTAGAGCGACCGACGCATTAGAGCCATTATTCTTCAAGAATCTTTCCCGCAGATTCCCTGATAATCCATTGTAATCGTTCATGGCTTCAAGGCAGCGCCTTACAAACCACTCCTGGTACTCTTTGGGGCGTGAAGTCATTGTTCCGCCCATGATAATCAGCTCCGCCTTATCAACCTTGTGCCCTATCGACCTCAGCTGCCTTATTCTGCTGGCTACCTGCAGGTATGGATCGTAGTTGTTCTGTATGGCGCGCATCGCAGCAGGCTCATATCCGACATAGCTCTGCGGCGACCTGTATATTGATTCAGGCCCGCCCGGACACATCATGCAGGCACCGTGAGGACACTTCCATGGAGAAGTCATCACCGCAATTACCGCGACTCCAGATATTGTTCGGACATGTTTCTTTCTCAGCACTTTCTCGAGAAGTTCGTAGTCGTATTCGTCCGATGCCGAGAGTATGTCGGAATTTCTCGGCATGGTGTGCAGTCCATACTTGCGTGAAATATCCCTTTTGAGGCGCTCAAGCTCAGATTCATCCTTCACACCCTTCTCTGCCATTATCCTGGACAGCTCTTCACATGCCGTCGCATATGATCTGGAGTTCTTATGAGCTTCTTCACCGTCACTGCCGCTTTCTATATCTGTCATATCCGAATGTGCCTCACTATGGTAGTTTATCCTGCAGCTTAACATACCTGCAGCTTAACATATAGTGTATAGTACTCTGGACGTAGATTTATTTGACTACTTCTAAAAGGCTGAGGAAAGAGTCCCCGATGATGCGGGCAGATTCCAGGCATCCTCATGCACTCAGCGCTTTTTGTTCAGGCACTCTGCAGGCAGCCGATAATGTGGACAGATTCCAGGCATCCTCATGCGCAGCGGAGTTTCGGACTGCATTGAGTCTATAATCTTAACTCGAACCTTGGTAGCAAAAACGTTTTATGACTCTGAATCATTCATATGTAATTTGGAGATGTTTTATTATGAGGGTTCTCGGTATTAATGGAAGTCACAGGGCATCCATGTCCACTGCAAAGTACCTGAAGTATGCCATGGATGAACTTGGCAAGCAGGGTTTCGATTGCGAAACTGTGGAACTTGCGAAGGTGAAGATAGATTATTGCGCTGCATGCGACGTGTGCGGCGAGAAGGGTAAGTGCACGATTGACGACGATACGCAGGAAATCTGTGCCAGGATGCGGGAAGCAGACGGCATAATCGTCGCAAGCCCTGTTTACTTTGGCTCTGTCACAGGTAAACTTAAGGCACTGATGGACCGCACGCGCCTCCTGCGAAGAGAGAACATGGCTCTATCAGGAAAGGTCGGCGGCGCAATAGCCGTGGGAAGGTTGCGAAACGGCGGTCAGGAAATGACGATCAGCGTCATACACAACTGGATGCTTATTCACGAAATGCTTGTTGTAAGCGATAAGGGTACAGCCCATTTTGGGGGAACGGTATTCTCAGCCGAAGACGATGACGAATTCGGCAAAACCACATGCATCAATCTGGCTGCGAAGATAGTCGAAACGCTGAACAGGCTGAAATAAGCGCAGGGAACCAAGTGCAGAGAACCACCCTACAGGAAAAACGTTCTGTCAGAAAGGCATCTTCACGGATATCCCGGGGTCATGGGGCAAGGTACCATAGGCAAGGTACCATAGGCAAGGTACCATAGGCAAGGTACCATAGGCAAGGTACCATAGGCAAGGTACCATAGG
>JAUWIL010000032.1 GCA_030605385.1 Methanobacteriota archaeon
AACAGGAATTCGACGAAGACATATATCACAGACGAAACATAGTGGAGACCATCTTTTCAACAGTGAAAAGACGGTATGGGGAAGAGACTAGATCCAGAGGATACAGAAATCAGGTCAAAGAAATCAAGATAAAATTCATCATCCACAACATAGACAGATATATAAAACAAAATATTCAATTTATTCTGGGAGGATTTCTACGGAGCCCATCAATAGAGGGCGTGGGAACGCTACTAATGGCAGCATTGGATAATTAGTCTTCATATTATTTCACGTTCCATAACATTCCATACCCTGATGAAGCTTATAACTCAGAACAACTCTATTTTTTCTTGACATGTCTAAAACGCTTTGCGTTTTATACGGTTGCACTTCCAAAAGCGAAGCTTTTGGTGTGTGTGAAAACGAAGTTTTCACCACATCCAAGCCTTGCTTGGACATGCACCAAAATGCTTTGTATTTTGGATGCAAAACTACGTTTTGCAAACAACGCAAAAGTAAGCGGGGTGTTAACACTGAGCCTGAGGGATATCGAGGAAGCCGTCATAAACTGCCGTAAGTGCAGTCTGCATGAATCCAGGAAGAATGCAGTGCCAGGGGATGGGGATGCCAATGCTGATATAATGCTCATCGGCGAAGCTCCCGGAAGAAGTGAAGATATGCAGGGCAAGCCGTTCGTTGGCGCTGCCGGGAAGATACTTGACGAGTGTCTGGAATCCATGGGGATCGCCCGCGATGAAGTGTATATCACAAACATCCTGAAGTGCCGCCCACCCGGAAATAGAAACCCGGAAAAGGATGAGATCGTGAAGTGTACCCCCTATCTGGATGAGCAGATCATGCGCATATCCCCAAATATGATTATAACACTCGGCAATTTCTCGACCAGATACATACTCGAGAAGTACGGCATCAAAGCTGCCGGAAGTATAAGCAAGCTTCACGGAAAGGTCTTCAAGATGAACAGCCTGAGCGGCATGGTCAGGATAATCCCCATGTATCACCCTGCTGCAGCGGCATATAATCCCGGACTTAAAGACGTCATACTGGAAGATTTTAGACATGTTAGCGGCGATTGTTAGCGGTGCCTGTTAGCGATGCTGAAGTGATAAATAAGGAGCAATTATAACGGCATGTCTATCAGAGCGTAACCCATCTAATCCTGCTGAGTGTACTTTGATTGTGGTTCAGACTGGAAGTTTAACAAGTATGCAAGTTGATGCTTCCCACTATCACCACTCATACAAGCCAATACTTTCTATCACTATCACTTATACAGGTCAATACCTTCTATCCTGTCAAAGTGCTTGATATTCTTCGTGAACAGTATCGTGCCGTGTGTGATTACGATGCCTGCTATGAGCGCATCTCTAAAATCAATAGCTTCCCCTTTCTTCTCCAGATCGGCTGCAAGTTTACCAGCCAACTTTGATGCGCCCCCGGTCATCTGAAGAATCGAGAGTCTGTTCAGCAGTTCATCCGCGCAAAGGACGTTCTGCTCCATCTTCCCGGTCCTGTAAGCTCCATAGTAAAGCTCAAAACTGCTTATCACAGTTGTAAAAAGGTGATATTTCCCCTCCAACTCTTTGACCTTTTCCACGGTTTCCCGATAACCTCTAAGGCTGTCAATCAGGATATCCGTGTCTAGACAGATAGACTCCATTTTCTCCATCCATCCCTTAGAGATTCCTTTATCGTTTCAATTTCTTCGTCGCTTACATCCCATCCGCCAGCCAGATCGCTGATTTTGTTGGGCTTAAAGCTCTCAAGCATGACTTTGATCGCCTCGTCAATGGAGATAGAGCGCTTCATCTGAGTCTGAAGTCTTCCAGCCATCTCAAAGAGGCTTTCGTAGGTCTCATCACTAACGCGTATAGATCTGGTTCCCATATGCAACACCCATATGCAACAATGTAGTATTTGTGGTATTTATGGCATAAATACATTTTGATGTGCCAATCTACCGCATGCTTACCGTATAGCTTTGATGCGCCAATCTACTGCATGTTTATTGTATGGCTTTGATGCGCCAATCCACCGTATGCTTTTATTACCGCTCCACAGAGCTGTAGACTATTCACACTCTTATCTTACCCTCCAACCACCCACCATTTGCATCGGGTTTCGCATCCACCCCCGGGATATACGGCTTTATGTCCACCACAGGCGTGCCGTCAATCGCGTCCAGCCCCTCGACTATCAGAATATTGCCCCTGCGCTCCTTTAATTTCACCACAGCAAAGCCGATTGGTGTGGGTCTGTTGGGCGAGCGTGTGGCAAACAGCCCGTGCGGTTTGGTGTCCCATGGAGTCTGCACGATAGGGTGGTACCCGCTGCCCTTATGAAGCCAGTAAAAAATGTTCAGATGGGAGAATGTCTCTATGTCCTGCAGGGCTTTATCGTATCCTCCGAAAAATTCAATTTCACAAACTTCCATGCGCCCCTGCGGTGGTGCAGCGCCCCTGGATTTGTAAGGAGAATGTATCACTCCTATGGCTTGCGCCTTCATCTCGATATCGGTGTTTCCGTATTCACCTGTCATCCTATCAGCTTCTCTACAAGCCACTCGGGTTTGAACGGTTCAAGGTCGCCGTACTCCTGCCCGGTACCCACAAACAATATCGGCTTGCCCGTG
This sequence comes from Methanobacteriota archaeon, assembly GCA_030605385.1. Taxonomy (GTDB): domain Archaea; phylum Halobacteriota; class Syntropharchaeia; order JAUWIL01; family JAUWIL01; genus JAUWIL01. The sequence goes on from JAUWIL010000032.1 coordinate 2,636, forward strand.
ACATGGGCTATTGATATTGCTGCGCCCCCTTTCGCGTCAGCGTCTATCTTGGTGAGTATCGAGCCGCCTATACCTATGGCTTCGTTGAACTGTTTCGCGCGCTCCACAGCATCATTGCCTGCTATCGCCTCATCCACGAATATGATGAGGTCGGGCTTGTTAACACGGCATATCTTCTTAAGCTGCTCCATCAGGTTAACGCTTGTATGAAACCTGCCTGCAGTGTCAGCCAGAACCACATCCAGTTTTCTGGCATTTGCGTGCTGAACCGCATCATATATGACTGCTGCCGGGTCTGCACCCTGCTGGTGCTTGATGAGCTTTACTCCAAGCCTCTCCGCATGCGCATCGATCTGTTCCTCTGCTCCTGCCCTGAATGTGTCACCCGACGCAAGCACGACCGAGTGGCCCCGTTCTCTCAGCCTGTACGCAACCTTGGCTATACATGTTGTCTTGCCCGTCCCGTTGACGCCCACAAAAAGAATCTTAACGGGCTTTGCCGCATCCCGTATGAATGTATCAAAATCAAACTGCCCTGATGATACTACTTTAAGCAGAGCATTTCTCAGCGCTTCCTCGGCAATTTTGTGGGTCTTGGCTGTGAACTTTCGCCTCTCCCCGATTAGCTCCTCTTTCAATGATTTTAGAATTTCCTCTGCAGCGGGCATTGCCACATCGCTCTCGAGCAGCGCAATCTCAAGGTCCCACAGCGGCTTCTCGAGGCTGCCCTCATCAATTACCAGCTCTCTATCCAGAATGACTGACTTTAACTTTTCTTTCGCACCAGGCCCGGCCCTACCCCTTTCTGCTGATTTCCCTTCCGCCGCCTTGTCTATTGTCCCGTCAACATCCCTGGCAAAAACCCCGAGTTTCTTCTTAAGATTGTTGAACACTTCCATGCCACGCCCACAAGCAATTTACATATAATTTTTCCATGTTGTAATTTTTCCAGGTTGTCGAAATGCAGCTTGTATGCCTCCCGAAGTTCGTCCGCATATGTGTATAAGCTAACACTCGTATAAACCAGCACTCCGGACTACTTAATCTGCATCGATTCCAAACCCCCGGAAACTATGATTGTCTGCTGTCTCTGCTGTCCAGGCATTAGCCGCCTTAGCGGGAGCATATCCTGCAGGTCTGGATGGACATCTGTGTGGGCAAAGTCTTGCGAAATCGGAGATTTCGCGAGACTTGTCGAATGCAAAGCATTCAGAGATACTTCCAGATATCTTGCAAACTCTTTGAGTTTGCGAGACTCGTGGAGCTTTGCTCCATGCTGTCTCGCGAAAACAAAAGTTTTCGCAAGATACGGTAAACGGTTGGTATAACGCATATAATGTCAGTCTAGCGCTGGTATTTTAACATCTGAGACTGGAGCTTCTGGGTTTCCTGTTCGATTTCCACAAAAGTCTGGCTTATCTTCTCAGCCGATTCTTTAAGCTCATTCTGCCGCTTGGTCAGAGTCTCCACGGCATCGTCAGGTGTTTTCTCTGCGCTGACGTTTGCACCAATTCCAACTATTATGTGGTCCATCTTACCCAATCTGGCGCGTACGTATGATCCCGCCCCCACAGGAACAAGGAGGTCTGTGCCCTCGGAAAGCTCCTTGCAGTGATTTATAGCGATTATGGCCCTATCATATTCCTCCATGGTAGATTGAAGGAGTGATAACTGCTGCGATAGAGTCTCTGCCTGAGCCTGATAGGTGCGCAGTTTGATAATCAATTCCCGCAGTTCCCTCTCCTGTTCAGGTGGAAGTTTGCCCAGTTCCTCCATCACTCAGCCACCTCTTCTATTTTATTTATTCGTATAAGATTTCTTTTCAGCCTGTGTCTGCTCCCTATAACAGAGTATGTCTTCTCAGCCGCATTCTTCTCATTCTGGCTCTCGACTGTCCTGGTAAAGCTCTCCCAGCGCCTGCCCGCCTTGAACTCACCTTGAATGACAAACGATTTCATGGTGTATTCCACTCCTTTGAATGTAACTAGATCTTGCGAATACTTTGTATTCGCGATGCAGCGTGGAGCAAAGCTCCACGAGACAGACGAATGTTGTGCATTCGACATGTCTCGCAGAATCGGAGATTTCGCAAGATAGTCAAAATCTTCGATTTTGACAAATCTCGCGGAACTTTGTTCCGCGGAACAGATGAAAACTGTGTTTTCATCAAGTCTCCAATTCTGCAAGATTTGAAAACCGATAGGTCTTCAAAACATCCTAATGATATATTAAATTATCATCATTCACTGGATGTGATATTTTTAATGCGATATTTTTGATTTGGATGCTTTCGTGATGTTTTAGATCGTTTCCGGATGTGTTCACTTTATATTAAAGCCATACGGCTGTGTGTCCAGCAAAATAACTGAACTACACAAAGCCCAATACCTCGGCTATCCTTCCCATTTCAGCGCCAGTGGTATCGTCTCCGCATATGTAGCCCCCGCAATTAGCGAGCAACCCGGACCCTATCTGGGGAACGCCATAATTAACCGTACCCGTACCAACCTGCACTTTGAATATATCTTCAAGATGTTCGATCTCCTCCGGTGAAATCTGTCTGTGGGCAATAATGCCCTTGTTGGTCACGGCAGCAGCCATTCCCACAGTACGTATGCCAGCTATGGTGTCGCTGCGCACCTCAACATCCAGCGCCTCACCCACGAAGTCTACAGCTTCACGGGACATAGCAGGATGGACGAGCGCAGCCCTATCGTTGGCGAGTATTATGTTGCCCGCTGCATTCATCTTCCCTGGCATCAGTTCAACGTCACAGTGCTCCTGCAGTGCTTTAAGCTCGTCCGGAAGGATCGTGGATGACACTATCACCGACTTCGAGTTGCATGCTGTCAGCGCACCAACGACAGGGCTTCCCCCTATGAATGTCCTGATCACGTGTTTGACACTTAGAGCACTTGCAACTTTATCAGAAACAGATACAGGGACCGCCTGAGATATTATCAGAACATCGTCATTGCATCTGGCAAATACTCCAATAAATGGGTTGCCCCCAAAAGAGATCTGGCGTATCATCTGAATATGTCACTCTTTCTCTCCAACATCTGGCGAAGCGTCTACTGCATCATGAGATGGCTTTGCATCCGGCACGAGTTCTGCCTCGACCACACCATCCTCGAACTTCATGGCTCTGACTCGGATGCGGGCTGGCGGTTTCTGGCTCCCGCGCTCCCATATCTTGTGATTGATGGATGGATCAAGGTGGATTTTATCCATATCTGCCTTTATGTGACGCGATAGGAAAATCCTGACCTCTTTTATGGCCCTATTGCTTCGCTTCCACCTTGGAGCTTTCTTGGCATTCCTCAGCGGGATAGTGTATATTCGTTCGCCTTCAGCCATTTTATGCAATCAACCCCATGCAATCAGTATTAAATGCCATGTTCATGCAACATTAGGTATATCGAATCAAACTTTAGATAATTAAGCAACTATGCCAAATGTTTTATTTCCTGAGCTGTCTTGAACTTCTCCAGCGCCTTCTCTTCGGGTGCGTCATAACGCCTCTATTGGTGCGCATTATCACCCACACAGGGACGCGGCGGTTCTGGTTGGTATATTTGCTGAGGCGTACCTTCTTGCCTTTTGTACTTCTGCTCATAGTCAATCACGTCTATCCGCCATTATTTATCAGGGTGCCATTATTATCAGGGTGTTGAGAAGGTTGGTTTCCTTCCTTTACTCTTTTTATCGTATAATTGCTTTCCCTTTTATTGGACCGCCCTTTTATTGCGTTAAATTGTTTTTATTCTTAGATCGGATTGCTGGAAGTGAGAGATATAATCATACCCTGCGTATGTTGAAATCCTTTGGTTTGGGCATGATTTGCTGTAATATTTGCTTTAACATAACATCATTAATAACGCTTTTTATGCGGCCGCTCTGCACAAGGAGGATTAGCTGGGCTTCAACCTGTTCAACAATGTCTGGTTTTGTCATACGTATGCTGTTCAGCCTTTCACGTGCTTCCGGTGTCAGTATCTGACGAAGGACCGCCTGCTTCTGTTCTTCAAGCTCACGTCTCCCCTCTTCCTCCTGGGCAGATTGCGCCTGTGCCCGCATTAACTGCTCCATCTTCCTTTTACGTATCTCTTCAAGCTCTTCGGACATCTTACACCCCTGAGGAGATTTGATTGGCACTCCATACCCATTAAGCTGATCTGACTTAGGTAATTTATCAGCTATTTAATTTCTTATAAATATCAAATAAATATCAAATACCTGCATACAAGAGCAGGCATAACTGTCCCCACATTCAGTACTTCGCCATAGCAGGCATCTCCTTCACAAGCTCCTGCTTCAGTTCATGGGCAGTATTGTCTACCAGCGACCTTCCTGCAGGCGATGCCACACGCCCACTTCGTAATCTGGTAACAAACCCCGCAGATTCTAGCTGCTGTATTATTTTGCGTATCACCGACCCGCTGCCTTTGGCAAAGTGCGGCCTGGCAACCCCATGACGGTTACGTCCGCCGTAGAATGATCTAAGTCTGGAAACTCCTACCGGACCATCTATGTACAGCCGCCTCAGTATCGATGCGGATCTGGTAAACCACCATTCACTGTCTGCTGCCGGCATCTCCCTGTTGACACCTGTCTTAACATGCTCTGCCCATTCTGGTGCCGCAATTTTACTATTTTCCTTTAGCTTCTCAGCCAGTCTCTTTACAAGCACATCTGCCGGAACATCATAGGCGGTAGTCATTCAAACCCTCCAAACTCATACACCAATTATGCGGTTGTTGATTGTGATAAATTCAACTCATGACGAAGGCGCAACCTTCGCCTATCCCAAATTATTCCTATTAATTGCTCCCGTTAGTTTAGTATTAAAGTATTAAAGCCTTCTTGCAGTACGTTGCGGTGTTGCCGCGCACTTCTAAAAGACCGCAGCCCGACAGTTCTGCCAGCTTGTTCGCGGCTTCCATGCGGTCCATCCCACAATTCCTGAGAATCTTGACCTTGATTAGTGTTTCGTTCCTCAACTGCCTCTTCAACTCATCTACGATCATTTGTGTGATTCCCTTACTGCCAACATGCATTGTCGGAGTTACCGATGCACCCATTGATCTGAGAGTGTGGCGCCCTAAACGCATGCTCTATTACTCCCTATTTTAAACTATATAAATTTTTATCTGTGTAAATTTTTATCTGCGGCAGCCACCGCCTTCGGCTGCCGCCCCTCTAGATACCTGATGTGTCTAGCCTCCAACTCTTGATTGGGGCTCAAAACGACTGCAAGTCTGATTGACGCAATTGCGCACCCTGCTGAGGTGATGCGGGCAAAAGGTTATAACTCTAGGCTATGTCATAAGCATAATTGGGTTTAATCGGGTCCTGTCAGATTCTGGCCCTGCTAGACTTGATAGATAATGCTATACATAGTTTGGTTTTATTTATGGAGGTATTGAAATGTTTGAGATGCTTGGAGCATTACTGCTTTTAATGATAATACTGTCATCGGCAGTTAAGGTTGTCAAAGAATACGAGCGCGGTGTAATATTTCGGTTGGGCAGACTGGTCGGGGCAAAAGGTCCCGGACTGTTCTTCATCATACCCATATTTGACAGCATGGTTAAGATCGACCTGAGGACTGTGACTTTTGACGTGCAGCCGCAGGAAGTCATAACGAAGGACAATGTCACAACCAATGTTAACGCAGTCGTATACTACCGGGTCATGGACCCTGAGAAAGCCGTGACACAGGTTGAGAGGTATCAGTTCGCAACCGCCCAGATGGCCCTCACGACCCTGAGAGGTGTGATCGGTCAGTTAGAACTGGACCAGCTGCTGTCAGAACGGGAAGATATAAACCTGCGTTTGCAGCAGATTATAGATAGTGCAACAGATCCATGGGGCATAAAGGTCTCAGCAGTTGAGATAAAGGATGTCGTCCTGCCAAAAGAGATGCAGCGAGCCATGGCATCGCAGGCTGAGGCCGAGAGGAACCGCCGTGCCAGAATCATACATGCCGAGGGTGAGAGAATGGCATCAGAAAAACTCGCCGAGGCTGCCAGAATACTTTATGAAACACCGGGCGGGATGTACCTCAGGACGCTGCGCACAATCTCGGATGCAACCGATGAGAAGGCTACCACGGTGGTAATACCCCTGCCGATCGAGCTTATGGAGGCGCTCGGACATAAAAAGAAGGAGTAATTTTTCCAGTGTAGCAGAAAGAAGACTGCGAGAGTGTTGATAGTACGCTGATAGTACTATAACACGACATATACGTAATATATGAGGGGATTAAGTGGCTGCGGGCATCTTGCCTGCAACCATGTTCCTCTGTGCTGTTTCCGCCTTGTTTTTGCCCCTACTCTCCTGTATTCATCCTGTTACTGCATTGTTTGGCGTCTCCCGTATATGGTATCTCCCGTACATGATCTGATGTGCCGCGTTTAACTCCCCGGATATATAATAACTATGCGAATGCGGCATTAATCCACTATTACAACTACAACCCTACTGGCGTCTATTTCACGTTTCTGTAAATTTTATCTTATACTATTAAGCACCTTTCAGAACCCTTATATAGTAACTTGGGAAACCTATTCATCGCCAATAATCTATAAGGATTATTATGGATATATATGAGTGCTAAAAACAGATAGGAGGAAGTAAGGTTGCAACCAGATAGTGATCATATAATCAGCATTCTCAAGGAGGTTGTGGGACATGGGAATGCTTCGGCACGCAACGTTGACCGGGCGGTTTACATGAAAGACCAGAACTGGCCCTTCACGGCTCCGCAGAAACCTGACTATATTGTCAAGGTTTTCAACACCGCTCAAATCAGATCTGTCATCAGACTGGCTTACAGGCACAACATACCGGTCATACCGCTGGCACAGGGCGTTAACGTTCGAGGATTGTGCATCCCAACCCAGGGAGGCATCATCATGGACATGAGGCATATGAACAGGATATTCAACCTCAACAAGGAGATGATGACGGTAGAGATAGAGCCTGGTGTGACGGGGGGCGAAATAGCGGCATACTTCGCGGGCAGCGGGCTGAGACCTGCGCATACAAGTGCGCCTGATACCTGCTCAATATTCGCTAACTACCTGCTCAGAGGATTGTACCATACACAGTCATCCGACGGGATAGATCATATCATGAGCATGGAGATCGTGCTGCCTAATGGTGATATCATTCAGACAGGTAGTGCAGGTGTGATTGGAAGTGCAGGACCGCACGGACGGTCTGGAGGACCTGACCTGACGCAGCTGTTCATGGGCGTTCCGGGGGCATTTGGCGTAGTGACAAGGATGACCGTCAAACTGTACCCTGAATTCAAATGGGCGAAGGTGTTCACATATGCCTACGACGAATGGGAGCCTGCGATAGAGTTCATGAAGGATATGGAGGACAAGAAATACGTAGCCCACGTGGATCTGATCGACAAGGTTCTGCTAAAGACGTTTATGCCAATAGATATAGCCCTCCCGGAAGAGACGATGGATAAACTGATGCCGAAGATCATGCTTATCGGAAGTGTTCAGGATGCCTTCAGCGAGGAACGCTACAACGCAAACATCAAGATGCTGGAAGGGGGATTCAAGAAAAGCGGCGGTAAGGACTTTACGACCATAGTAACACAGCTAATGGCAGGAGATCCCGAGGGTGCACGGCGCGAACTGCTCTATGGAGGGAGAATAACCCAGGGAATGTGCAGATATGGATACTACCATGCGCTTGCATTCTATGGACCGCTGACCAAGTGGAAGGAGATACTTAGCAATACAGAGCGCATAGCCGAGGAGAATGGTTTCGACAGGGAGCATGACCACAGTTTGCTTGTTATACCAACATCGCCGTGGACGGGGCAGTCGTGCTACTATGAAGTGGAGATACTGACCGTGGATCCGACTGACGATGACCAGAGGGTGAGGCTGCAGAAGTATGCCAGGGAGTGTATAAGCTGGCTGCTTGACAGCGGGGTCATGTACGGCTGGTTCAGACCGTACACTGATGCGATGGATGCACAGCTCAGGCGCTGGGGACCGACAGGTGAATTTATGAGGAACCTGAAGAGGATGATTGACCCGAAGAACATCATGAATCCTGGGAAGTTTATATTCTAGCGGGGGCGGTGAAAAATGGAAGTTAAAATGGATAAATGGTTTGACATGGTATCGAACTGCTGCCACTGCAGACCGTGTGCTTCGGGTGACTGGCATGCGATGGGTGAATGGGCAGAACTCTGTCCGAAAGGATTGTACTTCAAGATGGAATCTTTCTACGCTCCCGGCGCCATGGAGTTCGTGCATGCATATCTCAGAGGTGATATCGATCCAGCAGACAAGGACCGCTATCTGGAGGTGTTCTACACCTGCACTAGCTGTGGAGCATGCACGGTGCAGTGCGAGAAGTATTCGGGTCCTGGTCAGAAGCTGAAGAAAGTGGACGGCAAGGGACGCCACCTATATGACATATGGGAAGACATGAAGGCAGAGATGGTGCGTCTCGGCTGGGCTCCGATCGAAGAGCACAAGAAATTAATACAGAGCATCAATGAGAATGACAACCCATATGCACAGAGCGCTGCCGAGCGCGTCAAATGGTGCGGCAAGCGTAAGATAAAGGATGCCTCAAAGGAAAATGTTGACGTGCTATACTTCGTAGGATGCACCGCATCATACGGATACCGCTCCAGGTACCCGAATGAGGTTGCTGATGCTACCGCCCAGATCCTTGATGCTCTGGGCGTTAACTGGGGTACCCTCGGAAATGACGAGATGTGCTGCGGAAGCCCATCCAAGAGGATCGGGCAGTACGACCAGTTCGAGAGACTTGCCAAGGCAAACATTGAGAAGTTTAACAGCCTCGGAGTGAAGACCATCGTAACATCCTGTGCAGGATGCTACAGCGCCTTGAAGGAACTCTATCCAGATGTGGGTGAGATCAAACCAAAGGTCATGCACATCACCGAGTTCCTTGAGCGGCAGCTCAAGAAGAAGGCACTGAAGATGGACAAGGAAGTGAAGATGAAGGTCACCTACCATGACCCATGCCACCTGGGACGGCATGCGCACGTATATGACGCACCGCGCAAAGTTCTTGAAGCCATACCTGGCGTGGAGCTGGTGGAGTTTCCACAGTGCCGTGAGAACTCGTGGTGCTGTGGAGCCGGAGCCGGAGTCAAAGCGGCATACAATGACCTTGCTCTGTGGACTTCCAAGCGCAGGATCGATCAGGCTGAGAAGCTTGATGTTGAGGCAGTCACATCCGCATGTCCATTCTGCTACAGGAACCTTGCTGAAGGTGCAGCCGATTCGGGGTCCAAGCTGAAGGTCTTCGACATAACGGAACTGGTAGCGAAAGCAATAGCCAAGAAGTAATAATTAAACAAATGCACAAGGCAACGGTCAGATTTTATCTGACCTTGCCAACCAACTTTTTTTCCAACCAACTTTTTTGATGCCTTAAATTGTTTTTGGTATTTGTTTAGTCAGTCTTACTTCTGTTTGTTTTTTTATACACTATTCCGTGAACATTGCAACCTTCTGAAATGGGCGGGGCACACTTCTCGGAGGTGGCAGCGCAATAAAAATCACTATTTGGCGTCATCCCCACGTGTCATAATCCAGTTCCTTTCTGGTGACTTTAACATCCATGACTGACTTGTTGCCAAGCTGCTCAGTGACTGTGGGCTTTCTATCCGGAACCGGAGCCATACTTATATGATATGGGTGTTTGAATACCTCATCGCAAACGCTCTTTATCGGCTGGGCAATTGCCTCATCCTCTATGATGATATAAATCTTGCCTACTTTGAGTGACAGCTCTATTATTTCATCATCGAGTTCAATTTTTCTTCTGATGTAGTTGGGGCCGTGAAATAGAACACTCAGCAATCCACCTACGTTCTTCAACTCTGTGAGGAAATGGCTAACCGTGCTGTCGCTCAGAAATCTGCTCGGTGTTATAACGACCTCTCTGCATTCAGGTCCATAAGCCGCGTTCCAGTTCATGGTATGATATTACCGACCTGAATATATACCATTTGTTATTTGGCAGTGAATTGTTGGTAGTGAATTGCAAGCGCCGGTCGGTCAGATGCTGTCCGTCTGTTTACAATTTGTTCTTCACACCGCACCATGGGTAACAGCCCTACGGACTGGTGCTGTTGACGGTGTTTTAATAGGGTATATATATCTAAACATATGATAGAACGATAGAAGAGTGGACATACAAGACTGGTGGACATACGGCATACAAGGGTATGCCGCCAATAACTGGCATATGCTGGTGGCCATTATTATTGGTAGGCGCTAACCGCTGTATTGCCTCTATACTGGTATTTTATACTGGTATTTACTTGTGATGGGAGATTGCCCATGATAAAAGAGATGATGAAATGGTGAGCCAGAAAGAGCCAATGATATCCGTAAAAACCCTTTCAAAGCACTATGATCTTTCCTCTGGCGGCGCTAAGGACGTACTTAAGAGCATAAGCTTCGATGTGCAGCGGGAGGAGATACTGGGTATAATAGGAAAAAGCGGTGCAGGAAAAACAACACTTCTGCGAATCCTCCGCGCTGTAGAGCCGTTTGACGAGGGAGAGATCACCATCGACGGAGTCATGATAACACCGGAATCAACAGCCAGGGAAGTTCATGCCGTCAAGGAGAAGACCGCAATTCACCTGCAGCGGTCGTTCGCATTCTGGAGCGAGAGTACTCTTATGAATATGGTAAAGCGTGTGCAGGCTCTTCGCAGAGGCGATGAAGTAATGGCACTGCCAGAGGAGTATACCACAGAGTATGATGATTTAGAGAGTGAATCAATGCGCCTGCTGGAGATTGTCGGTCTCTCGCATAAGGCAAAACAGGCAGCTCACACGCTCAGCGGCGGTGAGAAACAACGCCTCCAGCTTGCCAGACAGCTGGCAATCCAACCCTCTGTATTGCTGCTTGATGAGCCGCTCACAATGGCGTCGCCTGACAATAAAAGAGATGCCATTGACGCCGTACGCAGGATACATAACGAGATGGGCATGACGACCATAGTTGTATCACACATGCCTCAGATCCACCACGAGCTATCAGACCGCCTAATATGGATGGAGGGGGGTGTGATAAAAGATATCGGCAGCGTGGATGATGTCGTAAAGAAGTTTATGGCACAGGTGGAGCCCTCCACTGAACTGCATGAGATCGAGGAGAAGAAGCCTATATTCAAGCTTGACCACGTAAGCAAGGTGTACTACCACTACGACCTGTCAAAGCTGTTCGAGATATATGACATAGACCTGGAAGTTAACGAAGGCGAGATACTGGGCATTATAGGTCCGTCAGGCGTTGGTAAGACTGTGCTTATGCGAATCCTTGCAGGGCTTGAACTGCCGACCGGGGGAAAGGTCCTTATGTACAACAAGAAGGGGGATGCGATCGACCTCTCAAAAATGGGGATGCTGAGCGCCATCATGCGCCAGGATATCGGGATACTTCACCAGGAGTTTGCCTTGACGCATCACGCACTTGTTAAAGACCAGATTGCGAGCAGGAGGCGATTCAAGTCCCTGACCGAGGACGAGTTTATAAATATCTCCAAGAAACTCAGACTGAGGGAGTCACTGCTCGACTTTGCTCTCAGGTTGAGTGATATGCCAGGTGGGACCAGGAAGAATATCCTGGAGGAACTGGACATCACAGAGGATGATCTAGCCGAGATATATTCATCACTGCCAGTTGTGGGTATCGATGAGGATAGAGCTAAATCCATACTCGACTTTCTGGATATGAGTCCGGAGATTCTCGACCGCAGGTCATACGAGCTTTCGGGGGGCGAGCTGATACGGGTAGCGCTGGCAATAGAAATAGCCACGCAGCCAAGGATGCTCATACTGGATGAGCCGTTCGGCGACCTTGACCCCATCACCACCCGAAAAGTCTCCAACATGGTAAAAGATGTCAGCAGAGAGTACGAAACTTCCTTTATAATAGTCACTCATGACCGGGAACTGCTCGCAGACACAGCCCACAAGATAATTATGGTTGATGAGGGTGAGATACGTGAAAAAGTTTCAAAAGATGAGCTGCGCAACATAATCTGAGTATTGCGCCCTGTTTCTCTCAACCAAAATTCCAATTGAATGCGGTGCCGCGCAACACTCATACCGATACAAACAACAGGTGACAATCCTATGCGCATACTGAGCATTGATGTAGGAATGGGCACGCAGGACGTATACCTCTACAACAGCAGCAAGAATCCTGAGAACTGCATAAAGATTATACTGCCGTCCCGGACCGCCGTATTACACGATATGATTGGCGAAGCTAACAGTGCACGGCGTGAAATATTCTTTACCGGCGAGCTCATGGGCGGCGGACCAAGCGTTAAAGCTCTCAAAAAACACATCGCTTCAGGGCTGAAAGCATATGCCACCAAGCAGGCAGCCATGACATTCAACGACAATCCTGACAGGGTGCGCGAGATGGGTGTGCAGATTGTCAGCGAGGATGATGTTCCTGAAGGTGCCAGGAGAATTTATACCATGGATATCGATATGGACTTCATATCATGCATACTTGAAGGCGTCAACGAGACTGTGCCTGAGAATATTGCGGTAGCCGTGCAGGATCATGGATACAGTCCTGATGTCAGCAACCGCATCTTCAGGTTCGAGTGCTTCAAAGAAGCGCTTATCAGAGGAAAGGGCGACCTCGATGGCTTTGCCTACCTGAATGAAGTGCCGCCCTACTACACGCGCATGCAGGCGGTACTTCGCACGGTGCGCACCCACGCGCCGAATGCCAGCATCATGCTGATGGATACTTCCATGGCAGCCATACGCGGATGTCTTGTCAGGCATGAAGATGATATGCCTTTTATAGCGCTGAACGTGGGCAACGCCCACACCATTGCAGCGGTTATTGACGGCGGGAATATGGTCGGACTGTTCGAGGACCATACCAGAAACATGACTCCAGAGCGCTTCAGAGATTACCTGAGGCGCCTCGCAGACGGTACCCTGACCTTCGAAGAGGTCTTTGATGGCGGCGGGCACGGCGCACATATTATGAGTGCGCCCGGATGGGAGAACATAAAAACGGTTGTCATAACCGGACCCAATAGAGAACGCGCACTCGAGGCTGAAATTGAGGCGAATGTAAGCGCACCTGCAGGGGACCCGATGATAACCGGGTGCTACGGGATCATCGAGGAGATGAAGAGAAAGATCGGGGAATAAGATTTCACCTCTGAAGGTTGCCCTTTATCCCTTTATTGCCCTTTGTTGCCCTTTATTGCCTGTTATTGAGTTTCGTAAATGAGGACGTATTTTCGTAAATAGGGATATATATACAAAGTACTCTAGATATACTACCGCCGTATACTACCACTATCAAAGTGGAAGGATATGCGAACTTCGTATATATTGCATATCGCCAAATTGGAACAAAAAGCGAATTTCGCATATAAGGAGTTATGTGAAATTTTGGCTTTAAGTAGAAGTGAAAGATAGAAGTGAATACTTTAAGTAGAAGTGAAAGATATAAGTGAATATTTATGGAAAAAATCAAAATCGGAATTGTAGGGATTGGCAACTGTGCGAGTTCATTGCTACAAGGTATCGAATACTATAAAAACAAGGATAGCAAAGAGGCTATAGGTTTGATGCATTGGGATATCGGTGGTTACAAGCCATACGATATCGATGTAGTAGCCGCATTCGACATAGACGGAAGGAAGGTTGGAAGGGATATATCAGAGGCCATTTTTCAACTCCCTAACTGCACCACACTCTTTTGTAAGGACATTCTGAAGAAAGGAACCATAGTTAAGATGGGCAGGGTTTTGGACGGCTTTGCCGAGCACATGAAAAATTATGATGAAAAATATACCTTCCTTTTGTCTGATCAAAAAGAGGCAAGTAAAGAGGATGTGGTCGGAGAACTCAAAGAATCCGGTGCCGAAATCCTCTTGAATTACCTTCCCGTGGGGTCCGAAAAGGCCACTAAATTCTATGCCGAATGTGCCTTGGACGCCGGTGTGGGATTCATAAACGATATACCTGTCTTCATTGCCAGCGATCCCGAATGGGGCCGGCGTTTTGAAGAGAGAGGGATACCAATTATTGGGGACGCCATAAAATCCCAGCTCGGCGCTACCATAGTGCACCGGGTCTTGACCAACCGTGTTAAGATGAGGGGAGAGAGACTTGAGCGGACCTATCAGCTCAATACCGGGGGAAACACAGATTTTCTGAACATGCTCGATAGAAGTCGTTTGGCTTCCAAAAAGGAGTCCAAAACCGAAGCTGTGCAATCTCAAACCGAAAACCGATTGGAAGATGAAAACATTCACATCGGCCCCAGCGATTGGGTGGCATGGCAGAAGGACAACAAGGTCTGTTTCATCAGGATGGAGGGCAAACTCTTCGGCGATGTTCCCATGAACCTCGAATTGCGACTTTCTGTAGAAGATTCCCCCAACTCTGGAGGAGTGGTGATAGATGCTATAAGGTGCTGCAAACTGGCGCTTGAAAGGGGTAAGGGAGGGATTCTGTATTCTCCGTCTGCCTATTTTATGAAGCATCCCCCAAAACAGTTTACCGATGATGAGGCATATCGATTAACAGAAGATTTCTTCAAAGGAAAAAGAGAAGATTAACGAAAAACGATG
>JAUWIL010000041.1 GCA_030605385.1 Methanobacteriota archaeon
CCCCAAAGCCCCCAAAGCCCCCTTGCGAACATATTCTTTAAAATTTATAAGGGTGTAGCGCATTGAGCAGTTTTACGTTAACCGTTAACCATACGTTCATCTTAGATCTGCCTAAACTGCCCAGCAGTCTGCCCAGCAGTAAAATCTTGGATACCATTAGTTCAAGTGAATTGGGTTTATTAGGTAGCTTGCAAGATTGAATTTAACATTCGGAGATGGTTAGTAAGGTAGTACACATAGGGAGATGTAGAAGTATGGAAAAATTTGATGTGGTTTACAAGAAGTCTATAGAAGATCCAGAAGGCTTCTGGGGTGATGCTGCTTCTGACGTGGAGTGGTATAAGAAATGGGATAAGGTGCTGGATGATTCTAACCCGCCGTTCTATCAATGGTTTGTGGGTGGAGAGCTGAACACCTGCTACAATGCCATTGATTACCAGATCGAGAACGGCAGAGCAGATCAGGTAGCCATCATATACGACAGCCCTGTGACAGACACCATTAGAAATATTACATACAAGGAACTTTTGGATGAGGTATCAAAGTTTGCAGGTGTGCTGTTATCACTGGGTGTCGAAAAAGGTGACCGTGTAATCATATACATGCCTATGATACCCGAGTCAGTGGTCGCCATGCTGGCATGTGCCAGAATTGGAGCAATTCACTCTGTGGTATTCGGTGGGTTTGCCCCCCACGAGCTCGCGATAAGGATTAATGATGCAAAGCCAAAGGTAATGGTTTCAGCATCATGCGGCATAGAAGTTAAGAAGATAATAGAATACAAACCTCTTCTGGATAAGGCAGTGGAATTATCTGATTTCAAGCCCGAGAAATGCGTTATATTCCAGAGACCTCAGGCTAAAGCAAACATGATCGATGGCAGGGATGTTGACTGGGCAGACGCAATGAAAGATGTCAAACCTGCCGGCTGCGTGCCTGTAGCAGCTACAGATCCGTTGTACATTATCTATACGTCAGGCACGACTGGAATGCCCAAGGGAGTCGTCAGGGATAACGGTGGACATGCGGTCGCATTGAAATGGAGTATGAGGTACATATACGGCATTGAGCCAGGCGACGTGTACTGGGCAGCATCGGATGTTGGCTGGGTAGTGGGACATTCATACATAGTTTATGCCCCCCTTATGATGGGGTGCACCACGGTATTATACGAGGGTAAGCCGGTCGGCACGCCCGACCCAGGCGCATTCTGGCGGGTTATATCCCAGCACGGTGTGAAGGTGCTTTTCACCGCACCGACCGCATTCAGGGCGATCAAGAGAGAAGATCCCAATGGAGAGTTTGTAAAGAAATATGATATATCGTGCTTTAAACACCTCTTCCTTGCAGGAGAGCGCCTTGACCCCGACACATACTACTGGGCAAGCGACCTGTTGAAGGTACCGGTTGTTGACCACTGGTGGCAGACGGAAACTGGCTGGCCGATAGCATCCAACTGCGTGGGCATTGAGCAGCTTGAGATCAAAGCGGGTTCGCCGACCAAGGCAGTCTCGGGATATGACGTAAGGATAGTGGATAACGACGGAAAAGAGGTTGGACCAAACGTGGAAGGGATAGTCGCTATCAAACTGCCTCTACCACCGGGCTGTCTCCCGACGCTGTGGAAGAATGACCAGAAGTTCAGGGAATCCTACACCGACCCATTTCATGGATACTACTTTACAGGCGACGGCGGATACAAGGATGATGATGGCTACCTGTTCATCATGGGGCGCGTTGACGATGTCATCAATGTGGCAGGGCACCGGCTCAGCACAGGGGCAATGGAGGAAGTGATTGCCAAACATAGGGATGTTGCAGAGTGCGCGGTGCTTGGCGTAGAGGACAGCCTCAAGGGGCAGGTCCCGCTTGGATTTGTTGTTTTGAAGGCAGGAGCGGACCGGGACTCCGAGGAGTTAAAATCCGAGCTGGTACAGATGGTGCGCTCTGACATCGGTGCTGTAGCGTGTTTCAAACAGGCGCTCAATGTGAAGCGCCTTCCGAAGACGCGCTCAGGGAAGATACTCAGAGGTACGATGCGCAAGATAGCTGACGGAAAGGACTACAAAGTACCATCAACGATCGACGACCCTACAGTTCTCGATGAGATTGGTGAGGCAGTCCGTACGATAGGCTACGGGAAGAAATAAACCATTAAAAATACCCCGTGGAAGCGCTGAGGCGCTTCCCGCCCATTCAATTTTTTATTAGCGCTTATAATGCGGATAATGCGGATTTTGCAGCTTTCTGCATGGGGGGTGTACACTCTCCCGGTTTTGCCCAACCACGAGTGGCATTTCATTTATATTTGCGCACAACCATAAAGGAATTTTTATCAGCCGATGGGAATGTATGCGTAAAGCCCAGGGTGCGCTGGAGAAGAAACCGCTGGAAAAAGCTCAATGATATAGCAGTTAATGACAATAATTATGGATTGAACGCTGGCATATGGAGGCATTACATGGAAAATACTCGAAAAACCATGATCGTCGTAAATCCTGCATCTGGAGGGGGCAAGGGCGCAGACAGGTGGAGAAAGATCAAGCCAATCATGGATAAAAGACATTTCAAATATGACTGCATCGTAACTGGGCGCAGGGATGATGCTACCGAGCTGACGAGGAAGGCGCTGCATGAAGGATATGACCAGATCATCGCGGTCGGCGGCGACGGCACAGTGCATGAAACCGTGAACGGCTTCTTTGATGATTACGAAGTGATCAACGGCGATGCCGTAATCGGCATAGTGCCTGTGGGTACGGGCTCCGACTTTGCCAGGACGCTCGGCGTGCCAAGAAATTCAAATGAAAGTCTGGTTGACGTATTGATAAATGGCAGAATCGTTCCATTGGATGTAGGTTATATCGAGACGGATGATTACCGCGGCTACTTCAACAACATCACAGGCGTGGGTTTTGAAGGTAAAATGGTCAAGATGGTGAATGAGGGCTCGAAAAGGTTCGGAGGAACCGTTCCCTACATGTACAATATACTCAGATGTATGCTCACATACAAGAATCCATTTTTACACGTCGAGTTGGATGACCGCACGTTCGATGAAGTCATGTGTTTCGTTTCGGTAGCAAACGGCAAATACTTCGGCGGCGGAATGTGCATTGCACCGGAAGCATCCATCAACGACGGTCTGTTTGACATCATCATGGTTGATGATATGAGCATGTTTCAGTTGATAAGGTCATTCAGGAAGATATATTCTGGAGATATAGCAAACAAGAAAGGTATCAGTTTATACCGCTCGAAACACGTCTACATATCTTGCGAAGGGGGGGAGTGGATTGATTCGGATGGTGAGACTATAGGTACCATACCCGTAAGCTTCGATGTGCTGCCCAGCATCATAAACGTAAGGACCGGAGAGATTGACACCGATAAGCAGAACACCGAACCGGGATAAAATAGATTCAGAGGTGCGGCAGGTGCCCCCAGATTCAAGGATGGGACGCAGAATCGCAAAGAAGATTCGCGAACGTGTACCAAGCGCGGAGGTGGACGTTCAGGTAGAAGATGGAATCGCCTATCTGAGCGGCAGGACCGGAACGTGGAATGAATATCTAGGGGCAGGATATGCTGCCGGTGGGATGAAAGGAATCAGGGGCGTGGTAGCCGATATTACAGTGGATGGGATGCCGAAAAAAGAGCTGAGAAGACCGGATAGGCCCAAGGAGGTAATAAAAGAAGATGAGGACGTCATCATCGTGGGCGGAGGCGTCATTGGATGTTTTATAGCGCGAGAATTATCCCGATACGACCTGAAGGTCACGCTTGTCGAGAAGGAACTGGATGTGGCTACGGGAGCCAGTAAGGCGAATAATGGGTGTGTGCATGTAGGTATAGACCCTGGGAAGGGTACCCTGAAACACAGATTGTGCCTGCGCGGAAATGCCATGTTTGACAAGGTGGCGCAGGAGTTGGACGTACCGTTCAGGCGGGTTGGCACTTTACTAGTGATAACCGACCGCACATTACCCGAAAACGTCGCTTCCAAGATTCCGGATTCTCTAAGAAAGCTCGTGCTGAAATATGTACTGCCGCATATGGTACTACTCTATGGAAAGCGGAAGAATGTGCCCGGGCTGCGAAAAATCCCGAAGGAAGAGGTCAGGCAGATAGAGCCAAACCTCACCGATGATTATCACTCTGCGGTATTGATGCCAACAATGGGTATTATATCACCGTATGAGCTTGTTATAGCACTTGCAGAGAATGCTGTGGAAAACGGCGTGGATTTGATGCTCGATACTGAGGTAACAGGGATACTCGTCAATGAGAAAAATGAGGTCGAAGGTATCCAGACCGCGAAAGGCATCATGAGGGGCAAATATGTGATAAATGCCGCGGGCGTGTATGCTGACGAGCTGGCTGAGACGGCTGGCGCAAGGGAATTCACGATTCATCCGCGGAAGGGTGCGCTGATAATATTCGATAAGAAGCTGGCAGGATACACGAGTCATGTGGTTTCGGAACTGCTGCTCGGCCAAGACAAGCACACCAAGGGAGGTACGGCAATGCTTACAACTGACGGAAATCCAGAATGGGGGCCAAGTGCAATCGAAGTGCCTGACAGGGATGATACCTCTGTAACATCTGATGAGATTCATGATATACTCAAAAAGTATGCGCATCTGTTCCCCCACATTGAAGCCGGCAGCATGATCAGATATTTCGCAGGTGTCAGAGCGGCAACATTCACCGAGGATTTTTTTATCGGCGCCTCGCGAAAGGCTTCAGGACTCATCAATGTTGCAGGAATCCAATCACCAGGGCTTGCATCCTCCCCCGCCATAGCTGAGTACGTGCTTGACATTCTCAGGGCAGAAGGGCTTGGAATGGAAGAAAAGCCCGGATTCAACCCGATACGAGAATCTCCTCCCAAGTTCAGCGAACTGTCAGTGGCTGAGATGGAGAAGCTTATTCGAGAGGATACCAGATACGGCAATATAATGTGCCGGTGCGAAAAGGTTACCGAGCGTGAAATCTTAGATGCGATAAGGGCGCCGCTGCCGGCGCTGACCGTTGATGCGGTAAAAAGACGGACCCGATCCGGTATGGGTCGATGTCAGGGAGGTTTCTGTCTGCCGAGATTGATCAAGGTACTTGCAAGGGAACTGGATGTACCGCTTGAGGAAGTGCAAAAGAAGAAGGGCGGCAAAGTGATAAGCTCGAGAACGAAAGAGGGAGGGCAATGAACGCGAAGGTGGCAGTAATAGGGGGCGGACCTGCCGGACTTGGCGCTGCCGTTGCAGCATACGAAGCAGGCATAAATCCAGAGGATATCCATATTATCGAGAGAGATATGGAGCTGGGCGGCATCCTCCAACAGTGCATCCACAACGGCTTTGGGCAGTTGATATTCGGTGAGATGATGACAGGACCTGAGTATGCCTCCCACTATATAGACGAGGTGCTGAAGGCAGGGATAAGATTCCACCTGAACACGATGGTACTCGACATAAGTCCTGACAGGGTCATAACGGCGGTAAACCAGGAAGAATGTCTGATGCGGATAAATGCGGATTCCATCATTCTTGCCATGGGATGCCGCGAGCGGACGCGCTATCAGATTCACCTCCCCGGCGAGCGGCCTGCTGGTATATATCCCGCCGGCACCGTGCAGCGCCTGATCAACATAGAAGGTGCACTTCCCGGAAGAAGGGCTGTCATATTGGGCTCAGGTGACATAGGCATGATAATGGCAAGAAGGTTGGTTCTGGAGGGTGCGGAGGTGGAAGGCGTATACGAGATAATGGGAAGTCCCAGCGGGCTGCCGAGAAACGTACAGCAGTGTCTACGTGATTTCGAAATACCCCTGCATCTGAGCCATACGGTCACCGGCATACATGGAAATCGCAGATTAGAGGGCGTGACAATTTCTAGGGTCAATCCAGAATCCCTAAAACCCATGCCCGGCACGGAAAGGTATGTTGAATGCGACACTCTTGTTCTGTCTGTGGGACTGATACCTGAGAACGAGCTCAGCGAGGGCGCAGGCATTAAACTCGACGGATGGACTGGCGGACCCATCGTGGATGAGGAACGTGAAACTTCTGTCGATGGCATATTTGGATGTGGAAATGCTGTTCATGTGTATGACCTTGTTGACGATGTTACAAAGAGTTCCGAGCTGGCAGGCCGCTCTGCCGCTCGCTATGTTAAGGGTGAGACAATATGCAGAGAGCATGTTTTATCAATCACTGCAGGAGAGAATGTAAGGTACACAGTACCCCAGCACATAAGGAAACAAAGCGACGAGCCAGTGGAGGTATTCTTCAGAGTATACCTGGAAGCAGCAAATGTAAAGCTGCAGGCCCTTGTAGCTGCTGAAGTCATTTCAGAAGAATCCAGGAGGGTGGTCAAGCCCCCAATCATGGAGAAAATCATCCTTCAAGGAGATTTACTTCCCGTTGATGGAGAAATAATCATACAGGTGGTCGAGAAATGAGCGGCGCTAAAGAGCATATACTCACCTGCATAAACTGTCCCATGGGATGTACCATCACTGTAAAAGCAAAGGGCAGTAAAGTTCTTTCGGTGGACGGGAATGAGTGCAAGGCAGGAGAGAAATATGCAATATTGGAAATGGAACATCCAATGAGAATATTGACCAGTACGGTAAAGGTGAAAAACGGGATCCTTTCCCGCATTCCGGTGAGATCAAGTGCCGAACTCCCAAAGGGCAATATCAGGGAGTGTGTAAGGCTTTTGAATGACCTCGAGGTAAATGCACCCATAGACATACATTCCCCTGTTCTGAAAGACCTTCTAGGCACTGGCGTCGACATCATAACCACCCGCTCTATGGAGAGGGACGGTGAATGAATCTAAATCCTTTGGGAACGTATTTGAAAACTGAACATTGGCGGATGAGAGGGTGATGCATATGGACTTTGAAACAATCTACCAGAATCCACGCAGCGATGATGATAGGGAGCGAATTCTACGTGACCTTCGGGCTGAAATAGGTAGCGGAAACGTATCTTCAGATATAGCTGATAGAATATCCTCGTCTCACGGATTCTGGATGGTGGCTGAAAGGTGGACGGTAGAGGGAAAGGTCGCTGCACTGCCTGATGTCATAGCGTGGCCGCAGAGCACCGGGGACGTGGCTAAAGTTCTAAGATATGCAAATGATAATCGAATTCCAATTATCCCATACGGTGGTGGTTCGGGTGTTGTGGGGGGATGTGTTCCGAGATACGGTGGGATAAGCCTGGACATCAAGAGGATGAACAAACTCATTGAAGTCGATGAGGTCAACCTCAGGGCAACCGTTCAGGCAGGAATGAACGGGATGAGCTTTGAACATGAGCTGCGGCGCAGGGGTTATACCATGGGCCACAGCCCCCAATCAATTTGCTGCTCCAGCGTTGGAGGATGGGTGGCGACGAATGCAACAGGGCATTTTTCAACCAGGTACGGTGGTATAGAGGAGATGCTGCTGGGGCTGGAGGCGGTCCTGCCCACAGGCAGAACCGTTCGGGGAGAATGCTCGCCGCGCAGGTCCGCAGGACCGGAAGTATACTCTCTTTTCATAGGCTCGGAGGGCACACTAGGAGTGATCACGGAGGTTACGTTTAAGATATTTCCGGAACCCGAAGGCCGCTTTCTCACATCATATACATATGATACCATCGACGACTCACTCGAAAGTGTCAGGGCAATCATGAGGCGTGGTTTGAGACCGGCAGTTGTACGGATATATGATAAGGAGGAGACCAAACGCCACTTTTATGATTATCCTGAAGCAGAGAACCGGGTCATGGCGGTTTTCGTGATCGAAGGGGAGGAAAAAGTAGCAGATGTGGAAAAAGATGAGTGTGAGAAGATATGCAGCGAATATGGAGTTTGCACCGGAGAGGGGCCCGTCAGGCACTGGTTTGAAACACGCTTCAACGTGTCAGAGACATCGCTTGCCCCGCAGTACGGCGCCGTGTTCGATACCATAGAAACATCGGTCTGCTGGAGTCGTGCGCCCCAGTTCTACAAGAACACAATCAAAGCCATGCACTCGATAGACGGTGTCATACTGGCAAGCGGTCATGCATCTCATTTTTACCCACAGGGAGTATGTTTCTATTTCACGTTCGGTGGGGTGCCGCCCAAGAATCAAACCGCCTTGGAGTTTTACCAGAAGGTCTGGGATGCAGCAGTGAGCAGCTTTCTGGAAAACGGGGGCCACATAAGCCACCATCATGGAATAGGAATCAATCGTTCACGCTGGCTTTCGAGGGAGAGAAGCAGCGAAATGATCATACTGCAGAAGATAAAGCAGACCATGGACCCGAACAACATAATGAATCCGGGATTGATAACGCCCTTGGAGGAGGGTGCACAGTGAGCGGGAAATATTCGTGGGTACTGGATGCGCTGGACATCAAAGTGCTCGGCGAGTTAGGTATGAGGAAGAGTGCCTGGCTCATCAAGAATTTTATCTCACAGAAGATTCAGGGGAAAGAAGAAAGTGAAC
Organism: Methanobacteriota archaeon; assembly: GCA_030605385.1. Classification (GTDB taxonomy): domain Archaea; phylum Halobacteriota; class Syntropharchaeia; order JAUWIL01; family JAUWIL01; genus JAUWIL01. The sequence continues at coordinate 8,486 of JAUWIL010000041.1, forward strand.
TGCTTAAATGCGCGCTTTGCCCCAATATGTGCGAGTTTGCCTGTCCGGTGCTTGAGGTGGAGGGGAGGCAGACTGTTTCTCCGGCGCGAAAGTCAAGGCTTGCCAGTTTTTATTTGCGCAAAAATCTCAATGCATCCGAAATAGGCGACAACCTCTACCACTGTCTGAACTGCGATGCATGTAAGCATCAGTGTCCGCTTGATCTTTCTGTCAGCGACCTGCTCATCCCGGTCAGGGAGATGCTCCGGGATGAAGATGCTGTGCCCGAGGGGATAAAGGCAGTTGAGGCAAAACTAGAATCAAGCGGTACGATCTACGGCGAAATGAGCAGGGGTAAATACGATGGGATGAAAGACGGCACCGGGAAAATACTCTATTTTAGAGGGTGTGTGACGCGCAATAAATGCCCTGAAATTATCGATGCGGTTGTCGATCTGCTAAAATCGCTGGGCGGAGACGTTCAAATTCTGCCGGATGAAGTATGCTGCGGAGAGCCTGCCAGAAATTCAGGACTCAGAGGTGCCTTCAAAGATGCTGCCGGGCGCAACGCAAAGATGCTTAACGACAGTGGTGCTGAAGTTATTGTCTGCAGCTGTCCGGGCTGTGTATATGCGCTTCGGGAAGCATATCCAAAGCACGGATTTAAAATCAAGCCAGCAGTGATGCATATCACAGAATACCTCGACATGAGCATTGGCGATGACATGAAATTGGGGCTGGCTGATGAAATGGATGCCGTCTACCATGATCCCTGCATCCTCGCAAGAAAACTGGGGATAACACGGGAGCCGAGGAGTGTGCTCTCCAGACTGAACAATCTAAGACTGCACGAGCCCTACTTCGGAAGGGAAGAAACATACTGCTGCGGTCACGGCGGCACGCTCAAGTTTATCGACGGGGGGTTAGCAGAAGCGGTCGCGAAAAGAAGAGTTCAACATCTCAGCGATTATGCAAAAGTCATAATCACGAGCTGCCCATCATGTAAAAGTGCGCTGAAGAAGGCATCAGATAATCTGGAAGTGCTTGATATAGCCGAGGTCATACATCAGGCGCGGAAGTAGTCCAAAACAGCAATGTTCACCAAAATTCAAAAAGCATTCACTTGATTTTATCTTTGTTTATTGCTCCGTTCAGTCATAGCGCCAGTATATTTCTAGTCCGCATCCGCTTTCACGCTCAAAATCTTCATAAGCGGATACTCTATATCCTCATCGTACTCCAGTGCAGCTTCAACCACCGCAGATCCGCATTTCACTGTCAGGCGAACATGCAGCATATCACCGTTCAGTTCACAGTAGCCGAAACCGGTGAGGCGCTCTCGAACAAGGCTTCTGTCGATGGTTACATGCACCTCATCTACATACGGCTGCAGACCAATTGCCTTTGATATGGCTTCCTCGAGGCTTCCGGCTGTTTCAGCGCTCACTGGAGTCCCTACAAACTGGTGGTACAGCGCACCCAACTTTATGCCTGCCTCGAACAGCGCTCTATCTCTATCCAAGATGTCTGTCATCTTCCGTACCCCCAACAAACTCCTGATAACTGTAGATAACCAATATCTGCAGATAATTAAGATAACATATCTACAATTTCGTTCTTCTTTATCAGAGCCATTACTGGACTTACAAGGTATGTTATTGTCAGTATAAACAACACTATTGACGGCAGCTCCATATAAGCCTGCACGCCTGCATAGAATACACCTGCATAGTATGCTGCGATTACGAGCAGGAAAATAATTCCAGCAGGCAGCAATACCGCTTTATTTCCTATCTTGGGATATGGCAGGCTGCTTATCATCAGCACTGACAGTACCGCAAGCATGATCAGTGTGAGCCAGTACAGCCCGGGATTGAACGTCTGCATTATGAGCACTGATGCCATACACACTCCGCCCGCAGTTATGGGCAGTCCCTCAAATCCTTCAACACCCCTCCTGACATTCATGACATTAAAGCGCGCAAGCCGGAGCATTCCACATATTACGTAAGAGCCTGCAAGTGCAGGTGCTATGTAAGAATATGTTGGATTCGAAACATATGCTATAACTGCCGGGGCACATCCGAATGATATGAGATCTGCAAATGAGTCAAGCTGCACTCCGAACTCGCCGTATTCTATCTTTCTGGCGATAACACCATCCAGGCCGTCCATCACTGCTGCCATCAGTATCAGCACCGATGCGTGAAGCACACCCCATCCTGACAGGACCATCAGCATTGCCGTGAGCCCAAAAAGGGCATTCAGTATGCTTATCAGGTCAGGAAGGCGCAGCAGGTCAAGTATGTTGGTCTTATCGCATGTCAATGTTACCCCGCCCCGGTATTAATCCCGCCTTGATACCTTGATACAATTAGAAGTCAGCATAATTAGACAGCCATTAGACAGCTTGGTATATTCTGGTAATTACTGGACGAAGATAGCTTATATTTCTTTGTATGGCCTGTAATGTATGGCATGTAATGTATGGCTTGTAATGTTTGCATAATGGGAGATTATCTTCTGCCGGTTGATGTAACCTTGGTCTATTGCAGTATATTGTATAGCGCACCAAAACGCCCTGAAAGTATCCCAAAAGAAAATATCCTGAAAATAATTAAATAGCTTGTTGGTATATTTATGTAGCATGACAATGAGAAGTGAGAATGTTAAAGTTGGACTTGACCGCGCAGCCAACCGCGCGCTGTTGAAAGCCACTGGCGTTACTGATAACGACATGGATAAACCATTCATAGGTATTGCCAACTCGTGGAACAATATAGTGCCGGGACACCTTAACCTGAGAGAACTCGCCGAATTTGTTAAGGCAGGTATTTATTCCGCAGGAGGCGTGCCATTCGAGTTCGGTACCATCGGCATATGCGACGGCATTGCAATGGGGCACGTAGGGATGCGCTATTCCCTTCCATCCAGGGAGATTATAACCGATTCTGTGGAAGCCATGGTCCAGGCACATCAGTTCGACGGTATTGTGCTGCTGTGCGGCTGTGATAAGATCATACCCGGCATGCTGATGGCTGCAATGAGACTTGACATACCCGCCATAATGGTCACAGGCGGACCAATGCTCTCTGAATCCTACAAGGGTGAGCGCCTCACTATCGGCTCAGCCTTTGAGGCTGCCGGAAAGGTGAAGGCTGGAAAGATGAGCATGGACGAGTTCAGGTGCGTTGAGGACATGGCTGCACCCGGCTGCGGCAGTTGTCAGGGACTCTACACAGCCAACACCATGTCCTGCCTGACCGAAGCGCTGGGACTCTCTCTGCCGGGGTGCGCAACGGCGCATGCAGTATCGGCCCTTAAAAGGCGCATAGCAAGGCTCAGCGGGGAGCGCATCATGGAACTTGTCAGGAAAGATATCAAGCCCAACGGCTTGATAACGCGCGAGAGTTTTATGAACGCCATCAAGGTGGATATGATGATTGGCGGCTCGACAAACACCGCCCTGCACCTGCCTGCCATAGCGCATGATGCTGGAGTTGATATAAAGCTGGACGACTTCGGCGGTATCAGCGATGAGGTTCCCCACATATGCTCGATCGCCCCAAGCGGTCCGCACACGATGAAGGATCTGGATGAGGCAGGAGGCATGCCCGGGGTCATCAAACAGGGACTGAAACTGCTCAGCGATGAGATGACGGTATCAGGATTGCGGCTGAGCGAGATTGCCGAAGGCGCCGGTGAAGTAGATGAGTGCGTCATCCGTTCGCTCGACAAACCCGTTCATGCAGGCGGCGGCATAGCCGTACTGAAAGGCAACCTCGCACCCGACGGGTGTGTGGTGAAGACCGCGGCAGTGGTTGAGAGCATGCAGACGCATGAAGGGCATGCAAGGGTGTATGACTCTGAGGATGCGGCTATGAAAGTTATCCTTGGAGGCAATATCCGTGAGGGGGATGTAATCATCATCCGATACGAGGGTTTGAAGGGTGCGCCCGGCATGCCCGAGATGCTCAATCCCACAGCGTCCATATCGGGTCTGGGTCTGGGCGACTCCGTGGCACTCATAACCGACGGGCGCTTCTCAGGCGCCACCCGGGGGCTGTGCATAGGGCATGTAAGCCCAGAGGCTGCTGACGGGGGCATGATTGCCCTTCTACAGGAAGGTGACATCATAAGCATCAGCCTGCCTGATAGGAGCATCAACGTAAAACTCTCTGGAGAGGAGATCGAGAAGCGCAGGAGTAAATGGAAGAAGCCCGAGAAGGAGCTTAAGGGATATTTGGCACGCTACTCCAGAATGGTATCTTCTGCCGACAGGGGCGGGGTATTGGAATAAATTAAAATAGACCTTCCGTTGCGCAAAACCCTTAAACCCTTAAGCCAAACTATTGAATCTCCAAACCTTTATCACAAGTAAGGGAGACTCAACTTACAGAAGGGGTTCTATCAAATGATACTCACAACAACAGACACTGTACAAGGGAAAAACATAACCCAGACACTCGGACTCGTGAAGGGCAATACCGTAAGGGCAAAATGGATTGGCAGGGATATCGCTGCAGGATTGAAGAACTTAGTTGGCGGAGAGATACAGAGCTACACCATGATGCTGACGGATGCGCGCAACGAGGCAATTCAGCGGATGGCAGATGAGGCTGAGAAGCTCGGCGCCGATGCGGTCGTCGGCGTGCGGATTGCAACATCGCAGACGATGGCGGGCGCAGCCGAACTTCTGGCTTACGGCACGGCTGTTAAGCTGGAATAAAGCTGACATCAACATCATATTGTTAAGCTGCCGTACGTAAGCTGTTGCGCCGTTTAGTAGAAGGGCGCGTGCATAACTACTTCAGCCACCCAAGCAGGAGTTTCAGAGGCGCTGAGTTCTGGCAGCGTGAACAGCGAAGTCAGGAGCGAACTCCGCATACACCCTACTTATTCATCCTGCCCGACCGTTCGACCGTCAATCTTTAAATAATACTACTGATTATGTTCTTTCTAAAAAATATCCGCAATCTTGCGAATGTGAAGCATTCGCGGGACAGACAAATACTTCGTATTTGTCAACTATTCACAATAAGAGGACATCTAATGAAACTCGTAATGAAGTTTGGCGGCTCTGCTGTCCGGGATGGAGACGCGCTGCGCAACGCCGCAGGAATAGTAAAGGAGTTTCACGATGAAGGGCACGAGATAACTGTCGTTGTGTCAGCCATGCGCGGTGTGACCAACAGCCTGCAGGACTGCGCTAAGATGGCTGCTGAGGCAGGCAGCGCTGACAAGGTTATTGAATCCACATCAGAACTGCGCAGTAAGCATCACACCGCCGCCGAACATGCGATACTTGACGAAAGGCAGAGCCTTCGTCTGTCTCGCAGAATCGGAGATTCTGCAAGAAGTGATGAAAACTGCCTTGATGAAGCCCTATTCACGATTGCCAATCTCGTTGACCAGCTGGAGCGGGTGCTTATAGGCATATGCCATGTCGGTGAACTCACCGACAGATCGCTGGACTATGTAATGTCATTTGGAGAGAGGCTCTCTGCACCCATACTCTCAGGCTCGGTCAGGAGTCTTGGAGTCGAATCATGCAGCGTGGAGGGGGGCGATGCCGGCATCATCACCAATGACACTTACCGCAATGCCCGACCAACCGAAGAGGCATATGAGCTTATACCAAAGCGCCTGGGGCTCATTCTTAATAAGGGATTCGTGCCTGTGGTGACCGGGTACATCGGCGTGAACGAAAAAGGTATTATAACCACCCTCGGCCGCGGGGGCTCGGACTACACAGCCACCATACTCGGCGCAGCCCTGAAGGTTGACGAAATCTGGTTGTGGAAGGAGACTGACGGCATCATGAGTACCAATCCTGACTTCGTTCCCGAGGCGCAAATCATACCCGAGATATCGTATATCGAGGCTATGGAGATGTCTTTCTTCGGTGCCGAAGTTCTACATCCCCTTGCCATGGAGCCGGCGATACGGCGCGGCATACCCGTGCGGGTGAGGAATTTTCTCAAGCCCGAAGGCGAGGGTACTCTCATAACAGACGTCCAATCAACCGTCGAGGGTGGGGTTAAAGGCATATCACTCATCGACAATGTATCTCTCCTTAACATATCAGGAGCCGCCATGGTTGGCACGCCGGGCAGTGCTGCGCACATCTTCAGTGCACTCGCAGAAAAGAACGTCAACATCATGATGATAAGTCAGGGCTCATCAGAGCGCAACATATCGATGGTCGTTGACCAGCCCCATATTGAAGGTGCTGTTGAGGCGCTTGAAACCGGCTTCAACGGTAATACCACACGCGATATCACCTTCAGAAATGACATCTGTGTTATCGCGGTTGTGGGCTCTGGTATGGCAGGAGTTCCCGGAGTGGCGGGCAGGGTATTCAGCGCCCTTGGAAAAAACCATGTGAATGTTATCATGATCAGCCAGGGCTCATCCGAGTGTAACATCTCTTTTGTGGTGAGCAGTGAAGATGCTCCCCGCGCCGTAAAACTCCTGCATGACGAATTCGTGGGCAAAGCATAGCTTGCGGTATGATTTGAATTTTGCCCTGCAGCAAAAGACAGCTTTTGACGGGACTGCTAATTTGACAGCACCTCTATCACACCGCTGATCGCTTTCTCCGCCACCTGTGGATTCGCGCCGCCGCTGAGTACGAACAGCAGTGGTTTACTGCGCCTCTCAGCAAGGTTGCGCATCCTGCCTGCGAACTGCGGGAAGAACTTGTCTGTCGTTCTCAACCCCCCATAATCATTGTGATGCGAGTCGTGCCCAAGGATGGTTATTATCATATCGTAATCCAGATTTTTTTCTTTTATGTGTTGGAGTATGCTGTCAATCTGTTCCATGAACTGACTGTCTGAAGTGTCGTAGGGCAGCCCAACATCATAGTTGTGCAGCACCTCATCAAAATCATAACTTTCCATACTGCTGCTGAAGTTTACGTGTACCACATTCGGGTCGTCGCCCAGGGTATCTCGCGTACCGTCTCCGAAGTGGGGGTCCACATCCACTATAAGATATTTCATGATGCCGTACTTCTCCTTGAGCGCCGTAATCATGATGGATGCATCGTTGAAAAAGCAGAAACCCCAGAAGCCGTCCCTGCTGGCGTGATGCCCTGCCGCACCCACATACGCGAATGCAGCATCGGCGCTCCCTCTTGCAAGAAGTTCTCCTGCAAGCAG
>JAUWIL010000033.1 GCA_030605385.1 Methanobacteriota archaeon
AGAGCGTTTCGAACATGTTTATGGAACGAAGTTCCATAACCGTCTAAAAGTTCCACTTTTAGACATGTTTGCAAAACCGTAGTTTTGCAACCGTATGGAAGCTCTGCTTCTAGACATGCTTTGCATTTCAGACATGTATGGGTGTGCTTCACTTTTATGTATGAGTATATTTCAAATAACTCTTTTATATCTTGGGATGTTTTAGATGTTTAAGGCCTTATAAACTTAGAGGGCTTAGGATTTTATAGTATTGGGAAGGCTAACCTTAAATGTGAATGCCAACCTTAAATGTGAATCAGTGAAAGTAGTGAAAGTAAGGGGTCAGTGAAAGTGAGGAGATACCAAAGATGGTAGGAATAAAAACCGGGTATGATGATGGGACAAAGAAAAAGCTGATGGAAACGGCAAAAAAGGAGGATGTCAAGTTCATAGCTCTGCATTTCACAGATATAAACGGCACGCTGAAAAGCACCACAATCCTGACAGACAAGTTAGAGAGTGTTCTATACAACGGAATCGGCTTTGACAGTTCATCCGTGAAGGGGTACACAACTATCGAGGAGTCTGACATGATCATGGTTCCAGATCCAGGCACGTTCGCAGTTCTTCCATGGAGTCCGCCGCAAAAGAGAGTTGCCAGATTGATATGCGATATTTACTTCCCTGATGGAACGCGGTTCGAGGGCGATCCCAGATATATAGCACAAAGGGCTGCAAAGGATGCAGGCGATATGGGGTATATATACATGTGTGGTCCAGAACTGGAATTCTTCCTCTTTGGAAAGGATTCCGATAAAGAGCCCATAATCATAGACCATGGAGGGTACTTTGATTTTCATCCGCTTGATCTCGCAGAGGACTTCAGGAGAGATATGATACTCGCACTGGAGAGTTTTGGCATTGAACTGGAGATGAGCCATCATGAGTGTGGTCCAAGCCAGTACGAGGTGGACTTCAAGTTTGATGATCTGGTCAAGACAGCGGACAGAGTTATAACATGCAAGATGGCTGTAAAGACCATTGCCCACATTAAAGGGTATATTGCCACTTTCATGCCGAAACCGATGTTTGGCAAATATGGAAGCGGGATGCATACGCACCAGAGTCTCTGGGACCTGAAGAAAAACAAGAACGTCTTCTATGACCCCGGGATGAAGAGAGATGACAGGCTGTCAGATGAGGGGGTCTATTTCATAGGCGGACTGCTGAAACACGCAAGAGCGTTAACCACAGTAGTTGCACCGACCGTCAATTCGTACAAGCGCCTTGTCATTGGATACGAGGCACCGGTACATATTTCATGGGCGCACAAGAACAGGTCTGCCCTGATACGGGTGCCAGAATGCTTCCCTGGCATGGAGAATGCAATGAGGCTGGAGCTCAGAAGCCCGGACCCGTCATGCAACCCATACCTCGCGTTAGCATGCATGTGCGCTGCTGGACTTGACGGCATAAAGCATAAGATTATGCCGCCGGAGCCCGTTGAGGCTGACATATACGGGATGAGCGAATCTCAGAGAAAAAAGCGCAAAATATCATCCCTGCCCGGCACGCTTGCAGAGGCACTGGATGAACTTGAGAAAGATGATGTGCTGAAGGGTGCGCTTGGCCAGCATGTGTATGAGAACTTTATGAAGATAAAGCGCGATGAGTGGCATACGTTCAGAACTCAGGTAACGGACTGGGAGGTAGAGACGTACTTGAGACATATTTAGATATATATTTAGATAAATATGGGATACCAATCAGACGTTAATAACCAGTATTATGGTGAGTGTGATGCGGATGGGTAGATTACAAATGGGAAAAATAAAAGATGCCGTTAAAGGCCATGTTCTTCTTATCCGCGATCTCTTCGAATCGCCAGCAGAGACTTTTGTGCGCATGAAGGATGAGCCGGTAAAGAGCACATTTTCCTTCCTGCTGTTCCTGGTCATAGTCAACGTCATTCTGTCATCGCTGCTGCTGTATGGGTATGCTGGCTATGCCGTCTGGGAGTTGAATAACACAACCGCACAGAATCCTTCTTCCAATGTCGACGTCGATTCATATGCCGGTGAGTGGTACTCTGCTGTCCTCATGCAGGCGCTCAACATGTTTCTATCCAATCTGAGCGGCGTACTCGTTGTGGTTCTACTTCTGCACATGGGCATTCTGCTCAACGGCGCCCTCGGTATGTGGAGAGAGGGCAGCGCTGCAGGGATCAATTCCCGGCTTTCCGATACGTTCAGGGTCGTGGTTTACGGCGGAACTCCATACTTCCTGTTCCAGTTCCTGAGATATATTATGGATCCGCGCGAGGTTGTTGCAATAAATCCATCGGTGCACATTCTGAGCGGTATCATATTCTGGCTTGCGGCACTTGCACTGATTGTTGTGGGTCTGCGCGAGGTGCACGGCCTGACCGAGAAAGAGGCATGCAAATCCATAATATTCGCTATATTGGCATTATTCATTATGCTGGGTTACATTGGGCTGTACGTTAACGGCTTCATAGGGTACGGCAATCTGTTCAGCTACCCATAATAGTAGAACAAGATATTCCTGGCGCCTCTTTCGCTCGCGTTCGGCCCTTTTGCCGTTCACCCCTTTATCGTTCAGCCTCTTGATTTAAGCTCCGCGTAGACGTTCTCAACCTGCCTTCTGGTCTCTTCAAGAGAGCTGCCGTTGTCTATGACGTAATCAGCGAATTTTATCTTCTCTTCAACAGGCATCTGAAGGCTTATCCGGTGCTCTGCCTCATCGCGGCTCATGCCGTCCCGCTCCATGAGCCTTGATATCTGCACTTCACGGCTTACTGAAACCACTATGACACAGTCTACGTACTTCTGCATACCGTTCTCGATGAGCAGAGGGATGTCCTTTATGATGATTGCTGAAGGGTCTCTGCTGGCTATGTCTTTCGTACGCTGCACGTCGAGTTTGAAGATCACGGGGAAGATGATGCTCTCGAGCCTCCTGCGCAGGTTATTATCATTAAATACAGTCCTGCCGAGAGCGTCTCTATTGATCGTACGGTCCTTGTTGAGTACCTCTTCGCCAAAGGTTTCTACAATTTTCTTCCATGCTGCAGTATCTGGCAGAACTGCGTCCCGGCTGAGGTCGTCAAAATCTATAACATATGCTCCGAGCTCACGGAACATACTTGCCACGGCGCTTTTGCCAGTACCTATGCTGCCTGTAAGACCGACTACAACCAAAGTCTAACCGCACTCCGCATAATTTCAGTACTAATGATGATTGTACTCATGATTGCTCATGCTGATTGTGCTCATGCTGATTGTGCTCATGCTGATTGTATGTTGAAAAGCTCTGTGATTCCCTTTACGATGATTTCAGTGTTTTTATCAGCACCGGTGTCTGAGGTATCGACGGTTATCTCCGCGTTCGGCGGCTCCTCGTATGGAACGTTTACGCCGGGAACGTTTGCATCCGCATTCATGGATTTTGCATATATCCCTTTCGGTGCGTGCTCGTCGACGCGATGTTTCTCGCGTTCCATACACACTTCAAGAGTACACTTAACATATACCTCGGCGAAACGCGGTATCAGACTCCTTGCAAGCTCCCCGTACTCGCGCTTGTTGGCAGTGGCATCTACTATGACGTTTATACCCTCATCAACCAGCAGTTTTGCCATATATGCGAGTGATCGATATACCATGCCACGCTCTTCATCAGTATAAGCAGGGTATGGGGTGATTATCTTGCGTATATCATCCAGGTGGAGTATCCTCACGTTTACGCCCATCTCGCGCAGTGATGATGCCGTCTTCTTTGCAAGCGTACTCTTACCGCATCCCGGCAATCCCGTAAACCATGCTGCCCAAGTCATATATCATCAGCACCTGCATCCTGAAAGCACCTGCATCCTGAATATATAGGTCATTTTCTGCCCTTCAGCAGGTATTCATTCACATCAGCTGGATTAAACTCATCCGCCTTGAGTGTATTGAATATGAAATTAAAGAGTTTGTCGCGTATGCTCCGATCGAGATTCGGATACCATATGGGTGAGGCAACAACAAGCCCTCTGAATGCATAAAACGGCTGGACGACGTGCAGCAGCTCATGATCAGAAGTCTCATCGAGATATGTCCTGTAGAACAGCTCGAACAGCTCCTTGAAGTCGCCTTCAAGCCTACCGTGCCTGTTTAACGAGTAAAGGATATAGTTCATGCTCATTGACGTAACGTCGTCAGCAGGTTCGCCATATTCACCTCTGCTGCGGTCGAGCACCGTGAACCCGGTATCAGTATCATTGTGGAACATTACGTTCCATGGATGAAAGTCGCCGTGAACCACGGAAAGGCGTTCAGGGCGGAGCTTCAGCCGCCACCTCCACTCCACACAGAGCTGCTCTATCTCGCATAACTCGTCCCAGCTTATGAAGTCCAGCCCGCCTGGATAGCTGTCAGCAAGCCCCATTATGCACTCACCGTGACCAACCAGATCGCGTACGCGGCGGAAATACAGATGGGGGGCATCGGCGCGTCTGCCGTGAATCTCAGCGAGGTATGATGCAAGAGCACGGCACCTTCTGAAATCCAGCTCTGATGCGCCCCCGTCACGAATGCGTTCGAGGTCCAGATAATACTCCTTGCCCTTTACCATCTCCATTGATATGAAGAACTCCTCGGCGTCACCCACTGATTTTAGTCCTCCATTCTTTGTGAAATATCCCACATCCACCGAGCGGGCGTGCCGCGGAAGGCGGTTGAAGGTATCATGCTGCCACAGCATAATCTGGGCGCGATCCGAAATGTGGTCGTGTCCGAAGCTGCTTTCTTTCATCGAGGAGATGACAATGCTCTGCTCATCCGCCTCATTATCTGTCTCGAAATGCACTGCGAACGGGCTGCCGTACCCGAATCCCTTGAGATCCGCAGTGTCATCGGGAAGCGCGCCAAGCTCACCTATACCTGTGACCTTTGCATCCTCTCCAAAGATACTCCTTATATATTCTTCAACATGCCTGAGGTTAAGACCAAGATTGCCTGGATTGTTGTCAGAATCATCCTTATTCATGGTAGCACCATTAAATGCTGATATGGGTGAATGCTCAGTGAGTGTGTATGTCCCGCTGGTACTTAAATATTGATTTATGATGAGGTACGAAGTGACGGCAATCGGTGAGTGTGATTTTTTGGTTTAAGAACAATGGTTTTATAGTTGTAACTTTCAAATATAACAAACCTTACAAGCCTTATAAATATAATACGTGCAGGACATGATGGCAGGATGCAGGCAGGATGCATATGATATAATGGCGAACATTACCACGACTCAGGAGGTCACCTAGATCATGAAAGATGCGAACACGGTCAGGGGCAAACATATCAAAATATTCGATACCACGCTTCGTGACGGTGAGCAGGCACCCGGTGTCACGTTCACACTGGATGACAAGATAACCATAGCAAGGCAGCTTGACAAGCTGGGTGTAAACGTTATAGAGGCAGGCACGCCGATCACCTCCAAGGAGGAGAAAGAATCTGTCGGGGCAATAGTGGCAGAAAATTTAGATGCAGATATAGCAGGTCTTGCGAGAGTACTGATACCTGATATAGATGCATGCATCGACTGCGGAGTGGACCTTGTACATGTATTTGTATCGACTTCTGATGTGCAGATAGAGCATACGATAAAGAAGACAAAGCCAGAGATAATAGAACTCTCGGTGGAAGCGATTCAGCATGTGAAAGAACACGGATTGAAGTGCCTTTTCTCGGCAATGGATGCAACGCGCACAGAAGAGAGCTTTCTCCATAAAATATGCCTGGCTGCCGAAAAAGCAGGCGCGGATACGATAAATCTGCCAGATACGGTGGGCATCATGATACCTTTCAGAATGCATAAACTGGTGGAGGGAGTGCGCAAGAAGGTTAAGACACCACTGGACGTGCACTGTCATAACGACTTCGGGCTGGCAGTAGCCAACTCACTTGCGGCAGTTGAAGCTGGCGCCACTCAGGTACAGGTAACAGTGAATGGTATTGGCGAAAGGGCGGGCAACGCAGACCTTGCGGAAGTGGTAATGAGCCTGCATTCGATCTATTGTGCTACTACAGACATAAAGACGCAGTATCTGGTAGAGGCAGCAAAACTATTGGAGAGATTGACAGGCTGCCGGATACCACCATTCCAGCCGGTAGTCGGAGAGAATGCATTCTCCCATGAGTCGGGCATACATGCCCATGGTGTCATCAAAAAGAGCGATACCTTTGAGCCTGGCATCATGACGCCAGAGATGGTGGGGCACAGAAGAAAAATTGTGCTCGGTAAGCACACGGGCAGACACTCAGTGGAGCAGAAGCTGAGTGAAGTAGGCATAACAGCCACTGAAGCGCAGCTTAATGAAATACTCCTCCGGGTTAAGGAGCTGGGGGGAAAGGGTAAGAGAGTTACCGATGCTGATTTATATACCATAGCAGAGGTCGTTACTGGGGAAGTGGACAGAGAGATGCAGACCATCATACTGCAAGAGGTATCAGTGATGACTGGCAACCGGATGACTCCTACTGCAGTGGTAAAAGCACTCGTTAACGGTGAGGAAAGACTCAGTGCACAGGCAGGCGTCGGACCTGTAGATGCAGCCCTTAAGTCTGTACAGTCACTTATGAGAGAACTGGCATTCATAACCCTAACAGATTTTCATATTGACGCTATAACAGGCGGTTCAGACTCCCTTGCAGACGTGATCATTGGCATCGAGGATGAGGATGGCAGTAGCGTCACGGCAAGGGCAGCATCTGACGATATCGTCATGGCATCTGTTGATGCTCTGGTTAATGCCATAAACAGGCTTATGCTGAAGCGCTCAATCCGCAATGGCGGCAAGTCAAAATAGAAATGGCGTTTCCAGCATTCGACACACTCCAGATACACTTTAACAAGTTACTCTAACGAGTTTACGCCCTAATGAGTCCTGGCTACGAATACGAGTTTATCGGTACCCAGCCCGCATACTGCGCAGCGGTGCTCGCCGTCACCTACAATTGATCTATAATGATTCCTATAATAATCCGAATGTTTCCCCGCAAGCTCGCCAAGGATGCTGGCGTTAAGCACTATCTCGATCTGCTCGGCACAGTCATAGCTGCCGCACCATGCAAACAGAATTATGCCTTCTCCTGCCACTTCACGGGCATCGTCTATTGAGTCAACGACTTTCACCCCTGCCTCTAACTTTTCCCGAGCACGCTTTAAGAGGTTGGATGATATTTTATCCATGTGTTCATTGACGGTGCTGATCATATCGGCTCTACTGACCTGCATCTTTTCTCCAGTATCGCGCCGCACAAGTATGACGTGATTGCTCTCCATATCCCGGGGACCAAGTTCTATGCGCAGCGGTACGCCGCGCATCTCCCAGTGATAGTACTTGTTTCCCGGCCTGAGGTCTCTGTTATCAATATGTGCTCGTATCCCTGCTTCCTTCAGCTCTTCCTGTATTTTCTTACATTCATTCAGAACTTCAGTTGTAATGTCCTTCCTCAGTATAGGTACGACAACTACCTGATAGGGTGCCACCTTTGGCGGCAGTACAAGCCCTTTTTCATCTCCATGCACGCCTATGATCGCCCCTACCAGACGCTCGCTCATGCCATAGGTTGTTTGATGTACGTACTCATGTGCGCCGTCATCCTTCTCGTACTTGATCTCATAGGGCTTAGAGAAGTTCTGCCTGTACTGGTGTATTGAGCCAAGCTGGAGTGTCCTGCCGGTCGGCATGAGGGTGTCGATGCCAAGGGTGTAGTATGCTCCCGCAAATTTATCCCAATCCGGGCGCTTGCTGATCAGATATGGTAGGCACAGTTCCTTCATGATATCCTCGACGATTTCCAGATCTTCCTGTATCTGGCGCTCTGCATCTTCATAGTCCACATGGCATGTGTGTGCCTCAAAGAAGTGTATCTCTCTTACGCGTATGAAGGAGCGCGTCTGCTTTGTTTCATAGCGGAAAGTATTGACAAGCTGGAATACCTTGAGCGGAAGGTCGGCATGAGACCGTACCCACAGCGAGAAAAGCGGATACATGGCGGTCTCACTTGTGGGGCGCAGTAGGAGTTTAATATCAAGCTCGTTCAACCCTGCATGAGTGACCCAGTATACCTCTGAGTTGAAACCTTTTATGTGCTCTGCTTCCTTTGCGAACTGGTCTTCCGGTATTAGAAGTGGGAAGCAGACTTCATCATGATCGGTGCTCTCCATGGCATTCCTTATCTGTTCGTCGATAAGGAGTGTCAGTTTCCAGCCGTATGGTCTCCATACGTTCATACCCTTTACCGGGTATCGTTTATCACTGATGTCTGCATTTTCTATGATATCGTTGTACCAGTTCCAGAACTCCTCTTCATGCCCGGTCATTTTGTTCGACCTGTACTATCAGTTCCATTTGTTTCGCTGTTTTTCGTTGCCAACCCCACACCATAATAGCGTTGCCAATGCTATGCCATAACAGCACCTCTTACAGTACCAATAGCACCTCTTACAGTACCAATGCTGCTGTTATATATGCTTCGATTATTGCTGCAATCAGTAGCAACGGCATTATGAAATAGATGAACATTCTCATCGCATTCCTTATTTCACACATTATGTCGGTGTCCGCGCCGCCTATAGCATTTATCATTGTACGCCCTATTCGCAGACCTATCGCCGAACTTATGATTATCATCGGCAGTTCCAGTACACCGTGCGGCAGTATTGCCTTGGCTACAAACATGATTCCCTCTATTTTCGCTACAGAACCTATTACCACACCTATAAGCATTCCATTGAATGTTAGGAATATTACAGGCACAAGCCCAAAACCCACACCAAGTATTATTACCAGGAGACTTTTCACGGCATTATTGAGAAATATCATGAGCGTCATTTCCGGCGGCGTGAGGCTGCGTATCCACTCAAAGAATTCCCCAATATCAAGAATAACGTTACTGGAGGTAAGTGACCAGAAATTAGCCATCACTACCCCCATCACAAGAGGTATAAGCATCATCAGTGTAGCTGTAAGCAAGTACACTTTGAGTGATTTGAGGTAGTCTAACAAATATCTAGAATTTATGGGCTCCAGCATCATTGACAATCATTTGACTCCATTTCTATAAAAGATGCTATGGGCCCGATGCGATTCGAACGCATGACCTCCGCCATGTCAAGGCGACGTCATAACCAGCTAGACCACGGGCCCTTTGATTTTCATATCTAGCAGAGCGTAGCTCCGCGTGAGAGTCGAACCGAAGGTTCGACAGGTATTCCGGCATCGTATAGACCATCCCTTATCTTAATGCACCATACTTAAATTTTTATCGGATTTCGGGTTGCGCAGTTTGAGATTGGAGAGAAGTCCGGAGCAATGATGCCTGCCTTATTCATCCACATATCTTTGCATTCTCTCATGGTGCGGAACTGCAGTGGAGTGAATGCCGTAATTGCTGGGATCAGATGTATGAAGTGTATGTATGAATTTTGCAGGTTTTATCAGTTGTGCATCATCAGTTCTGACGTCTGGCAACTCCATGCTGCGGCATTCCAGGATTCAAGATTATGAGAAACTGCCGTTTTCTGAAATTGACGTGGCGCATGAGCATGAGCCAGGAAGCATGTGAAGAACCACTGGTCAGTAGACCAGTGGCATGTCTGAAATGCGAAGCATTTCATACGGTTGCAAAATCCTTGATTTTGCAAACATCTAACTGGCCAGTGGTTCTGCACACTAATTCCACCAGTCCTAACCATGTCTGAAAACCTTTGGTTTTCAGACGGTTGCGGAACTCCGTTCCGCAAACACCAGTCAATAGAACTGGTGGAATGTCGGTTTAAATACTGTGAATACTATATGCCGCATCTAAAAACTATAAGGCACTAATTTATACTATAAAGTGCTAAAGTATACATTACATTTGCAAAGGCACGGTGGAGCGAGAAAAGCAAGGATGTGTACAGGGTGGAGCAAGCCATAGAGCTTAATGTCAAGCTAACCGAATACATGGAAGCGGTTGAGAACCAGGCAAAGCCGCTGATAATACCGCTATCCGTAGAAATGCTTCTAAACGGCGTCCGTCCCACTGGCGTATTCTCTGCGCTGCGCGGTGAGAACGGATTCATACTGGAATCCCTTGAAGGAAGCGAGAAGATCTCCAGGTACTCTTTCGTAGGTCTGAACCCCCAGCTGGTCGTCAGCATCGACTACGATGGGATAGAGTTGGAGGGCGACTCTCAATTCAAATCAATAGCCGCGGAGCCAGAGGGGGGCACTCCGGTCGATATTATGAAATCCATAATGCGCAGGTTTAACTTCGTCAATCTCCGTTCGCCCAGGTTCTTTGGCGGTATGGTTGGGTATTTTGCATACGATCTAACATATTACCTGACTGATAAAGTGTGCAGGACTACGGAAAGAGATATTGAAACGCCTGTGGCGCAGTTCATGCTGGTCAAGGATTGTGTGGTTTTTGACCATATGTATGACAAGCTGTATATTTTCAACAGCCCTTTGCTGACGTATGAATCCGACTTTGAAGGAGAATATGAACTTAGCAGGGCACGCATAATCGAGATAAAATCACAGATTGAACGGCGTCTGAGGGAATGTGCAGAATCTAACCACCGAACTGGACGTGAGTTTGACTTGAAGAATTTGAATGACAAGAAGTTGAATAACAAAAAGTGCAAATCCAATACTGATAAGAATGAATTCGAGGAAGCGGTCAGAAGAGCTAAAGAATATATATTTGCCGGCGACATTTTTCAGGTAGTTCTCTCCAGAAGAATCGATCTGTGTTCTAGCATAGATTCATTATTACTTTACCAAGTGCTGAGCAAAATCAACCCCAGTCCATACATGTATCTGCTGGAATTTGGTGATCTGAAAATAATTGGGTGCAGTCCTGAAATGCTGGTCAGGGTAGAGAATGGAAGCGTCATGAGCGTGCCTATAGCAGGTACGCGCCCTAGAGGGGGGAATAAACAGGAAGATATCGCCCTCGAGAAAGAACTTCTATCTGATGAGAAGGAGAAGGCGGAGCATGTAATGCTTGTGGATTTGGCCAGAAATGATATTGGCAGGATATCAAAATACGGCTCAGTTGAAGTTGAAAACTTTATGAGCGTCGAGAAGTTCTCACATGTGCAGCATATTGTCTCCACGGTCACTGGTAAGCTGCAAGATAACCGGGACTGCTATGATGTACTGAAATCATGCTTTCCTGCAGGAACAGTTTCAGGCGCCCCCAAAATCAGAGCAATGCAGATTATCGAGGAGCTGGAGAAAAACACCCGCGGGATATATGCTGGTGCCGTGGGGTACTTCGGCTTCAACTGGAATATGGATTTTGCCATAGCCATCAGAACAATAATAATGGAGAACGGTACTGCCCATGTGCAGGTTGGTGCCGGCATTGTAGCCGACTCTGACCCCGAGAGTGAGTGGCTGGAGACTGAAAGCAAGGGGCGCGCCATGCTCAAAGCCATTGAAATGGCAGCAGAGGAGGTGGATCTAACATGAAGGTTCTTATACTCGATTGTTACGACAGCTTCACGTTCAACCTGTATCAGCTTATCGGGGAATTGGGGGGAGAGCCCATCGTCCTCAAGTCTGACTCAAAGCTGGATGATGTCATCGCTCTGGATTTTGATCGAATAGTTCTGTCACCTGGGCCCGGTCGACCCGAAGCCTCTGGCGTCTGTCTGGATGTACTCCAAGAGATGAGTCCTTATGTGCCTACCCTGGGGGTCTGCCTAGGGCATCAGGCAATTGCCGTAAGCTTTGGTGCCCGTGTAATTGGAGCTGATAATGTCATGCACGGCAAGACGTCGAAAATCGTCCATGACGGCAGTACGATGTACGAAGGGGTAAGCAGCCCATTCACTGCCACACGCTATCATTCTCTTATGGTGGATGAAAAATCCCTTCCACCAGAACTGCTGATCTCAGCAAGAAGCCTGGACGATAATAACATTATGGGCATCCGTCACAACAAGTATCCTATATTCGGCGTTCAGTTCCATCCCGAGAGTATTCTCTCCCCCGATGGACGTAAAATCATAAGCAATTTTCTTTATGGTGACTTGTCCAAATCTTCAATTTCGACTGTCTTGCAGAATCAGAGATTCTGCGAGACTCTTGGAGCGTGACATATCGTGATTATTAGTGACATAATATCCAAGGTGCTGGAAGGGCGTGATCTAAGCTCCGAAGAGGCAGCAAATGCTATGAAGCTTATAATGAGTGGTGAACTGACGCCTGCGCAGATTGGGGGGTTGTTGGTTGCGCTGAGGATGAAGGGTGAAAGCAGTAAAGAAATTGCTGCCTTTGCACGCATCATGCGCGAGTTTGCGGTTAGAATCAATCCTGCCCTTAAGGGCGATGTTCTGGTGGACACATGCGGTACCGGTGGTGACGGCAGCGGTACGTTCAATATCAGTACGGCATCTGCATTCGTAGTTGCAGGTGCAGGCATTCCGGTAGTGAAGCACGGCAACAGAAGTGTCAGCAGTCTGTGCGGGTCTGCGGATGTGCTCGAGCACATAGGAGTCAATATACTAATGGATACACGGCAGATCGAGCGGATTGTTGAGCAGAACGGTATAGGTTTCCTTTTTGCCCCATCCCATCACCCAGCCATGAAACACGTCATGAACGCCCGCAGGGAACTTGGTGTGAGAACTGTATTCAACATACTCGGACCGCTTACGAATCCTGCTGGTGCGAATGTGCAGGTCATGGGCGTTTACGCACCTGAGCTAACTGAAAAGATTGCAACGGTGATGGGACTCCTCGACATGCACAGAGCCATGGTTGTGCACGGCAGCGGTCTGGATGAGATTTCCACTGCTGGTGAGACTGTTATTTCGGAGTTGATAGACGGTAAGGTCAAGAACTATGTTATCACACCTGAAGAGTTCGGTCTCAAGCGCGTGTCGATGCATGAGCTGCTGGGCGGTGACGTGGAGAAGAATGCGCAAATCATGCTTGACGTACTGAAGGGTAAAGACGGGGGCATGCGGGATATCGTTCTTCTGAATGCGGCAGCGGCAATATACATTGCAGGTGGCGCTGTGGACATGCGAGAGGGTATGGAAGTCGCTGCAAATGCGCTGGACAGCGGAGATGCCCTGGAGAAGCTGCGCATACTGGTGCGGGAAAGTGGTGGTCATGCTGATTTTTGACCGAATCATAGAAAGCAGTATGGTCAGGGCTGGCAGTTTGCCTGATGAGCCGGGCGCTTATGATTTTGGCGGCTCTGCAGTTAGTTTGAAGCAGGCGATAAGAATGTATGATGGGGGCAACCCCATTATAGCAGAGATCAAGCTGGCATCACCATCGGCTGGCATAATCAGAGCATTTACAGAACTCGGTATGTCTGAAAAACCTACGGTTTTTCATACTGTTGCGGAACTGCGTTCCGCAAACATGTCTGGAAGCAGAGCTTCCATACGGTTGCAAAACTACGGTTTTGCAAACATGTTTAAAAAGCAACGCTTTTTAGACGGTTGCAAAATCTTTGATTTTGCAAACATGTCTGGAAGCAGAGCTTCCATACGGTTGCAAAACTACGGTTTTGCAAACATAAAAGAAATCGTCTCCAACCTTGTTGATAATGGCTGTGCAGCTCTGTCAGTTCTGACCGAGCCGCATTATTTCAACGGAAGTAATAACAACCTGATAATAGCGAAAAATGCTTCTAAAAACCTCCCCGTTCTAAGAAAAGATTTTATAGTCAGTACATCGCAGTTATACGAGTCCAAGGCGATTGGAGCGGATGCCGTCCTGCTAATAGCCGCAGTTATAGAGGGTAGAATCGAATCATTCATCGAGAAATGTCGTGAAATAGGGATTGAACCGCTGGTGGAAGTGCATGACGAGAAAGATGTTGATGCTGCCCTCGCTACGGATGCAGAACTTATAGGTATCAATAACCGAGACCTCAAAACGCTAAAGGTGGACCTGGAAACAACAATTCGGTTATCGGGCATTATCCCATCAGACAGAATCATCATATCTGAAAGTGGAATACGCACACCTGAAGACATAAGAATGCTCAAAGACCACTGCGATGCATTCCTTGTAGGAACAAGCATTATGGAGGCGCCGAATCCGGGAGAAAAACTGAGGGAACTGATATGCGCGTGAAGATATGCGGAATTACGAATGTTGATGACGCGCTCTTTGTGGAACAGGTTGGAGCGCATGCACTGGGTGTTGTTCTATACTCAGATTCACCAAGGTGTGTGTCCATGGAAAAGGCTGAGGAGATACTGGAAGCTGTGGGACCCTACATATGCACGGTCTGTGTAACTACCACACAGTCTAAGGAGAAAATCAAAGACATTCTTGAGTTAAAACCCACAGCGGTGCAGATATATGCCGACTTCGAAAACTCATTGTTTGGTGGCACCATGGTAATTCGGGGCGTGCACATTGGCGAGCCTATGCCGTCTATGAAGTGCGACGCGGTGCTACTTGACAGCAGCATGGGCAGCGGAGAGTTGTTCGACATTGATGCTGCTCGGGAAATTGTTGAGCGCTCAAAGTTACCAATAATCCTGAGCGGTGGTCTCACACCGGAAAATGTCAAGAATGCCACTGAGATCGTTAAACCATATGCCGTTGACATCTCATCTGGCGTGGAGCTCACCCCAGGCGTAAAAGACCGCGACAAGGTGAGAGCATTCATCCAAAATGCGAGGAGTTTAGATGGATAAAGGACGATTTGGAAGATACGGCGGAATATTCGCACCCGAACCTCTAATGTATGCTCTGGAAGAGCTGGAGAGAAGTTATTATGAGCTAAAGGATGATGAGAAATTCCAGACTGAGCTGAATTATTACCTGAGAGAATATGCAGGCAGACCAACACCGCTGACGTTCTGTGCAAATCTCTCAGAGTATATGGGCTGTAAAGTATATCTGAAACGCGAGGATCTGGTGCACGGGGGCGCACACAAATTAAACAATACCCTTGGGCAGGGGCTATTGGCAAAGCATATGGGCAAGAAACGAATTGTCGCCGAGACGGGTGCCGGTCAACATGGTCTGGCAACTGCCATAGCAGGCGCAGTTCTCGGCATTGATGTTGAAGTGTACATGGGTGAGGAGGATATCCGCAGGCAGAAGCTTAATGTGTTCAAGATGGAACTGTGCGATGCAAAACTTATACCTGTTACCTCCGGCTCAAAGACGTTGAAGGATGCTGTGAACGAGGCGCTGCGCGACTGGATAGCCAATGTTGAGACCACCTATTATTTGTTAGGCTCTGTGGTGGGCCCGCATCCGTATCCCACAATCGTGAGAGATTTCCAGCGGGTCATCGGAATAGAGACAAAAAAGCAAATACTTGCGAAAGAAGGGCGGCTTCCGACTGCAATTCTTGCATGTGTGGGCGGCGGAAGCAATGCCATCGGCATCTTCCATGAATTCGTCCCCGATGATGGCGTGAGACTCATAGGCGTGGAGGCAGGCGGTGAGGGCATCCACACTAAACGGCATGCGGCATCGATTGTCGCAGGCTCGGAGGGCGTCTTACATGGCGCGCTATCCTATCTGATACAGAATGATGATGGTCAGATTGGCAGCACACACAGCGTCGCCGCAGGTCTTGACTACCCGGGCGTGGGACCGGAGCATTCAATGCTGAAAGACATCCAGAGAGCGGAGTATGTGTCAATAACGGACAGCGAGGCGCTGGACGCCTTCGACCTGCTCGCAGCAAAGGAAGGAATCATACCCGCACTGGAATCGGCGCATGCAGTTGCACATGCGCTGAAACTCTCGCAGGAGCTGGACAGGGAAGACATCATAGTCATAAATCTATCCGGCAGGGGCGACAAGGATGTGATGGAGGTTGCGAGACTCATGGGGCGGGAGCTATGAGCAGAATACAGGATAGATTCGCAGAACTGAGAGATATGAATAGGGGCGGTTTCATCTCGTTCATTGTTGCCGGCGACCCAAGCCCTGCCAGGACAATCAACATCGCTAGAACCATAATAGATGCCGGCGCGGACATACTTGAGCTGGGCGTGCCCTTCTCGGATCCCATCGCGGATGGTCCGACCATTCAGCAGGCAAATGAGCGAGCACTCAAGGCATGCACTAACCCTGATAAAATATTTGACATCGTGCATGAAATCAGAGGATTCTCAGACATACCACTCGTCTTCCTGACCTACTATAACATAGTGCAGAAAAGAGGCATGGAAAAATTCTACAAAGATTCAGCAGACGCAGGAGTTGACGGCATACTCATAGCCGATATGCCAATCGAAGAAAGTACACAGGCACTCAAAACAGCCCGCACTTACGATATCGACCAGATATTTCTGGTTGCGCCGACCACATCAGACACGCGCCTCGGACACATACTGGAACATGCAAGTGGATTCATATACCTTGTATCACTGCTCGGAGTTACGGGCGCACGAGAAAAAATATCAACCACCACGCTGGAGCTGGTAAAACGCGTCCGACCCAGAACAAACCTGCCAATCGCCGTAGGCTTTGGCATCTCAACACCAGAGCATGTGAAGGCTGTGATAGATGCCGGTGCGGATGCGGCAATAGTCGGGAGCGCTATTGTCAATATTATTCAGGAAAACCTAGATGATGAGAATGGAATGATGGAGAAGATTCATGAGTATGTATCAAGAATGAAGCAGGGCGCAAAGTGACGTACAAAGTAGATCGATCTGATGTGGCTCTGGAGTTTTTGAGGGTATTGTACTTGAAAGGACTATTCTGGCAACATTGTGGACTGGTGTTGATGCGCAAAAGAAATGAAACTTTTAAATATCTGGAAGTCACATATTAGATTCTTCCAACGTACTTAGTTATACTATAATGGGCTCCGTAGAAATCCTCCCAGAATAAATTGAATATTTTGTTTTATATATCTGTCTATGTTGTGGATGATGAATTTTATCTTGATTTCTTTGACCTGATTTCGGTATCCTCTGGATCTAGTCTC